>CAYOHL010000001.1:0-37020 GCA_964403775.1 uncultured Methanosarcinales archaeon
ATTGGAATTCCAATCATTTGTCGGATTAATTAACAATGTTTCATTTATGAATTTTAAACAGTTCAAGAGTGTCCTGCTCTATAAAATGAAGCTTTCCAGGAACAATAAGGCAATGCACTGGCTCTCCAAAATCCTCTTTTAAAAGCTCATATGCCTTCCCAGCCTTAATGCAGGGCTTTGGTGAGCCAAGCCTTGCACATCCAACACAAAGCATGCCTTTAGGAAAAACATTTTCCCTTCTTTTGTTTTCTATCTTAAGCAGGTATTCAACAGCATCATTAACGCTTATAAACCTTTTTTCATCAGGCCTTAAATCAAGCAACAACAATGTATGCAGGCCATTTTTTTTGTTTTCTTTGATTACATCATAAGGTGTTTCTGGCTTCCAGTTCTCCTCCTGGAATGGAATGCTTGTTGTTCTGCCGAATTTGTAAAGCTGCAAGCCAGTAACACTAACAGCTGAGAAGACAGATGCATTATGTATAACAATGCATTCAATGCCTGACTTCTCTGCTCTTAACCTTAAGTCAATATGCGTTGTTGCAGACATTGGATCGCCTGCAACAAGAAAGGCAGCATCTCTTGAAAGGGCATTTTTCAATATTGTTTCTTCTGCTCTTTTCTCAACTATCTCACGAGAAGCTAAAATTATCTTTTTTCCATAAAACCCTTCAAGCTTCTTTAAATTGCATGATAGAACACCTGTGTAGTTTTCAAGATAAACAGCATCGCATTTTTTAACTGCTTCCAAACCCCTTAATGAGATATCTTTCTCGTCGTAAAGTCCAAGACCAATAAAATATAATGCCATGAAAAACAATAACCTTAATCAGTATAAATATGTTTTTAATTTTCCATAAGAAGTTAAGCATAGCTTTTGGAAAATATATTTTTAAAATTAGAAGTATTTATATATAAGTTAGCGTATTAAAGTAAATATAACTAAACTTGTTGGCGCAAGTTAATAACTAACTATTCTTTTAATCCAGTTTTAATTAGTTTTAAGTTTAAATTTTATTTAATTAGTTTTTGGCGCAACTAACTAAACTTTTTCTAAGGAAAATAAAAGCAGAGCTATGATATAAATATTATTGTTTTGGAATGCTTATATTATAGTATATGTTTTGAGGAGTATATAAAAAATGAAAAAGGGGGTTTTGGAAAAATGGACTTCATCGTAGAGAATGCATTAAAAAACAAAGAAAAAAACAAATTTCAAGGAATAGAAGTAAAACAGGCAAACATCAAGGTTTTTGGTGCTGGTGGAGCAGGCAACAATATGGTTTCGTGGCTCTACAGAAAGGGCATTAAAGGAGCTGAGATAATAGCTGCCAATACTGACCAGCAGCATCTTAATATTTCAGAGGCTGATAGAAAAATTCTACTGGGCAAGGATACTACTCGCGGCCTTGGATGTGGTGGCTATCCTGAGAAAGGAGCAGAAGCAGCCAAGGAATCAATCCAGGAGATAAAGGATTCCCTTAAGGATGTTGATATGGCTTTTATATGTGCTGGCATGGGAGGAGGAACTGGAACAGGCTCTGCGCCAGTAATTGCAAAGGTTGCCAGGGAACTAGGTTCAATTGTGATTGGAACAGTTACAATGCCTTTCAAGATTGAACGTGCAAGAGTTGACAAGGCAGAGTTTGGCTTGCAGCAGTTAAGAGAGATAACTGACACTGTAATTGTTATTGATAACAACCGCTTGGTTCAGATTGCAGGCAATCTTCCAGTAAAGCATGCATTTGCAGTTGCAAACGAGCTAATTGCAACAATGATAAAAGGGATTGTTGAGACAATAGCTGTTCCATCCTTGGTTAATCTTGATTATGCAGATGTAAAGGCAATTATGACCAATGGAGATGTTGCAGCAATAGGTGTTGGCTCTTCTGACACAAAGAACAGGGTTGAAGAGGCTGTTCACGGCGCACTAAACAATCCATTATTAGATATAAGCTATCAAGGAGCAACAGGCGCATTAATCCATATAGCCGGAGGCCCTGACATGACTCTTGATGAGGTTACAAGGGTTGGAGAGCTTGTAACAGAATCAATGGACCAGGATGCAAATGTTATCTGGGGCGCAAGAATCAGCGAGGAGATGAAAGGAAAACTCACTGTCATGACCATCATGACTGGTGTTAAATCACCATGGATACTTGGAAAGGCACGCGAAAGGGAAGCAGCTGTTGAGATGCAGGAAATCAATGATGAGCTCGGCATTGAGATAGTGCAATGATGATCACCGTTTAGGTGTTGTTTTCTTTGCCTTCATTTTTAATCACCCCCAATCTTTAAGAATTGAAGGCAAAATTTTTTCTTCATTGCAGCAATGCAATGAAGTTTTTATTTTTTAAAATCAGGAAATAATTTTTTTAAACTCCTTTTCGTATTCAAGCTTTAATCCGTGTTTTATGAAGAACCTGCATATGTTTTTTACATCCCTCTCAATTAATTTATCAGCTCCTGGATTTTTTATCTGGGTTGCATGCGATAAGTCAATGAAGACAGGATTATTATCATGATTAAGTATGTTAAATTCAGAAAGATCCCCATGCACAAAACCAGCTTTGTAAAACCTTTTTATGTAAGTTTTTATTTTTTCATAAAATTTTTTTAAGTTTTCAGGAATATTGTCCTTCAGCTTTAATGCAGGTTGGTCTTTGCCTATTAATTCCATTACAAGGATATTCTTCATAAAGGTTATTGGCTTTGGTGCTTTAACATTAGCTTCCCTTGCCCTGAATAAGTTTCTGTATTCCCTCTGCACCCATGCAAATATTATCTTTCTTCTTTGCTTTTTCAGGTTAAGAAACCTTTGGTCATTCCTTATATATTCATACATCCTGTTGAAGTCAGCTGCCTCAAGGCGGTATATCTTCAAAACAACATTTCCATTTTTTCCTTTTGCAGAGAAAACATTTGATTCCTTGCCAATTGATATTGGGCTTAAAGAATCCTCCTCAAAAAGCCCTCTTGAGGAAAGCTCAAAAAGATTGCGAATAGTGAAGTTGTCAAATACATTTCCAAAGGTCTTGAACTTTTCTTTTGCTGTCTTAGCCATTCAAAATGCTTTGTAATATCTGTTTATATAACTTATGGATTTAATCAAACAAATAAATTTTTATAATAAATAGTTTTCTTGTTTTTTATGATTAACTGGAATGATTTTGAAAAGATTGATATGCGCGTAGGAACAATCATAAGCATAGAGGATTTTCCAAAAGCCAGAAACCCTTCTTACAAGCTTACAATTGACTTTGGCGGGTTTGGAATCAAAAAATCAAGCGCACAGATTACAAGACTGTACAAAAAAGAGGATTTGATTAACAGGCAAATAATTGCAGTTGTAAACTTTATGCCAAAGCAGATAGCAGATTTTGTCTCTGAAGTGCTGGTATTGGGCATTGTTTTAGACAATAAAGAAGTAGTTCTAATAAAACCAGGCAACAAGGTTAAAAATGGCTTGAGGATAGCCTAAAACTCTTAAAAACCAAAGATTTTTATAGGCCAAATCCATATAATCTTATGTGCAAATAAAGGCCTTTTACAAGCTATAACAAGCAGTTATGCGATGAATTCAAGGTACTCTTGCATAAAACAGCCCGTCACGAGAGTACTCAATGGAGCTAACGATAAATTCAAGCAATGAGCTTGGGAGTTAGTGTTTCGGGCAACAAAACATTTAATGTTCATAGAAAACCGTATAGAGCAAGCTAAGAGCTTTATTCACTATTATCATTCATTTAAGGGGTATTTTTTGAAAAAATAGGAAAAAGACATAGTTTAAGGTCAAATTAAAAACCATTGAAGCTTGTTCTATGCTAAAGCAAAGAAGGAGTCATCATGTTCATAGATTTATTCATTTTAATAAATCATGGTGTTAGTTAGCACTACAAATTATATTACTCCTTCTTGAACATCGAACAGAATACATAGTACATTGGAGGAAATTAAAATGGCAAAGATAAGTCAAGTATCATCAAAATACATTATTCACACAACAATTGAGATTGAGGGAATTGTTGACAAGCCAGATGTGATTGGAGCAATATTCGGCCAGACAGAAGGCCTTTTGGGAGCAGACCTGGAACTAAGGGAACTGCAGAGAGGCGGAAGAATAGGAAGAATAGAGGTCAGCTTAGAGATAAAATCAGGCAAAACCACTGGTTCAATAATTATTCCAAGCTCACTGGACAAGGCAGAGACATCGATAATTGGAGCTGCACTTGAGGTAATCCAGAAAATCGGGCCATGCAATGCAAAAATCAAGGTAAACAATATAGAGGATGTAAGAATTTCAAAAAGAAAGTTTGTAATAGACAGGGCAAAAGACCTCTTGAAGTCAATGATGGACAATGTCATTCCAGACAGCCAGGAGTTGGCAGATGAGGTTGCATACTCTGTCAGGGTAATGGAAATACAGGAGTATGGAACAGACAGGCTGCCAGCAGGGCCAGCAATAGACGAGTCAGACGAGATAATTATTGTAGAAGGGAGAGCAGATGTTTTGAACATGCTGAAGCATGGCTTTAAGAATGTGATAGCAGTAAATGGAACATCTGCACCAAAGTCAATAATTGATTTATGCAAAAAGAAAACATCAACTCTTTTTGTGGATGGTGACCGCGGCGGGGACCTTATAATAAAGGAAATTACCGGCATGGCAGAAATAGACTATGTTACAAAAGCTCCAGACGGCAAAGAAGTAGAGGAGATTACAAAAAAGGAAATCCATAAGGCTTTGAGGGGCAGGATTGCAGTTGAGCAGGCAAAGCTTGAGATAAAGGAAAATGACGGTGCCTTAAAATCAGAAAAACCAGGAATGCAATCAGGACAAAAGCCAAGGTTCAGCCCAAGAAGGCCTGAGCAAGGCAGAAAGACTGAGCCATCAAGGCCGGTTAAGATATCTGCAGAGGAGAAAAAAGCATTCAAGGATATGCTTGAAGACCTTATTGGAACAAGGGGCGCTTATGTCCTTGACACAAAACTTAATATTCTTGGAAAAGTGCCAATAACAGAATTGCAGTCAACTATCAAGAGCCTTAAGTCTGGGGTCCATGCAGTTGTTTTTGATGGGTCAATAGACCGTGATTTGGTCAGGACAGCAGAAAGAACAACTGTTAAATACCTGGTTGCAATGGACTCCAAGATAAAATCAAGTGACACAAGGATAGTTATCCTTACAAGCAATGACTTATAAGTTTTTTATTTTATTTTTAATTAATTTTTATTTCTAATAATTAATATCCAAAAATATTAAAAAATAAAATTAAAGAAATAATTGTTTATCCGCATGAGCCGCTTGAGCTTGATGATGTTGCTGAAAACCCAAATCCCGCTGATGGATTTGTTGAAGAAAGGTTTTCACTGCATTCAGCCGGCTTGTCCTTAAAGCCAGTGCATACTGCATTAAGCAAGCTTGCAGGACTTCTGCTTACGCTTGCTACAACCCCATTTATAACCAATGATGGAGAGCCTCTTACCCCATATTTCTCATTAAGCTCTTTGTCAATATCAAATGGGGGAAAGTTCCCCATCCATGTGCTCTTGTCATTAAGCTTTTCAGTTATCTTGAATTCCTTGTCTACCTGTTGTATGCAGCTGTCAAGCTTTCCCTTTAGGCCAACTTCCTCAACACATTCCTGTGTATTTCCTTCTTTAAGGAAGCATTCTAGGTAATCAAGATATTTGTCATTGTATTCTTTTTGTATGCAGTACTGCAAAGTTTGCTCCTTTAGTTCTATTTCACCATGCATTGCATAATAAACAAACCTTATATTAAAATCAATTTTATCCCCCAGCAGCCTCAGTACTGGCAGTATTCCCTTCTCTATCTGGGTTCCATAAGGGCAGTGGGACATGACAAATAAATCCACTTCTGGCTTTTCCTTTTTAGGCATACAAACCCAATTATTCTTGCAGTCAGGGTCATCACAATCAACCAAGCCATCACCATCATTATCCTTTCCATCATCGCATATTGTTTCCATGCATACTGGGTTAGTCCTGCATGATTCATCCTCGCAGTCTATTTTGCCATTACCATTATCGTCAATTCCATTGTCGCATATTTCCCCGGCAGGATCAAAGCTTGCTCCAATCCTTAATGACAGGAAATTTCCTTTCTGTTCAAGGTATTTCTCGACCTGGGCATAGTTGCTTTCACCCTGAACCTTTTCATTGAACAATATTGCAGGAAGAACAGTCAAACCTGCTTCCGAATATATTCTTTTGCCTTCTTCATCCATATAATCTATCTCACTAACAACAAAATCAGGAAATGAACTCTTTAATTGTGTGATAAGACTTGAAACATTACACTCATTACACCTTTTATCATTCAATACAATTATGTCTGATGAATCAACAACTGAAATATTATTTTTTTGCAGATAAGTCTTAACTGAGAAAACAACAGCTATTATGACTATTAAAGCCATTATCGCCCAAAGATGCTTCTTTTTTATTTTAAGTACAAAATCCTTTTCTTTCATTTTAAACCTCCTATGCCCGGCATTTGTCTGCAAAATCTTTAAGATCATCAATTGGCATCTCTCCAGTATGCTCTACTCCATCTGGGCAGATAAACTGCGGGATATAACCGGTCATTATATCTGCGAAACACTCATTTAAGATCTTATATGCGTTTGAATCACTGCTTCCAGCCCAGTAAAAATTATAGCCAGTATCCTCTAACTCCTTAACTAGTGGCTTCATATTCTGGCAGTGAGGGCATGAGTCAGAGTAAACAAAAATAACTGTGCCTTTTGTTAGCCCATATTTTGTGATGCAATCATCATTAATCTCATCCATTTCATCTATTGTTATGGGTGATACTTCCGATGTAAGAGGTGTTTCTTTTTCCCCAAAAATTTTGATATCTGCATTTTCTATTAACCTGTTTAGATGATTCATAATTTCCCCATTCTGTTTTTCCTGTTTTAACATTGCTTCTATTTCTTCCATTGCTTCTTCTAGCCCAATTATTGTTTCTGGCTTTTTGTCCAATAATTTAATAATATGGTAACCATATTGTGTTTTAACAACAGGAGACAATTCTCCAACATCAAGTGCAAAGGCAGCATCTTCAAATTCAGCTATCATCTGGCCTTTGCTAAAATACCCCAAATCACCGCCCTCTGATGCACTTGGGCATATTGATTTTTCCTTTGCCAGCTCAATGAAATCAGCCCCATCATTTAATTGTTTCAATATTTCTTCTGCCTCCTCAGATGACTCAATAAGGATATGCCTTGCCCTAATCTGTTCAGGTATAACAAACTCATTTTTATTGTTTTCATAATACTCTCTAACTTCAGAACTGCTGACAATTATCTTGGAAAGGACTGTTTTTTCCAGCAGCTTGTTTATTGTCAGCTGTTTTTTATAATAATCTTCCACAAAATCCATTGTTATATTTTGCTCTTCAAGGGTTTTAGCAAATTCTTCTTTTGAAAGCCCTGATTGGGTTATTACATCATCAATTACCTTTAATAACTCCTCTTTTGTTACAGTAATTCCCTGCTTTTTAGCTTCCTGCAGGAGCAATAACTCATTAATAGACTTATTTAGAATCATCTCCTTTGTTATGAACTGCCTATAGGCTTCTGGAACACTTTCATATTGCTCATTAATGTATTGTGTTGTGATAACCTCATTATTCACAATTGCTGCAGCATCCCCTGAAGGAGCTTTACCAAGGTATAAGACAAATGCGCATATAATAATTATGCCAATAACAACCCACGTCATTATGCCAATTGTCAGTTTTTTCCTTTTAGAAGGATTAATACCCCTTTTCTTCTTTATAGTATGCTTTAGTTTAGCCATCTTACTAACCAAAAAAATCACCCCTTAATTATTTTGGTGAAAAGGCCTTTAAATATAAACCTTTCGAAAATTCTTTAAACAAAAAGATATAAATACAAAGGTTGATTTTCTGATTCAAAATGGGGAAAAGGCACGAGAAAAAGAATAAAACAGGGATTTGGGTAATTCTTCTTATTGTAGTTCTTATGCTAACAAGCATTATTGGCTATGTTTTTAAGGGTGGCTCAAGGGAAAGGTATGGTGGTTTCTCATTCTCAATTGGAGAAGACCAGAGATGGTACACCAACATCAATGGAAGGCAAATGGCTTTTAGGTATTTCCCAACAGACCTTGAAAGCATTAACTTAAGCAAAGAAATAGCTGATAAAATAAAAGGCACAAACATGGTTTATTTTACCCACGACCCTGAAAACCCTTATAGCGGGGATATTGCCTTATTGAAGGAAATATTCTGGCCATACTTCCAGATTTATGCTGATAACGGGCTTACAGCAGAAAATGCCTTTAATCTGCCAGTAATCAGCTGTGATAATGCAACAATTTCACTGCCAGTGGTTTATTTCAAGGAGTCAAACCAAACAGGGTTTTACCTTGATAATAACTGTATTACCTGTGAACTAAGGCCAGGAGAGGATTTTACTGCTCTTAAAGAAAGACTATTATACTCCTTGTTTGGTGTGATGGGGTGATTTTGACGGCGGAAAAAGAGGAATCCAGGAAAACTGTTAACAAAGGTATGGAGTTAGAGGAGAAGGGCAAAGGATATGATAAAAGCAGCAGAAACATTATAGTTGTTGTTATTATGATTATCGGGCTTCTTATTTTATTCTTCAGCATAAGATACCTTTATCATCCAAAGATAGCTGAGGAAAGTTATGTTTACAATGGTTTTAAATTTACCAAAATATCTAACCTCTGGCTTACAGAGGTGCAAATCGGCAATACGCTTTTTAGAATAACAACAAGATACTCTCCAAGAGAGGTTGAACATATAAGCCTTGAACCAGGTGTCATCACTAAGATCATAAATTCAGACAAGATTTATTTTACAGTTCCAGGCAACCTGAGTTCTGTTGCTGTGCTGGGCATTACTGAAGTAGGCAGGATAGTTGGCACCCGTTATGGAATATTGAACATACCTTCCCAGAGCGCGCTTACAGAGGCAATTGGTAATGAAACCCTTGTTAAGACATGCGATGATGCTGTTAACGGAACAGGCGTTATGCTCTTTACAACAGGAAACAGCACAGCAGTATATTCTGAAAAGGATTGTGTTATTGTCCAGGGGGAGGATGAATGGGGCATTGTAAAGGCAGCAGACAGGCTTGCATTCAGCCTGCTCAGGATAATGGATTAAAACAAAAACCTTTAAAAGCAATCATAATAATATTCTTTTTATGCCGCACTATTATTCAGAAAAACAAACAAGCCCCTTAAGGCCTGGAAAAATAAAAGCTGTTTTAAGGGGGAAATCCTTTGAGTTCTGGTCAGGGTCTGGTGTTTTTTCAAAGAAAAAAGTGGATAATGGAACAAGGGTCCTTGTTGAAAAGTGCTCTATTGAGGATGGCTGGAATGTTTTAGATTTTGGATGCGGCTATGGTGTTGTCGGTGTTGTTATAGCAAAATTATTCCCCAAAACAGATGTTTTGATGGTTGATGTTAATAAAAGGGCATTGAGTCTGGCCAAAATGAACATTGGGCTTAACAATCTTGGGAATGCTAATGTTAGGCATAGCAGCCTCTATTCAGATGTAAAGGAAAAATTCAACACAATAGTTGTTAATCCGCCAATGACAGCTGGAAGAAAACTGTGCTTTAGGATTATTGAGGAATCAAAAGAGCATCTTAAAAAAAAGGGATTGTTACAATTAATTGCAAGGCATAGAAAAGGAGGAAAAATTTTAGGAGAGAAAATGCTTGAGGCCTTTGGGAACATGGAAGAAAAGGCAAAAAGCGGCGGCTACAGGCTTTATGTTTCTAAAAAACAGGAGGTAAAAAATGGAAAATACAGATGAAAAAAAGCTTTATGAAATCCAGTTTGTTCAGCTGGTTTTTAGCCTAAAAACCAGCGCAATAATCCAGCTTGGAAAGATAGCAAATCCCTTGACAGGCAATATTGAGAGAAACTTAAATGAAGCAAAATACACTATTGACATGCTTAACATGCTTAAGGAAAAAACCAAAGGCAATCTAACAGCAGATGAGGAGAAAATAATCAATGACGCTGTTTTTGAGCTGCAGATGAACTACATTGATGAAGTTAAAAAAGATGAAGAGGGGGAGAAAGAGGCAAAACCAGAAGAAAAAGAATCCAGAGAAGAAGGCGTAGAGAAGCAGGAACCAAGAAAAAAAGTTAAGGAAAGCAAAGAGCATTTGAAAAAGGAAGAAGAAAAAGCCCAAGAAAAAGTTAAAGAAAAATTAGGAAAGAAAAAATATAAACAGAAAGTTAAAAGACCGGATAGGAAAAAGAAAAAACCCAGAAGCAAAACGTGAACATGAAAACAAAGCTTGAGAAAGCCCTTGATGAAATCCAGGAAGAAGAGCTTAGAAAAAAGAACAAGAAAAGGTTTAATATAAAAAAAGAGAAGAAACTGCAGTATTACAGCAACTGGAATAAAAACAATAAAGAGGCCAATGAAACAAAACAGGACAAGCAATCAAAATTAAAGAATTTTTTTTCATAAGTTTTTGTTAGATGAAATGCCCGCTCGCAACTTTTTTATTTCCTTCCAACATATAGCCCATATCCAAAATATTTAAAAATTTTAAAAACACTTCTAGGGGGAACGCTTATTTCCTTTATCCACTTTCTGACTGCTGGGCTCTTAAAGCATAGGGAGAATAATTTACTCCATGCCCCAAAGTAATCTTTAGGGTCCATTTGTCGAACTTCACTTGCCCACTGACGCCAAACATTAGTCTTATAACTTCTTGCTGTTATATCTCTAAGTCCTACGCTTTCCAACAAACTCTTCCAGCCATCAGAAGTAAAAAATTTGGCTCCACCCAAAGCACGAGATAGGTATTTAACCAATTCTGGCGGTGGTGTCTCCAACCAAGTTACTTCATTCATCCCCACATACCCTCCTTGTTTGGTCACTCGCGCATACTCTTTTATAACCTTCTCTTTATCTTTTGGAAATGCAACTACAGACTCGCAAATAACCGCATCAAAAACCCCTTTCTTGAAGGGAAGATCTTGTGCATCCCCTTTCTTAAATCTAATCTTATCTTCAACACTTTTTCTTTTGGCCCTTCCATTTGACCTATCAATCATCTTTTCAGAAAGGTCGACACCAACTACTTTACAGCCATATTCCTTGGCAAGGTAGCAAGCAGTTATTCCAACACCACAACCAACATCCAAAACATATGAATCTTTATTAATATGGCATGCATCAATTAGCTCTTTAGTGGCCTCCAAGCCTCCCATATGTTTAGTCAGACCCCAAGAAGCCTGCAATTCGAAGTAGTAAGATTCTGGTTCTGCTTTCGCTTTTCGTGATACTTGTTTCTCATTTTTCATTTCTTTCAGAGATTTGGTTTTCTTCGAAAACTTGTCTAAAAAGCACCAATGTTAAATAACATAATGCCTTATTATTCAACATAAACCCTTTTCTTTCTGTCAAATGGCGGAGAGGCAATTGCTAGAAGTGTAAGTCCCTTTAAGTGCTTGTATCTAGTTCCTTTAGGATAGAAAACACAATCTCCTTTTTTCAGGTGATATTTTTTACCATTAATTACGCAATCGCCTTCTCCTTCTAAAACATAATATGCTACATCGCTCTCTGTGTCATACCCTAATTTTATATCATTTCCAACTTTTCTTATCTTTGCAAGATTGAAAATTTTGGTTGTTAGGATATCTATTGTTTTAGTCGCTCCGTAATCATTCTCTTTTAACTCAGTTGACTTTATGATTTTTGGCTTCATGATGGGGATTACAGAAAACACATTTAATAATCTTTCGGAAACTTTTTTAAACCAATAAAGAGAAAGTTTTATAAAAATAGGGATTATAGCAAGACTAGGGGTATTAAAATCAAATATAAGAAGAAACAGCCCGTTTCAGCATTAAGCGACGGCGATAAAGTAGATGATGTCTTTGTTGTAAAGATAAAGAAGGCCTTATCGCCCTATGCAAAGGGGTTCTTTTTCCAGCTGATTTTATCAGACAACAGCGGCAAAACCCTTGATTACAGGTATTGGGGCGGCAATGATGAGAAAAAAGTAAGAATGCTTTATGACTCAATAAAGGCAGATTCTGTTGTCCATGTGCAGGGCAGGGTTTCTCTTTATGGCGGAAAGCTTCAGCTAACAACCAATGAGCCATTTATAATAGAGCCATTAAAAGAAAGTGAATATGACAAAGCTGATTTCATCAAGCCGGCAAGAAAGGATATTGATGAAATGTATTCTGAACTAAAATCAGCTATTGATGATGTTAAAAACCAGGACATAAAAAAATTATTGGAGAATATATTTAATGAGCCCGCCATGAAAGCAAAATTCAAGACGCACCCAGGCGCAATTGAGATACACCATAACTGGATAGGGGGGTTATTAGAGCACACTTTAGAGGTCTTAAAATATTCCCTTTTAAGCATAGAGCTATTTCCGGTTTTGGACAAAGACCTATTGATTGCAGGGGCATTATTGCATGACATAGGAAAACTGGATGAGCTTGAGGTAACCTCAAGAATTAAGGGCTCTGACTCGGGCCAGCTGGTTGGTCATATCGTCTTGAGCACAATCTTTGTTTCAAATGAAATGGATAAACTGGGTTTTGACCAAGAGCTAAAGAACAAACTGCTTCATATAATAGTCAGCCATCATGGAAAAACAGAGTACGGCTCTCCCAAAGAGCCAATGTTTCCAGAGGCAGTTGTTGTTTATTATGCAGATGAGATGAGCTCAAAGATAGCTGAAATGACTGAATTTATTAAGGATTCAATGGAAGACACTGAAGACAATTTTATGTATCACAGAAGAAAACAGCACAACATATACCTAAAGTGAGGCAAGATGCGTTATTACAGGAAAAGAATAATACGCGCTTTAATTGTTTTGTTAGTTATATTTGTATTTGTTTTTTTTACAAGCTATGCCCAGTTTAAAAAAGGAACTTTAATATTTGACCTTGGCATGCCTTATGGCCTTGAAAACATCATTGTAATGTTTTTTTCAATAGCTGCAATAGCAAAGGTTGTTTTTGAGATAAGCAGTGTTGAAAGCAGTAAGGATTTTAAGAAGAGGGTTAAGCTAGAAGCACCATAATTTTGTTATTCCTTCAAAAAAACAGAGGAAAACAGATTATAGCTAAAAGATGGTGAATATATTAAAATACAAAGTCAGCCCGGAAAAAATGGGGTGGAGTTGTGATCCTTCTGAATTTAGGTTTAGAACCACAGCTGAACTGAAAGAGCCAGAAAAACTGGAGGATATTATAAAAGGCCAGGAAACTGCCAAAAAGCAGCTAAAAGATGCAATAAGACTGGGGCAGAATGCAATTCTTGTGGGGCCGCCAGGATGCGGAAAATCCCTGCTTGCAAATAAGCTGGCAGAGCAGTACAGCAATGAAATTACACAAAAGGAGAAAATTATTCTGCAGGACCAGTTGCTTGCACACAATTTTGAAGACAGTTTTGAGCCTATTGCATTAGCCCTTCCAACACCCAAAGGAATTGAGTTAAGAAATGATTTGAATAAACTTATGAATGACATAAAAAAAAGGAGTATTCCAAGAGAAAAATTAACTGCAGGTGAAATAGAAGAAATTAAAAAAGATAAAAAAGAGCTTGAAAAAGAAAGGGATGTTATATACAAAGATCTTGAAAAAATGAGAAGTAGCAGCCAAAAATACTATGAGTATGAACCTAAAAGAAGAGTATATGAAGGTAGCATGGAAGATCTGCTAGAAAACTTTTTTAATAGGCCTTTTTCACCTTTTCCTCAGAGAGTAAGAATCAGCAAAGAGCAAGCAGAAGAAATACTAGAAACGTATATTAACAGAACAGAATCAGAGATAAAAAGATTAGATAGCATACTAAAACAAGAAAGGCCAGAGGCATTAATAGAAAAATACAGGGAATATCCAAAAGTTAAAAAATTTCTTGAGAGAATCGTACAGGATATAAAAGAAAATCCCCCAAAAAAGGCTTCACCTATAATGGGAATTGTCATGCCAAGACAGGAAGAAGAAGAGGAAAAACAATTAGAGAAATATAAATTAAATATGATAGTAAATAACAATGAGACAAAGGGATTGCCTGTTCAGTTCATCGAGAACCCCACCATACAAAACCTGATAGGGGATGTGCAGCATGATCCTTACGGCCTTGGCGGCCACAAACCGCATATGAGGGTAAAGGCAGGAAAACTTCCAAAGGCAAATGGAGGAATATTAATAACTGATGAATTAATAAAAATCTTCAAGGATTCTGTCATGAGTGATTATTTATTAACAGCACTTGAAGAAAAAAAAGTAAGAATAGGTGGAGGATATGGCCTTGTGGGTGGTGGTACATCTGCAGGAATAGAGACAGAGCCTGTACTAGCAGGTTGCATAATAATTGGATGTGCAAATGTGGATATAACGCAATACACCTCACCAAAGATGTCCCGCAGGTTCAAACATAAAATTCTTTTTGATGCAAACATGCTTAACACAAAGGAAAACCACATGGCATATGCCAACTTCATTGCCCATGAAGTTAATAATTATAACAAAAATCCAGACAATAAGGAAAAAATCCCACATTTTGCACCAGATAGTGTTGCTGCTATAATAGAGGAGGGAGCAAGATTTACAACAAGGTTTGGAAATGCAAACAAGGAAAAATATTTAACAAATATCTTAGATCCTATGAAAGATATTGTACAAAGGGCTGGCTTGAAAGCAGTGGATGATAAAAGCCAGATTGTGAGAAAAAAACATGTTGAACAGGCTGCAACTGATATAAGAAAGCCTGCCTTAAAAGAGCAGATAGACTATGCTGAAAAAGTAAAAGATGGGACAATTGTTTTGCATACAAAAAAGAGCGAAGTTGGTTATGTTAATGGTTTGGTTGTTTATCCTGATCCCTTTAAAACAGAGTTTTTTGGTTTTCCAGCAAGATTAGAGGCAACTTCTTCAGCAGGAGATTATAAAGAACATTTAATCAGTATAACAGAAGAATCAGGACTGAGCAAAAAAGTTTTTACAAAGAGTCATAAGGTAATTATTGGTTATTTCAAGCAGAAGTATGAGCAAGATGCCCCTAAATTTTATGAGGCAAGACTTGACTTTAATCAGCTTTATAATCTGCTGGAGGGAGATTCTGCAAGCATAGCAACAGCAGTAGCATATCTAAGCTCATTTTCTAATATTCCTATAAAGCAAAATATTGCAGTAACAGGAAGCATGAACCTGAGAGGAGTTGTGCAGGCAGTTGGAGGGGTAAATGAGAAAATTGAGGGCTTTTACAGATTATGTAAAGAGCAGGGCCTAACAGGAGACCAGGGAGTGATAATACCAAAGGCAAATGAGCAGAGCTTGATGCTTGACAAAGAGCTGATAGAGGAAGTAAAAGAAGGAAAATTCCATATTTATGCTATTTCCAAGTTAGATGAGGCATTGGAGATCTTGACAGATGAACCTGCAAAAGAAATACATGACAAAGTAGGAAAAAAACTTGAACAGTACAGCCAAGGGTATAAAAGCGTTTATCAGAGAGGATAATTAAAAGGCTACAGAGCTTTTGAGCAAAGGATTAAACTAAGGACACTTTAATTCTACTACTACTTTTAAATGATTATAAAATCAAAAACTTTAAATAGATACTGTATTCTTGCAATAACTAAAATGTCAATTGAGTATGAAATAAACAATAAAGATGTAAGAACAATATATGATTTAGATATAACAAAATTTATAGATAAATTTCTTTCACCTCATAACATAAAAGATTCTATTGGTTTTATGAGCAGGGAACTTATAACTCTAAAAAATGGAGAAGAGCTAAAGACTTACCGTAAAACTGTTCAAGAATTAGTTGAAAACCCCAACTTAAAACAAACTATAGAAAATCTTGTTTTAAATGATTATAAATTAAAATATTTAAATGATGAAAGAGAAGAGATGCTTGGAACAAATATTTCTAAAGAACATAAAGAACTTAGAAAGGATATTATTTTATATCTGAGTAAAGACAAGATTCATAAACTTATTTTAATGGATTATAATATTCTAAAATTTTATTGTGATTCAGTTGATAAAACCCAGAAGATTGAAAGTGAATCAAAATTTCTTCAAAAAATTAATGAAGAAGGAAAAAGCATAACTGATGATGAATATTATCAATCTTCAAAAAGAGCAGTTTATATGATGGAGAATTTTGGGGAAGCAAGGCTGAATGTTTTCTATGATTATTTTGATAATGTAAAAAATATAGAGAGTATAGTGTTTAATCCTAAAGAAAGAAAAATCAGTGAAGTTTTTGGCAAATATTTGAGAAAAGTAAGTAGATTGATATGCCCAGACCTTTTCTTATCTTTCTTTCCTTCTCGTAAAGAAAGATTTTATGCATGTTCACTTGAGTTCCTGATAGAAAAGAACTTGCCTTATATAGAAAAAGTTCTTGAATATAGGAAAAAAATGGATTTTTTCCTAGGAGCAACAAGATATATAGAAAAAATTAAATCAACCGGCATACCACTTACATATCCTTCCTTTACCAAAAAAGAAGGTTTTTTGTTCAAGGAATTATATAATCCACTCTTATTATTGCAAATGGGTATTAAAAAGAAAAAAGATATTATTCCTAATGATGTTAATTCAAATACAAAACAAAATGTAGCAATTATTACAGGACCAAATAATACTGGCAAGACAATATATGTGAAATCAATTGGTCTTGCCTATGCACTTGCCCAAAATGGTTTTCCAATTCCAGCACAAAATGCTCAGCTTATTGAACTTAATGACATGTACACACAATTTATTCATCCTGAAGATATAGAATTAGGTGAAGGATCATATTCAGATGAGTTAAGAAGGATTAAAGAATTATTTCAAAATGCTACTACAAAAACTTTGCTAATAGCAGATGAACCAATCAGGGGGAGCTCACCTGAAGATGCTGAGGAAATGAATTTAAGATTTATTAAGGGTTTTATAAAATTGAAAGCCCCAACTTTTCTTACAACACACCTTCATAATGTTTCAAAGAATGTAGATGGTTGGGAAGGGGTAAGGAATTTACAGACAGAAGTAAATCTATATGGGAAAGAGATTAAACCAACTTATAAAATAAAACCAGGAAAAGCAAAAGGAAGTTATGGAGTTGAAATTGCTGATCAATTTGGTCTTAGCGAGGAGAATATAAGCAATTTAATAAATCAAAAGACCAAATAAATTACTGATCCTATTTTGATATAACAAAACCTTTAAATAACTTAAACTTGTTCTTATTGTGAATATGAAGAAAAAAACAGCTGATAATGTTGAGAAGCTTGTTCCTGACACCTCTGTTATAATAGAGGGCCTTGTCTCAGATAGAATAAGCAAGAAAGAGATAGTTCCAAAATCAGTTGTAATACATGAGGCGGTTCTTGCAGAGCTTGAGCATCAGGCAAACCAGAACAAGGAAACAGGAGTGCTTGGCCTTGAGGAAATAAACAAGATAAGAGAGCTTTCAAAAAAACTTGAATTTAATCTTGAGTTCTCTGGAAAAAGGCCCAATGCCTATGAAATAAAATATGCCCGTTTTGGAGAGATAGACTCATTGATAAGGGAGCTTGCTTATGATGAAAATGCTAGTTTAATGACTTCTGACAAAACCCAGGCAATGGTTGCAGAGGCAAAGGGAATTCACGTTGTATTTATTGAAATAAAGAAGCTTTTCAAAAAGCTAAAGCTTGAGAAGTTCTTTGATGAAACAACAATGAGCATACATTTAAGGGAAAATGTTGTTCCCTATGCAAAAAAAGGAACCCCTGGAAAATGGAAATTTGTTGCTGTTGGAGATACAAAACTCACAAGGGATGATATAAAGGATATAAGCCATGAGATAATTGAGGGATCAACCATAGCAAAAGATGCTTTTATAGAGATAGAAAGGGCTGGCTCAACAATAGCCCAGCTTGGAAAGTTCAGGATTGTAATAACAAAGCCGCCTTTTTCAGACGGCTGGGAAATAACAGCTGTCAGGCCGGTTAAAACACTTTCTTTAGAAGATTATAAGCTCTCTGAAAAATTAAACAAAAGGATTGCAGAGCAGGCAGAGGGCATTTTAATTGCTGGAAGCCCTGGAATGGGAAAATCAACCTTTGCACAGGCACTTGCAATGTTTTATTCAGAAAAGGAAAAGATTGTAAAAACAATAGAAGCTCCCCGTGATTTAGTTTTGCCAGAAAATATCACGCAATATGCAATTTCTCACGGAAGTGCCCAGGAAATCCATGATGTCCTGCTCTTGTCAAGACCTGATTATACAATATTTGATGAGATGAGAAATACCTCTGATTTTCAGCTTTTTGCTGACCTAAGATTATCCGGAATTGGACTTGCAGGAGTTGTCCATGCAACAAACCCAATAGATGCAATCCAGCGCTTTGTTGGAAGGATTGAACTGGGGGTTATACCCCAGGTTATAGATACTGTAATCTTTATAAAAAACGGCTTTATTGACAAGATTTTAAGCCTTAAGATGGTTGTCAAGGTGCCGACAGGAATGACTGAAGCAGATTTGGCAAGGCCTGTTGTTATTGTGAGTGACTTTGAGACAAATAAACTGGAATACGAGCTTTACTCTTATGGCGAGGAGACTGTTGTTGTTCCAGTTATATCAAACCATAAAACACCTAAAGATAAGCTTGCTGAAAAAACCATAAAGGATATATTCAGGCACTATTCAGATGATGTTAAGGTTGATGTTGTCTCAGAAAACAAATGCATTGTTTATGTTCCTGAAGACAGGATTTCCAAGATAATCGGAAGGCAGGGCAAGAATATTGGTGAGATTGAAAAAAGGCTTGGAATGAGCATAGACATTAGGGAGATTGACAAGAAAACACAAGGCCAAAGCATAAGCTTTAACACAGAGATAAAAAAGAAAAACATTATTTTCTATCTTGACATGCAGTTTAAGGACAAGAACATAGACATTTACATAAATGATGATTACCTTTTGACAGCAAAGTCAGGCAAGAGCGGCCTAATAAAAATAAAAAAGAACAACAAGATAGCAAGAATACTTGTTGATGCCATTAACGCTGGTGAGAAAATTAAATTAATGTTATAATCATATTCTTGATTATGCTTAAAAACAAAACATTAATATATATTCAATAGATTAGTCTCTTAAAATAAGCTTATAAGGTGTGCAAATGCTCGGAATAAAGTTTATCAGGGAAAATCCGGATTTAGTCAAGAGAGACCTGAAGAAAAGGCATGAGAATGAAATGCTTGCCTGGGTAGATGACCTGCTGAAAAAAGACGAGGAATACAGGAAATCATTGCAGGAATCTCAGAATCTCAGGGCAAAGAGGAACAGGGTAACCCTTGAGATAAATGAGCTTAAAAAGCAGGGCAGGGATATCTCAGCCAAGATAAAAGAGATTAAAGAGCTTCCTTCTGAGATAAAAAAAATTGAGGAAAAGCAAAAACAACTAAAGGAAAAAATAACCTATTATCTTATGAGGATTCCAAATATTTTGCATGAGTCAGTTCCTTTTGGAAAGGATGATACTAGCAATGTTGTTGTAAAGGAATTTGGCAAAAAAAAGAAATTTGATTTTAAATTAAAATCCCATGGAGAGATGATTGAAGATTTAAATGGTGGTGATTTTAGCAGAGCTGCAAAAATAGCAGGAACAGGTTTTTATTATCTTAAAGGCAAAATAGCATTGCTTGATTTGGCATTACAAAAATATGCAATTGAATTACTTGTTAAAAGGGGCTTTACAGTTGTTGAGCCTCCTTTCCTGATGAACAGGAAGGCATATGAGGGAGTAACATCTCTTGCTGATTTTGAAAATGTTATGTATAAAATAGATAATGAAGACCTTTACCTTATTGCAACATCAGAGCATCCAATGGGTGCAATGTTCATGAATGAGGTTTTAAAAGAGCAAGAGCTTCCAATAAAGTTCTGCGGGCTTTCAGCTTGCTTTAGAAAAGAGATTGGCTCTCATGGAATTGACACAAGGGGAACCTTTAGAGTACACCAGTTCAGCAAGATAGAGCAGTTCATATTCTGCAGGCCAGAGCAGAGCTGGAAACTGCATGAGGAAATCCAGAAAAATGCAGAAGATTTGTATAAAGGA
Source organism: uncultured Methanosarcinales archaeon (assembly GCA_964403775.1). Classification (GTDB taxonomy): domain Archaea; phylum Nanobdellota; class Nanobdellia; order Woesearchaeales; family CG1-02-33-12; genus CG1-02-33-12. The sequence continues at coordinate 20,140 of CAYOHL010000001.1, forward strand.
TTAAAGATTCCCTACAGGGTTGTGAATGTCTGCACAGGAGACATTGGGATTATTGCTGCAAAGAAATATGATTTAGAGGCATGGTCGCCAAGGGAAAGAAGGTATTTTGAGGTCGGCTCTAACTCAAACTGCACAGCCTACCAGGCAACAAGGCTTAATATAAAGTATGAGAATAAGAAAGGAGAAAGAGAATTTATCCATACCTTAAACAACACTGCAATTGCAACATCAAGGGCATTCAGGGCAATACTTGAGAACTACCAGAACAAGGACGGCTCACTCACAATACCAAAAATCCTAGTTCCATACATGAACGGCATAACCAAGATAGAAAAAGAATAACCAATCAAAAACTATATAAATATCTTTCTTTTATTTTCTATTATGGCCTTATTTAAAGACATGCTGAAAGCAGATGAATCTCTTTTTAAGAATTCTGTTGCCCTGGATTATGACTACATGCCAAAGCTTATAAAATATAGGGAGGATGAGCAGTTTCAGATGGCCTCATGCATAAAGCCATTATTACAGAAGAGAAATGGCAGGAATCTTTTTATTTACGGGCCTCCGGGAATAGGCAAGACAGTTGCCTGCAGGCATGTTCTTCAGGAGCTTGAGGAGGATTCAGATGACATTGTTCCGATTTACATAAACTGCTGGCAGAAAAACACATCATTCAAGATGCTTGTTGAGATATGCAATATTATTGGCTATAAGCTGACGCACAACAAGAAAACAGATGAGCTTTTCAGCATAGTCAAATCAATGCTTAACAAGAAATCAGCTGTATTTGTTTTTGATGAATCAGACAAGCTTGAAGACTTTGATTTTTTATACATGCTCTTGGAAGAAATTTACAGGAAATCAATTTTTTTAATAACAAACAACAGCAGCTGGATCAGCGAGCTTGATGACAGAATAAAATCAAGGCTTACACCAGAGATGCTTGAGTTCAGGCCTTACAACATCAAGGAAACAGAGGGCATACTAAGGGAAAGAATAAATTATGCATTTGTAGATAATGTCTGGGATGAGCATGCCATTAAACTAGCAGTTAATGAAACCTTTGGTTTAGAAGATATAAGGTCAGGATTATTTATACTGAAGGAAGCAGGCAATAATGCAGAAGACCGCTCTTCAAGAAAAATAATACTAGATGACGTTAAAAAAGCAATTGAAAAACTTCCGGAATTTAGTGCAAAGAGCAGCTCTGAGCTTGAAGAAGAAAAAAAAATTATACTCGATATAATAAAAAAGAATAGTGGGAAAAAGATTGGTGAAATCTATAAAGAATATCAGGCAGCTGGCGGCAAGGCTGTCTATAAAACATTTCAGAGAAAGATATCAAAACTTGAGAAACAGGGCTTTATCTCAACAGAGAAAATAGCAGGCGGAAAAGAGGGCAAGACAACAATAATAAACTATAAAGACATAACAAAAAAGATTACTGACTTCTAAAACCTTACTGTAAAATCATCAAACTCTCCCTTGAATTCCTCATACTTAATCTTGAGGTTAGCAACACATGACAGTACAGGGCCCCTTCTGCAGAAATCAATCAATTCATTAAGCTCTTTCTCATTTCCCTCTGCAACAACCTCCACATCGCCATTTGAAACATTCCTAACAAAGCCCCTAAGGCCGAGGTTTCTGGCTTTAACCTTTGTGTTATGCCGAAAGAAAACCCCTTGTACGTAGCCAGATATAATAATATGGACTCTTTTCATATCAAACTAAAATAAATACTAGTATTTTAATTTAACCTCTATGTCCAATGATTAGGCCTTGAAACAAATGATTCCTTCGCATATAGGCATTTAATATCCATTGGACACTGGACATATGTTGAAATGAGGTATTTAAACAAACCAATTATCTTATTGCTAGAGGTGGTAAGAGATGATAGACCTTAGCACAAACACAATCCAAAACCTGTTTTTCCAGCAGATAAGAAACCTGACTCTCAATATCAATACAGAGGATTTAAACTGGTAATATAAGTGGAAAAGGTGATTAAATTCAGCATACTCAAAAAAATATTTAACAGAACTTTCATGGAATGGGATGAATACAAGGCAAAAATTGACTTTTTAGAGTATTTTTACTGGCAACAGGGCGTTCACAAACAAAGCATTCGGAATCTTTAATCCATTTTACACCTCTGCCCCCTCTCTGAGGGGGTTTTTATTCTGATTTGTATTGTTCATATTAATAAAATATTTAAACAAAGGTCAATATCCTATAATTATGAGAGTTTACATAAAAGAAGAAATTTTATTGAGAAAAGCAGAAACACTAAGAAAAATAAAAACAGGAGCAATAATTGTTCATCCAACAGACACTATCTATGGCATTGGATGCAATGCCCTTAACTCAAAGGCTGTTGAAAAGGTAAGAAAGATAAAAGACAGGCATACAATGCCTTTCTCAGTCATAGCTCCATCAAAACAGTGGATTTATGATAATTGTGTTATTACAAAAAATGTTGAAAAATGGATAAAAAAACTGCCGGGAAGATACACTTTAATATTAAAACTAAAAAATAAAAAATCTGTTGTAAAAGAGGTCAACAGTGGATGGGACACCTTGGGGGTTAGAATCCCAAAGCACTGGTTTACCATACTTATTGAAAAAGTAGGTGTTCCCTTTGTAACTACAAGTGCAAACATTGCTGGAGAGGACTTTATGACCTCTATTGATGACCTTGATCCAAGAATAAAGAGCAGGGTTGATTTTATTGTTTATGAGGGAATAAAAAGAGGCAGACCATCTAGAATCATTGATTTGACAAAAGAAAAGCCAGAGATAATAAAAAGATAAAACATGGAAAAAAAGAAAAAGGCTAAGAAAAAACCAGCTGATAAGACCGAAAAAAAACCCAAAAAATCAAAATTAAAAATACTTGCTTCTGGAGACATACACGGCGACACAGGCCTTGCAGAAAGGCTTGCTGAAAAGGCAAAAAAAGAAAATGTTGATTTGATAATACTTTGCGGCGACCTAACACTGGGGGAAAGAAGCACCTCAAACCTTATAGGCCCTTTTGTCAAGAGGAAAAAAAAGGTAATTCTTATCCCGGGAAACCACGAGACTGTTGCAACCGCAGACTTTCTTGCAGAGCTTTATGGGGCAAAAAACCTTCATGGCTACTCTATTAAATATAGGGATGTTGGTTTTTTTGGCTGCGGCGGGGCCAATATTGGGTTATTTCAGCTAGGTGAGAAGGAGATATTTAATTTACTGAAAAAAGGCTTTGATAAGATAAGGTATTTAGACAAGAAAATAATGATAACTCATGTTCATCCCTCTGGAACAAAAATGGAGAAATTCACAAAAATATTTCCAGGCTCAGAAGGGGTTAAAAGGGCAATAGACACATTTAAGCCAGACATTCTTCTCTGCTCGCATGTCCATGAGGCAGAGGGCATAGAGGAGAAAATAGGAAAAACAAAAGTTATAAATGTTGGAAGAAAAGGAAAAATAATAGAAATATAACTATCCCTTCAAAACACCCAGGGGTTTCATCCTGACAACCTTTAAGCTTATTCCTGCATTATGAACAGAATCAACAACCTGCTCAACATCCTTATAGCAGCCAGGAGCCTCTTCTGCAAATGATTTCCAGTTGCCTGCTTTTCCTATAATCCCTTTTTGTCTTAATTCATCATTTACTTTTTCTCCCCTGAACTGCCTTAATGCAGCATTCCTGCTCATGGCACGTCCAGAGCCATGGCAGGAGCTTCCAAAGGTTTTTTCCAGGGCAAGCTCTGTTCCCTTGCAAATGTAAGAAGCAGTCCCCATTGTTCCTGCAACTATTACAGGAAGCTCTGGAAAAGCCCTTGTTGCACCCTTTCTATGGACATAATATTCCCTGCCTTTTATTTTATCGAGCTTTACAACATTATGGCAGATTGCATAAACAGTCTGCATGTCCATGTCTTCCCATGATTTTTTAAACACCCTTTCAAAGGTCTCCCTTATCCATTGTGTCATAACAAGCCTGTTTGTAAAAGAGTAGTTAACAGCACATTTCATTGCCTTGTAGTAATCCTGGCCTTCCTCTGAATTCACAGGGGCGCATGCAAGCTGCCTGTCAGGAAGCCAGATATTGTATTTTTTAACAGCCCTTTCCTGTATTTTAAGGTAATCTGTTGCAATCTGGTGTCCAAGGCCCCTGCTTCCGCAGTGAAGCATAATCAAAACCTGGTCCTTATCAACAATGCCTAGTTTTTTTGCATATTCCTTATCAAAAATATCACTCACTTTCTGAATCTCAAGAAAATGGTTTCCTGCTCCCAAAGTGCCAAGCTGCGGCAATCCCCTTTTTTTTGCCAGATCAGAAACCTTTGAAGGGTCTGCACCAGGCATGCATCCATTTTCCTCTGTTTTTTCTATATCTCTTTTTGTTCCATAGCCATTTTCAACAGCCCAGTTAAGTCCATGAGTCATAACATTATCAAGCTCATCATAACCTAACCTCAATTTTCCCTTGGAGCCAACGCCGCAGGGGATTGCATTAAACAATGCAGGAACAAGCTCTTTTAATTTTTCATTAACTTCCTTGAATGTCAGATTTGTTCTTATTGAGTTTATGCCGCAGTTTATGTCAAAGCCGCATAAGCCTGCTGAGATAACCCCTTCCTTGGAGTCAAATGCGCTTACTGCACCCATTGGCAGACCATAACCAAAGTGCATATCCGGCAGGCCTATAACAGGCTCAATAATTCCTGGAAGGCATGCAACATTTGTAAGCTGCCCAACAGCACTGTCCTCTATTAAATCTAGGATTGCCTTGTTTGCAAATATCTTTGCATCAACATTCATTTTTTCCTGTGCTGTTTTCGGCAACAGCCATTCATAGTCATTTATTTTCTGGATTTTTTCTTTCATCTTAACACCTAAATATCCAAGCTAATGGTTGCTTTATAATTATTTCTTATTTTTTCAATCTTTAGCTTATAGTATGTTACTCCCTTTACAACCACGCCTGCTTTTTCAGGGCTTATGGGTTCACCATAAATTTTTGCCTTTAAATTATTTTCACTGATTTCTGTTATATCAAACCTTGAGAAAAATATTTCTTCTGTGTCAACAAGAGCAATAATCTCCTGCAGCCAGTTTACCATAAGATCTTCTGTAGAGCTCCCCTTCAAATCTACGCTGAAAGACCTTTCTTTCTTTACATTCTTAACATCACAAATAACGCTTGAAAGCGCAAGTGCAGAGTTCTTAAAAAGCTCTTCAAGGTTTTTCCCATAGGCCTCAAACATCACATCTGATGTAAGGCCCTCTATAAACTTGTAGTTTTCCATCTTTAATAGGTTACAATCTTATTCAGTTCGAATGGTTTTTCTTCTTCTTTATCTTCCTCATTTTTTTCTTCTGCTGGGCTCTCAAACATGTTAAACGCACCCTCAGAAACCTCTGGTGACTCAGCCTCTTTTTTATCTTCTCCTACAAGGCTTGAGAGCATTTTTATCAGCTTTTTAATATCCTCGCCAGAATCCTCTTTTGTGTCTATTGTGATTTTCATAGGCCAACCTCCTTTTTGAAAAGATAAATAAGGTATTATCTTATGATTATTTAAACATTTCTGAAAAATTATCTTAGAAAAATTTTGTTGTTTGAGTTCAAGAGCACATAAAACAATGTTTGGTATTTCTCTGGATTCTCAAAAATGGTTTTCAGGGCATCAATAGTCTTTTCAAGCTTCCATTTAAGCGCCTGGGCAAACTCCTTTGCAGATATCTCGCTGTTCCTTGTTCTCAGAGCCATAAACACACTGTTCATCCTTTCAATGTCCTTTTCATCAATTTGCTGCATTTTATTTCTTTTTTGCCTTTTCCAATGTTTCCTCAAGTTTTGCAACAGCCTCATCTGCCTCTTTTTTGCTTTTAACACCAGTGCAGACTATTTTGCCATTAGAGAACAGCAGAAAGCTTGCCTTTGGCTCTTTGATTTTATAAACAAGGCCTGGAAACTGCTCTGGCTCATACTCAACATTTCTTAATTTCATAACCAAATCATTAAGGTTAAGCGCAAAACCCAAAGCACCTGAAGCAACCATGTTCTGCACATGTATTTCCGGCTCAATAGTTACCTTGACCTTTACTCTCTCTAAAAGCTTCATTATCTTGTGGATGGCCTCTTTAACCTCCTTCATTGTCTTTGCGCCAGTGCAGACAACGCGCCCTGTTGTAAAAAGGAGTGCTGATGACTTTGGCGTCTTTAATCTTATAACAAGACCCGGAAACTGCTCTGGATTATACTCTGTGTTTGGCAGAGTTGATGCTATTTTCTCTAAGTTTAGCTGATGCTTAAATTCAGTAGAAACAACCATATTTACAATTCTTATTCCTTTAGCCATTTTTAAACCCCCATGAAGCCTTTTTAAAGGCCTTTTTAAATGAAAAACACATCCTACTCATAAATCTTTCGGTTTTTAAGGAAAAATATAAAAAGGAGTAAGTTTATACAAATAAAAATAAAAGGAGGTTTAAAAATGCAAACGTGGATATGGGTTATTTTAGTAGTACTTTTATTGGCCCTTCTGTATTACTTCTTCGTAATGAAGAAGAAATAAGTCTGATTTCAGAAAGGCCTGATTTATTTTTTTGTTTTTATTTAAACAGAAAGTTTCTTGAAAAAGAGAGATGATACTCTATGGAACATAAGGCTGTTGCCAGGAGACCGAAAATAGGCCTTGCTCTTGGAAGCGGCGGCGCAAGGGGAATAGCACATGTTGGCGTGCTAAAGGTTCTGGAAAAAAACAACGTTCCAGTAGATTATATTGCAGGCGTAAGTGCAGGTGCATTTGTGGGGGCATACTATGCCCTTAATAAAGAAATAGCTGGATTTGAAAAAATATGCCTTGGCTTGACAAAGAAAAAACTTCTTTCTTTTATTGACCCAATCAGCCCAAAAAAAGCATTGATTGCAGGAAATAAAATCAAGGAAGAAATAAGCAGGATACTAAAAAACAAAGATTTCAAGGACCTTAAAATACCCTTAACAATTGTTGCAGTTGACCTTGAAAATGGCCAGGAGCTTCATATAAAAAAAGGAAATCTTGTTGATGCTATTCGTGCGAGCATAGGTCTGCCTGGAATTTTTTATCCTTTTAGGTTAGATGATAAATGGCTTGTTGACGGCGGCCTGATAAATGCAACACCTGTTGATATAGCCAGAGAAATGGGTGCTGATATTGTTGTTGCTGTTGACTTGACCATTAGTAGTGAAGTGAGATTTAAAGAGCCAACAACTGTTGGAACATTAATACAGTCATTTGACATAATGAGAACAGAGCTTACAAAACTAAAAATCCAGTCAGTTAAGAATCTGGTTTTAATACAGCCCACTGTTGATGACAAGGATGAGATTGACTCATTAAGGTTTTATGAGGCCAGAAGGTTTATAAAGGCCGGCGAAGATGCAGCTGAAAAGGCCATTCCTGAAATCAAGAGAAAAATAAAGGAATTCTGTTAATGCTTCTTTTTCTCAAAATATGATGATATTGCAAAACAAAAAAATCCTGCTCCTAAACCAATGAAAAGCCATGCAGGCAGATTTCCTGTGATAAAGCCCATGCCCATGCCGATGAAGAGGCCTGCTGGAATAAAAAGCCCGCCAATATTTCCTTCTTTTTTCTTGACTGACTCTGATTTTTTCTTCATATTATCACCTCTTTTTAAGGATATTCTATTTTTAATAATCCTTTATTTAAAATTTTGCTTTTTAAAAAGCCTCGGGAGGGATTTGCACCCACGACCTGCAGATTACGAGTCTGCTGCTCTGGCTGGCTAAGCTACCGAGGCATGATTTAAAGCTGTTTTAGCAGCTCTTCTTTGCTTGAAAACTTTTTCTGGCATTCAAAGCATATTGCATACTTTTTGCCTTTTTCATCCTTTACATAAGTGCCCAGCATCTTCTTTAAAAAAGTCTCCTCAATCCTCTTCTTGCATATTTCACATTTCATAAATCAAGGTTAAATTATGGCTTTATAAACTTTTTTAAGAAATTAAAGTTCCCCAGGCAAAACAAAAAGATATAAATAGTTTCAAAAATTCCAGTTTTTGTAAAAAAGATGGTAAATATAAGGATTCACGGAAGGGGTGGCCAGGGAGCTGTTACAACAGGCCAGATAATGGCAATAGCAGCTTTTCATGACAACAAGCAGAGCCAGACATTTCCAATGTTTGGTGTTGAAAGATCAGGGGCTCCTGTTCAGGCATTTGCAAGGATTTCTAATGAAAAAATAAACATAAGGAGCCAGATTTACAATCCGGATATTGTGGTTGTTTTGGACGCATCTTTGCTTGAGACAGTTGATGTTAGCTCTGGACTAAAGAAAAACGGAAAAATAATTATAAACTCAAATAAAAGGCCAGATGAATTAAAAATAAATGGAAACTTTAATGTTTATACTGTTGATGCAACATCAATTGCATTAAAAATCTTTGGAAAGCCGATTGTAAACACGCCAATGCTTGGGGCATTTTCAAAAATAACAAAAGAAATTTCATTAAAATCATTAACAAAAGCAATTGATGAAACATTTTTAGAAACAAAGGGCAGGAAAATAGCTGAGCTTAACAAAGAGGCAATAACAGCTGTTTACAACCAGACAAAATGAAAAAGCAAGAAAAACCAAAAATCAGTGTTGGAGCTGTAATAGAAGAGCCGGGTTCGACAATAAAGAACAAAACTGGCGGCTGGCGCTCTTTCAGGCCCATCAGAGATAAGAAAAAATGCACAAAATGCGGCCTGTGCTGGCAGTTCTGCCCTGACAATGCAATCAATGAGAACTTTGATGTAAATTATGATTACTGCAAGGGCTGCGGAATATGTGCAACTATATGCCCTTTTAAAGCAATAAAAATGGTCAAAGAGGAGAAATGAAAAAAGTAATTGAGGCAAGCACTGCTGTGGCAATTGGCGTAAAACTATGCAATCCAGGGGTTATTCCAATGTATCCAATCACTCCTCAGACTCATATTGTTGAACGGCTTGCAGAATATATAAATGATGGCCTGCTTAAATCAGAGATGATTCACGCAGAGTCAGAGCACAGCGCTATCTCTGCTGCTCTGGGTGCCCAGGCAACTGGTGTAAGAACATTTACAGCAACTGCTTCCCAGGGCTTGGCTTTAATGCATGAAATATTGTTTGTTGTTGCAGGCATGAGGCTTCCAGTGGTTATGGCCATTGCAAATCGAGCTTTAAGCGCTCCAATAAACATATGGAACGACCAGCAGGATTCAGTATCAGAACGCGATTCTGGATGGATACAGCTTTATGTTGAATCTGCCCAGGAAGCTCTTGACACAATAATCCAGGCATACAAAATAGCAGAAAACAAGAAAGTTTTACTTCCTGTTATGGTCTGCTTGGATGGTTTTACATTAAGCCATGTCTATGAGCCAGTTGATATTCCTGAGAAAAAAGATGTTGATAAATTTCTCCCAAAATACAATGCCTTATTCAAACTTGACCCAAAAAAGCCAGTTACAATGGGCCCGATTGGATTTCCAAATACCTACATGGAATTCAGAAAAGCAACGCATGAGGCAATGCTTGACTCAATTGATGTAATAAAAAATGCCAATTCACAATTCAAAAAATCATTCAACCGCTCATATGGAGACGGGTTGATAGAAACTTATAAGGTGGATGATGCAGATTATGCAGTTGCAGCAATGGGAACTGTATGCAGCACAACAAGGGTTGTTGTTGACGAGCTGAGAAAACAGGGCAAAAAAGCCGGCCTGATAAAAATAAAGTCATTCAGGCCATTCCCGAAAAAAGAGATAATAAGTTATTGCAAAAACCTCAAGGGAATTGCAGTTATTGACCGCAATATTTCATTGGGAAATGAGGGTGCATTATACACTGAATTAAGATCAGCATTTTACAATCAAAAGAAAAAACCAATAATAAAAGGCTTTATTGCTGGCCTTGGCGGCAGGGATATAACCCTTGGCCACATTAAAACAGCTTTCAGGAAAATAGAAAACAGCAGTAACACTGAATGGTTGCTCTAGTTTTTTATTTTTTGGAGACATAAATGACAGCAGCACATCATTTAATAAAAGAGATGCATGCAAAGAATTTTTGCGTGTATTGCGGCAAGGAGCTTAAGGGAAAAAACTGGAAATCAGAGTTTGAGGCAGAACTGCATTACAAAACTCTTAAATGCCATGAATGCAAAAAGAAAAACAGAATTAAGGTTAATTTTCATGGCTCTGGCCATGACAACTGGGATGGAAATGGTTTTGAAATAAGGGCAAAGGAAAGCCTGGAAAAAAAGATTAAACATAAAAAAGGAACAAAGACAAAAAATTAGAAAGAGTTTAAACATAAAAAATAAAATGGAAAAAACAATAGCCGGGATTTCAACAGAGGAATTTTTTGCATCAGGCCACAGGGCCTGCGCAGGATGCGGCGTTGCTTTGGCAGCAAGGCATGCTTTAAAGGCAGCTGGAAAAAACACAATAGTTGTTAATGCAACAAGCTGCCTGGAAGTATTCAGCACACCTTACCCAGAAACATCATGGAGGGTTCCGTGGATACATGGGGCTTTTGAGAATGCAGCAGCAATTGCCTCTGGCATTGACAGGGCTTTAAAAACATTAGGCAAGCGAAAAGATATTAATCTTCTGGCCTTTGGAGGGGATGGGGGAACATTTGACATTGGTTTGCAGGCACTTTCAGGGGCAAGTGAGAGGGGTGACAATTTCTGCTATGTCTGTTTTGACAACGGCGCTTACATGAACACAGGAATACAGCGCTCAGGGGCAACTCCAAAATATGCCTCAACAACAACAAGCCCAGCAGGAAAAATTACTCATGGAAAAACAGAGTTCAAGAAGCCAATGCCTTTTATAATGGCAGCCCATAAAGCATATGTTGCAGCAGCAAACATTGCATTTCCTCTTGATTTTATCAACAAGGTTAGGAAAGGGCTTGCATTTAACGGGCCTGCCTACATAGAGGTTTATGTCCCATGCCCAACAGGCTGGAATTTTAGCAATAATCTCACAATAGACATAGCAAGGCTTGCATTTGAAACAAAAGTGACGCCATTGTATGAAATTGAGAATGGAATTTTAACTATCTCAAGAAAGCCTGCAAAAGAAACCCCTGTTAAGCAATACCTGAAACTGCAGGGAAGGTTTAAGCATGTAACAGATGACGAAATAAAAGATATACAGCAGCATGTAAATAATGAGTGGCAGAGACTTCTTGACTTGGAAAAAACCAAGGCAAGAATATGCTAGCTAACTTATAACAGTTCCATTGAATTCCTTTTCATCTAAAAAATTCCTGAGATTATCTAAATCAGTTCCCTTTAGTATTACAACCTTTAGCTTGAGTTTTTCTGCCTCTCTTGCTGCCATAGGGTCAAATGGAGTGTTAAGTCCCGGGTCCCATTTATCCCCAGCTATCTTCCTGAAATTTTTCCATGAGATTTTTTTAAATGGTTTTGCATTGCTGTTATTTTTTGGCTCTTTATCATAAACATAATCTATATCACTCATATTAACAACTGTCTTTACATTAAAGTTCTTTGCAAGCATCACAGCGTCATAATCAGTGCTAAAGCCTGGCTTCCAGCCAGATGCAATAAGGACCTTTTTCTTAAATTCAATTTTTTCATTCGGATTATGGACAATTTTTTCATTGACAATATCAAGAAAGAGGGTTTTTATGAGCTGTGCATTTAATCTTGTCGTGTGAATTCCGATCCAGTCCAAGTCCTCATTCCTTAAGCTGCTTACTTTTGCAGCAGCATCTTGGTAGCGCCTGCATGTTTTTCCTCCGCCGCAGACAATAACCGCCTTATTTCCTTTTTCAACAAAGCCTGTTATGACTTTTTTGAAACCCTTTAGAAACCCCACATCTATCTTGCCAGAAACTATTATTGAGCCGCCCAATGATATCACAACTGTTTTTGCCATCTTTTGCTTTCACAAAATAATTTAAAACCCCAATTCATATAAATACCTTTTGGATTTAAGAATTTGAAAAATAATAAGTTATATAAACAAATAATATTTTAAATTATTAAAAAGAGGCTGATGTATGGATTACTGTAATTATCCTGCAAATAAGATATTAGATGAGTTTAAGACATCTTATAAAGGTATTTCGCAGCAAGAGGCAGAGAAAAGGCTTGAGAAATATGGTTTTAATGAGATTAAAGAAGAGAAAAAAATAAGCCTTTTTCAGATATTTTTCAGCCAGTTCAAAAGCCCGCTTATTCTTATACTTCTAGCCGCAATCATTCTAACTTTGATAATTGGCGAATATATAGACTCTATGCTTATATCTGCTATTGTCATTGTCAATGCATTGCTTGGTTCTGCCCAGGAATACAAGGCAGAAAAATCAATAGCTGCATTGAAAAAGCTTACAAGCCTTAAGGCAAATGCTATAAGGGATGGAAAAGAAGAGAGAATACTGGCTAAAGAGCTCGTTCCCGGCGATATAATAAGGCTTGAAGAAGGGGAAAAAATACCTGCTGATGCTCGGCTTATCGAGGTAATAAGCCTGGAAACACATGAGTCAGCGCTTACAGGAGAATCAACCCCTGTTGCAAAGGAAACTAATGCTCTAAAGAAAAAAAAATCAGTTGCTGAGCAAACAAACATGGTTTTTTCAGGCACTACAATAACCAGGGGAAGAGGCAAGGCAGTTGTTGTAAGAACAGGGATGGCAACAGAAATCGGCAGGATAGCAGAGATGATGCAGTCTGAAAAAAAAGAGCAGACTCCATTGCAGCTGACACTTGCTAAATTCGGAAAACTGCTTGGAGCAGCTGTAATTTTTATATGCATTATTGTGTTTTTAACAGGCCTCTTAAGGGGGAATGAGATTGTAGAGATGTTTGTGAATGCTATTGCATTAGCAGTTGCTGCAATTCCTGAAGGACTGCCTGCAGTTGTAACAATTACGCTAGCACTTGGTGTCACAAGGCTTGTCAGGAAAAATGCATTAGTAAGAAAACTCCATTCTGTTGAGACCCTTGGCTGCACAAATGTTATCTGCACTGACAAGACAGGAACATTGACAAAAGATGAGATGACTGTCAAGGAGCTTTTTGCAAACAATAGGTTAATAGAGGTGACAGGCCAGGGCTATTCAAAAAAAGGGATGTTTCTGGACAGCACACTGAATGATTACGGGCTTCTGCTAAGAGTAAGTGCATTGTGCAATAATGCGTCAATAAGCCATGAAAAAATTTTTGGAGACCCGACCGAAACAGCATTGCTGGTTTGTGCTGCAAAAGCCAGCCTATCTAGGGAAAACCTTGAGCAGGATTTTCCGAGAATACATGAGATTCCCTTTGACTCTGAAAGAAAGATGATGACTACCATCCACAAGAATAAGGATGGGGAGACTGCTTTTGTCAAGGGTGCCCCGAAACAAATTATTGAAAAATGCTCTTTTTATTACGAGAATGGAAAAATTATAAAATTGACAAGCAGCAAGAAAGAAGAACTATTGAATAAAAACAGGGAGATGGCTTCAAAGGCATTAAGGATTCTGGCCATGGCATTCAGGAAGCTGCCCAAAAAAATAAAATACTCAGCGGAAAATATTGAAAAAGGGCTTGTTTTTGTTGGATTTGCTGGGATGATGGACCCTCCAAGGGCAGAGGTTAAGGATGCTATTGTGCTTTGCAGGAAAGCCGGAATAAGGGTCATAATGCTTACAGGCGACCAGAGAACAACTGCTAAGGCAATAGGCATGCAGATTGGCTTAATAACTAAAGATGATAAGGTTGTTACAGGCATGGACATAATAGGGCTTTCTGACAGGGAATTTGATGATGTGGTTAAGGAAGCAAAAATATTTGCGCGAATCTCACCCAGCGACAAAATAAGGATTGTTGACTCATTGAAAAAATATGGGAATGTCGTTGCAATGACCGGCGACGGGGTTAATGATGCCCCTGCCCTGAAAAAAGCAGATATTGGCATTGCGATGGGAATAACAGGAACAGATGTTTCAAAGGAAGCATCTGATATGGTTCTTCTGGATGATAACTTTGCATCAATAGTTAACACTATAGAGGAAGGAAGGGGAATATATGATAACATAAAGAAGTTTGTGGAATATCTTCTGTCATCCAACCTGGGTGAGATACTTGTTATTTTTGCTGCCATACTTCTTGGCTTTCCATTGCCATTGATAGCAGTACATATTTTGTGGATTAACCTTACTACAGATGGATTGCCGGCGCTTGCATTAAGTGTTGACCCTCTTGAACAGGGCATTATGGAGAGAAAGCCCAGGAAAAAAGAAAGCCAGATATTTTCAAAAAATATTGTTTTAAGGATGGCGGCTGTTGGCATTATAATGTGTGCAGGCACCCTGGCCTTGTTTAAGCTTTATGATCCTGCAAATAATCTGATTTATGCACAGACAATGGCCTTCTCAACCCTGATGATGTTCCAGATGTTCAATGTGTTTAACTGTAGGTCAGAGAGAAACTCTTTATTTAAGATAGGTGTTTTTTCAAACAAATACCTTATGGGGGCAATAGCTGTCTCAATTCTGCTGCAGGTTATGGTTATCCATACAGGATTAGGAGCATTCTTTAAAACAACCCCTTTATCCATGGTTGACTGGGCTTATGTTTTTCTGGTCTCAAGCACTGTCCTGCTATTTGGCGAAATAATAAAGCTTATAAGCAACAAAATAAAGAAGCTCTAGGAGGATTAAATGTTGATAGTTAACCTCTTAATATTTGCATTGGCATGCATTGTTCTTGTGACAAGCGGCACCCTGTTAGTCAAAACCCTTACGAAGATAGCTGCCTTCCTAAAGCTGAGCGAGTTTGTTGTTGGCTTTATAATAATGGCATTTGCAACATCTCTCCCTGAATTATTTGTTGGCATAACATCTGCACTGGCTAAAAATCCTGCATTGTCCCTTGGAAACATCATTGGCGCAAATATAATAGACCTTACGCTGGTGGTTGGCGTTGTGATACTTATTGGCAGGGGGATAAAAATTGAGAGCAGGAAAACAAAGACAGATGCGCTTTATATGGTTTTTATTGCCGCACTGCCAATGGTTTTGATGCTAATAGGCAGCTCTTTATCAAGGCTTGATGGTGTTATTTTATTAATTGCATTTGCACTTTATGCAAGGAGAATCCTGAAACAAAGGAGGTTATTTAAAAAAGAGGTGGAAGATGGCATTAAAAGGCCCGAGATTATCATTACAACAGTATTATTTATCTTTAGCCTTGCCCTGTTATTTTTAAGTGCGAGATTTGTTGTTGAATATGCAACCTTGTTGTCTGTTGATTTAGCACTGCCGCCAATAATTGTTGGGTTGTTTATCATATCAATAGGAACCACTTTGCCTGAACTCACATTTGGAATCAGGGCAGTTCTGGCAGGGCACTCACAGATGGCCCTTGGTGACTTAATTGGCGCAGTGGTTGTTAACTCAACATTTGTCTTGGGAATTGTTTCCATTATATGCCCAATCACTGCAAACATGCTCCTGTTTTCTGTAAGTGCAATCTTTATGGTTGTGGTTGCATTTTTATTTGCAACATTTGTTGAGAGCGGCAACAAATTATACATCAAGGAGGGCATATCCCTAATAATGCTCTACATTTTCTTTGTTATTATTGAGTTCTACATAAAGGCAATTTAATTACTATCCCAAAAGAGTGATTATCAAAAGCTTTATATAATTCAATTTTTTCCAAAAAATAAAATGCCGGTTATAGAGCCACCTACAAAACTAAAACCAATAGAAGAGCTGTTGAGAACTTCTGCTAATATAATAAAAATAGGTGTGGACGTTGATGGCATTGTTGCAAACCTAAATGATGAATTCTTAAGATTAGCGAACGAGATGTTCTACTATAAAAACACTTACCCTGATTATCCCAAGAAGCTAAAGAAAGAGCTTAGGGCTAGTGATATAACCAGATTTGACTATACAGAATGCACCCCTTTAAACAATGGAGATATGAAAAGAATTTTTGAGGTTGTAGAGAAAGAAAAAAAATTGCTTACCTTAAAACCCCTGCCAGACGCAAAAAGGGTCATTAATTACCTAACCAATTTTTATGATTTGCCTTTTGCAACCTCAAGAGCAAGCTATTATGCTAATGCTGAAGAACAAACTTTTGAGTGGTTTGACAAACATAAAATAATCTATAGCAAAAGCAATTTTTTCTTTAGCAATAAAAAGATTGAATTATCAAGGAAGCTTGGCATCTCAAGGTTTATTGAGGACAGGGCTGAAACAGCACTGGAGTTAGCTGAAAATAACATTGATGTGCTGCTATTTGATTATCCCTGGAACAATGATCCAAAACAGAAATTAATACAGGAGGTTAACAATCATCCAAGGATTGAAAGAATTTATAATGCCCCCAAGTCTTACTGGCTTAATTTAGAAGACAAGCTGATTAAATAATTCTTTTTGGTTAATTAGTTATAACAGAATAATCTATTTATAGAAAAAGGACCTAAGACTTGTTCTATTAATTAAAGCTTCAAGCTCAACAGGAGCAGCATCAAGGCCCTCTTTTTTTAAATGCCTTATAGCAGCATCCAAGGCCTGCTTGCATGTTTCATATTCCTCAGGAAAAAGATGCACATCTCTTGACTTAGGGAAAAATTCAACAATCGCATATTCTGGCTCAATTCCATATGGGCTTGAAATGTAATTATTAAATTCACCGAATGGAAAAGTTTTATTTTTTAATCTTGATAGATCAAAGCTTAAAATTTCAATGGTTTCATCTCCCCTTGGAGTTACTCTAAGAAAATACATTTTTTTAGGCACATATTTTGGCTCCATGCCCTTTAAAAAATTTAGCTCCTATTTAAATCTTTTGTTTTTATC
>CAYOHL010000002.1:0-35131 GCA_964403775.1 uncultured Methanosarcinales archaeon
TTTTTATTTTATAGTCTATAATATCGGCTTAAATAATAAACCTTATAAACATGTTCATTAATTTAACTAATTAAAGAGGTGATATCATGGCAAGAGTAGGAGGAAGGCATCATGATGGTTTTCCAACGTTTGCAGTTATTTTGCTTGTATTTGGAATAATATGGCTTTTAAATGATTTAAACTTAATATCCATAAGTGTCCCATGGATACCCCTTGTGTTAATAATTGTGGCCGTTGGTATGATTTACAACAGGCTTATAAAATAACCTAATATTGAAAAATGTAATGGGAAGCGACCATTGCCCCATAGTTCTTGAAATAATGGATTGATCAGTTTATGAGAAAAATTGTTAGGTTTAATATTGCAGCAAAAGTGACCCAAAGAAGATAAGGTATCTGCAAGTAAGCTGCTATTCTGCTTACTTTTCTGAAGCTTACCACCATGGCCATTATAAAGCCCCACAATATAACTATTTCTGCAAATGCAAGCAAATAGTTACTTAATCCGAAGAATATTATAGACCATAAAAAATTTAAAAATAATTGTATTGAAAAAAGTATAAGAGAGGCTTTTACATCCGGATTCTGCATTCCTTCTTTATAAACAAGATACATCGATATTCCCATCAGTATGTAAAGCATTGTCCAGACCCGGGCCGAAAACCCATGAAGGCGGCGAGAATGATGGCTGATTAAGCTTAGCATAAGTCTCCTTAAAAGGCACAGAAGATAAAGAAGTGCTTACAATCTGGCTGAAAAATCCAATAAGAACAGGAATCATAATGAGAATTGCTAAAATAAGAATTCCTTTTGTATTTTTGCTTTTCATGACTATATAATCCATTTTCAACTATTTAATCTTTTTGTTTAGGCCTAAGCCGAAACAAACAAAAGCCTTTAAATAGTAAGGTATATTATGGGTTTTTATGGAAGAAAAAATATTAATTGACAGGGAAACACTAAAAGCTATAGCAGTTGATACAAGAATCAACATACTCAAGATTCTTTCCAAGAAAAGCTACACCTTAAGCGATATTTCTGATATGCTCGGCCTTGGAGCATCAACAGTCAAGGAGCATTTAGACACGCTTTTGGAAGCAAAGCTTGTAAAAAAAGAGGAAACTGACAGAAAATGGAAGTATTACTCTTTAACATTCAAAGGAAGGCGCTTTATAGAGCCAAAAGAAGTCAAGGTTTTGTTTGCATTCATAACAACTTTAATAGCTGCAATAGGAACAGCACTTGTTTTTGCAAAGAGGTTCATTTTGAATGGAAGTCAAAAATTAATGGTTGCAAGTCCTGAAACAGCAAGGATTAATGCAATAATGGATACTGCAGGGGAAGAAATGTTAGCAAAAGGAGCAGAAGAGCTTCCTGCAGCTGCTCAGGAACTAGTTTCTGAAGGAGTGCATATATCATTGTCTGACCCTTCAATTATCATGTTCATAGCGCTTTTAGTGCTTATAGCTTTAAGCGCTTTTCTTTTGGGGAGTCTGCTTAAGAAGCCCCAGATTATAATAACCAAGAAAGGTGATAAAAAATGAGAAAAGAAATAATCTTAATACCAATAATAGCACTGCTTTTCATAGCAGGATGCACAACAGAAAAGCCAATTGGCGGCGAAACAGATGAGCATGGCTGCCTTATTGCAGCAGGCTACAGCTGGTGCGAATCAAAGCAAAAATGCCTGAGAACATGGGAAGAGGGATGCCCATCTGAAAACGAGTTTGCTTGTGAAACTGATGATGACTGCATTCCACTGCCTTCTGACTGCCACCCAATGCTCTGCATAAATAAGGCATATGAGTCAAATTATGAAAAACCAGAATTCTGCACTGAAATCTTTATGTACGAGGCAGCATACAACCCAGAGGACTGCTTATGTGTTGATAATGTATGTGTTAATAAAAACCTAGGCAGGAGTGCTGAGGATGAGGGCATTTCTCTTGAAGAGGCAATAACAATAGCAGAAGATAGTGAGTGCACTGAAAAAGGATTTTTAACAGAAGATTCATTTTATAATGAGAATACAAAAACATGGTGGATTGACCTTGAGATGAAAGAAGAACTCAAGCTTGATTACTGCAACCCTGCATGCGTTGTAAACATGGAAACAATGACAGCAGAGGTAATATGGAGATGTACAGGACCAGAAACAAATGATTTAAAGCAAAAATATGTTGATGCAACTATCTATGGGATTGAGCTAGAGATAGAGAGGTTTCCAGATAAGATAGAATTAAAAGACGATTTAGAAAAATATAAAAATATAAATTTGCAGGATTACGAACTTCATGAAAAAAAACTAATCATTTATGAAACATCTTCCTTATTTCCTATTAAATTTAATAGTGTTCTAACCGAATCGAGATCTGGACCCTTTTATTATGTTGTAGGTATAAAAGGAGATAATTATAGTGTTATTGAAACAGAAACAAAATATAATATAAGTTTTTATTTAGTTTATCCAAGAGATGATGGATATAATTCTTATTATGTTTATTTGGATGAATGGACATTAATAAATGATGAAAAGCAAGATTGTATGGATGCAGGAGGAGAATGGAAAACATTTCCGAATACCTGTGTTGACTCTTGTGAATACAGAAGAAATGAAGATTTGATGTGCGGTATGGCACTTACTGATGGCTGCGACTGCGGCGAAGGAATGTGCTGGAACGGCGAATCATGCGAGCCAATATAAAAAAGACACTGTATAAAGAAGGGCAGCAGCTGGAGATGCAGAGGTGTTAAGATATAAATAAGATTAACAACTTAAAGAAGAATCAACTGCTCTGATAACATCATCAATTTTGTATGGCTTATCAATTTGTTCAAATTTTGCATTTTTAACTGATTCTCTTATTTCTTCTGCAATTTCCTCATCAGCCAATACAATTACTGGTGCCTGAGCAAGCTTTAGCCAATCAATAACATCATCTTTGAAGGACTCTATTCTTTTCTTGAGGTTAGCTTGATCATAAAATAATCCAGTATCATAAAGAACTAAACCATATTTAGCAGGATTTAGTGGATTTTTTGCAGCAGTCAGGCCTCCCATCATTTCATCTCCCCTGACAATATAATCAACTTCATGCCCCTCCTGCCTAAGCCTTGCAACTAAATCATCATGTATAGGGCTGGGCTTTTCCCTTTCTTTTTCCTGCGGCCCGCCAAACAATATATTTGCCATACTATACACATTATTACTATGAATTTTATATATGTTTTGTTTTACTTTATGTTTATCTTTTTATTCATATATTTTTAGATAGTTATTCCAAAACAATTATTACATCGCCCATAAATATTTATAAAGTTAAGGTCTGATTATTTTTGCGGTGGCTCATGGAAAGTCCATTGGAAGTTAAATTATCTGGCTTTAATGTTGATGTTGACGGTCTAAGAGAAATAAAAAAGCTTCTTGAACAAGAAAGCCTGTCAGAAGAGGGCAGGAAAACAGCATTAGGCCTTCTTAATAACCTAACGCCTGAAACAATATCAGCATCAGCAGCAAGAATCTCAAGAGACCCAAGGCCAATAAATGAGCTAAGAAAAGAAGCAAGGGCTGATGTAGAAAAGGCAAGAAAATCAAACAAGGCAATAATATTCACAATGGGCCACAAGTCAGTTGCAGAGCATGCATTCTTTAATTTTGATATCAGGGGCGTTTCAAGAAGGGCTGTTGAAGAGCTTGAAAGGCCGAGGCTGCAGTCATATACAGAAAAATCACAGCGCTATATAACACTGGAATGGGATTTTGTGATTCCAAGGGAAATCCAAAAATCTTTTCTTGAATCAAGATTCATAGAGCTGATTGAGCTGCAGAATAAGTTTTATGATAATAATCTTCAAAAAATTACAGACTGGCATCATACGCAGGATTATTCTGATTTGTTTGAATCCTTGGGCTGTACTGGTAACCAGGAAAAAAGATTAAACACAATAGAAGGTCTTGGAAAAGAGGATGCAAGATACTCTTTATCACAGGCAACACAAGCTCAATTAGAATTATCAGCATCTGCAAGAAATATTGAGGTCTTGATTACAAGGTTAAGAAGCTCTGATGTTGAGGAATTCAAAGAATTGGGTGAAAAAATATTCAAGGAAGTAGATGGAATTGCACCTTCTGTAATAAAATACACAGAGCCGGTTGATTATTTTGCAAAGACAAGGCCAGAGCTAAAAAAGCATGTTGCAGGCTTAATCAAAAAATATAAATCTGAGGTAAGGCAGTACGCTGATGATGATGCTGATGCTGTCAGGTTATTCACCAAGCTTGATAGAGACTGCTCTATTCCTGCGGGACTGATATTCTCTTCAAGCAATCTTCCATATTACACCTGCTTTAGTTTAGTAAATCATATAAACCCCAAAGAAAAGGAACAGCTGTTAAACCAGACAATAAAATACCAGGAAAAGCATGACCCCATGCTAAGGGAATATGAGCTTGGGGAAAGGATTGCCCAATTCATTATTAGTGCAAGTTGTTTTGCACAGCTAAAAAGGCACAGGATGAATACACTCATTTCCCAGGATTACTTAACAGAACTGGGACATACATCGCCTGACTCAATAATCATGACAGGGCTGGAGGATGAGCTTGCTGAAATAATAAAAAAATCAAATGAGCTGCATGATAAGCTATTGGAGCAGGGCTTTCCAAAAGCAGTTGCAGAATATGCACTGACAAATGCAAACAAGAGAAGAGTTCTTTTTGATGCAAACAACAGGCAAGTGCATGCAATCTGCATGGAAAGGGAAAATCCAGCAGCCCAGTGGGAGATAAGGGGGGTTATTAACACTTATAGCAGGCTGATACAAAGGGAGTCTCCGCTTACAGCAAGGGGCCTGTGCGGCAAGCATAAATTTTATGAACTCAAAAAAAGGTTATTGGATGAAAGGTAAACTGATTGTACTGGAAGGCGGGGAAGGATCTGGAAAATCAACCCATAAAAAGCTTCTTAAACACTATCTTAAAAACAAAGGTTATAATGTGGTTGTTACAAGAGAGCCTGGAGGAACAGGGTTATCAGAAAAACTAAGGAAAATACTGCTTTATGGAAATAATATTAATATTTGTGGTATATCAGAATTATTAATGTTTGAGGCATCAAGAGCCCAGCATACATATGAAATTTTAAAGCCAAACCTTAAACAGGGAAATCTGGTATTAACAGATAGGTTCTATCATTCCTCAATTGCTTATCAGGGCTATGGCAGGAACCTTGATGTTAATGCAATAAAAATAATAAATTCATATGCTGTTCAGGGAATAAAACCAGACATCACCATCATACTGGATATTCCTGTTGAAATAGGAATTAAGAGGGCAGCTGAAGCTACAGGAAAAAAACTAGATAGATTTGAAAAAGAAAAAATGGAATTTTTGGAGAGGGTAAGGCAGGGATACATAGACCTTCCTAAACTGCTTCCAGACGAGAACATAAAAGTCATAGATGCAACTCCTTCAAAAGAAAAAATATTTGAATATATTAAATATGAAGTAGATAAAGTTCTTTAAGCTGCAAAGAGCGCAGCATTGAATTCAGAATTCTGGCATTATCATTATTAACTTCAAAGTAATAAATTAATCAAAAGATTTATAAAGATTAGAATATCTTTATTTAATAAGGTAAACTAAAATGTCAGATAATAAATCAATTGTTGATAGAGTCAAAGGTTATATTGCAGGCTCAAGAGATATTGAAGCAAGAGGAATGGCTGAATTATCACCAATGGCTATTGCAGTAATTGATAACTATGATGAGACAGATATATATTTTGATGCTAAAAGTTATAAACTAAGAATGGAACAAGTCTGGAAAGATAGTAAAGGAAAAAACTGTTTATTTCCTCCAGCACTTGAAGGAACTGGTTTAGGGGTATTACAAGGAATTGGTAAATTTCCACAAGTTAAGGGTTATGACAAAGCTCTTGAATTTGCTAAACAACAGTTAGAACCAATTTTGGAAGAATCTCAATTTTATAAAAAACCAATTGAACTAGAGTAAGAATTTGCCATAAATCATCTTATTTTTATAAAAAAATATAAAAAGACAGCCTAATTTTTGTTTCATATGACAACCCTAATAATAACAAAATCTGCTCAAAATACAACAATTGATAAATTAGTTAGTTCAAAGTATGAAGATGTGGCTGATGATAAGCATATTTGGATTCATTTAAGCGGACAAATTGATTGGGCAGATAAAGGCTATGGTTTTATTTATAGGAACTTTAGGGGAGCTAAAAAAACACTTGGAGAAGCTCTTGACCATCTATATAGGGTAATGAATTTTTTAGGTGGTAAATGGAAATTAGAAAAATGTGAACCAAACCATATTTCTTATACCAGAGAAAATGGAAGAGAATATATTTTTCGATATAATCTGGATGAACCAAGTATTTTTGATATAAACCATTGAGTGGCAAGTTCTAATTGCATTTAACATCGCGATTACTACCTATTAATAAAACTTCACTAACAGAATAAGAAATCATTTCTTTGTTGTTTTGGCCTTTGCCTTTCCTTTGACCTTTTCTGTTGTCTTCTTGGCCTTTACTGTTTTCTTAACAGCTGTTTTCTTTGGCTCGGCCTCTGCTTTCTTAGCTTCTTCTTTTTCTGCTTAACGGAAAAGTTAGGTTGAAATGAAATGAAGTCGCATAAAATACGATTTTATGCGAAAGAAATAAAGCTACTTTGATTTAACTTTATTATGTAACCTAAAGGGATAATAAAAGAAAACTTAACTATGACTTGATAACAGAAAGTATTAAATATATCTTATTAAAAAGATGTAGTATGAATAAACATTTGTCTAAACTGTTAATACTTTTTTTGATAATATCCATACTTCCTATTCCTATACTTGCCGATGGGGGATTTGTATCTGATGGGAAAAGTGATTTTTTTGCTTCTAGTCAAAATTTTGTTATAATGTGGGATCAAAATAAAGAAATCTTAGTTTTATCAACAAAAGTTGAATCTGAAAATTTAAGCAATTTTGGATGGATAATCCCTGTTAAGACAAATACTAAACCAGAAGTTGAATTAGGCAATGTCACCATATTTTATGATTTAAACAAATATTTTCAATCGCCTCGAAAATCATCCATATTTTCAATAGGATTGTTTACTACACAAGGTATGGAATATATGGAAGGATTTGAAATCTTGGAGAGTAAGGAGTTGGGCATATATGATATAACTATACTTAAGGCAACTGATTCTAATAAACTATATGATTGGTTAAAAATCAATAATTTTGGTATCAAAGAGAACGCAAAACAAATTTTGGATATATACACCAATGAAAACTTCTTTTTTATCACTGTGAAAATTGACCTTCTCAATAAGTATAAAAATGAAATAAATTTTATTGATAATCAGAATTTTATTGGAAATAGCACAGAGGATAAAATTACTAATGCACTTAGCAGTTTAAGGTATGTAAAAGGTAGAGGCTTCCTTAGTGATGCTGTTACAAAAGACATTCTTTTGAATAAACCCTACGAAGAGTCAAATATATCAAAAAATGACTTAAATTTAAGATTTAACCTACTTTCACAAACAGAATATGATGAACTACGAGAAAAATATTACTTTGATACAAGGGTAAAAAGAACTTTTTTTGATAATGAAATTTTTTTTGATATTTGGTTTAAAAAGAATTGGAATAAGATTACGTGTTTCAATAGACCAAAGTATACTCCAATTGATAAAAAAAGAGTGAATGACAAAGACTATAAAATTATTGTATTTGAAGATAATTTGGGCACTTGTTGTTCATCATACCATGTCCCATCATGCGATAATAATAAAATTTTAAGTCTCGATGAAATCCAAGAAATGAAAGATTTCTTTAAAGAATTTGGACCAAAAGTTTCTCAATACTCCATAGAACTTGAAAAGCATTTACATAATAAATTTTTTGATAATGAAAATATTCAAAAGATTAGGACATTAGAAGATGTAATTTGGGGTTTAACTACAGGGGTTTCAAGTCCTTTGAAAATAGAGTTTGAGACTAATGAACCATACTACCCAATGAAGATATCAAGTATAAATGAAGGGAATGTAAGTGTTATTGGGTATGTTCTCTCAGAAGAGCCAATGAAAGATTCTACTAAATTATTGTCTACAGTCAAATCAAAAAGATTAGACACAAAAATCAAAAAAGAATTATCTGTTTTTATTGATGTTGAAAATCTTGGTTATGCAACTAAATTCAGTTTTGATGGAGCTTCATCTGAATTTGTTAGTGATATAATATTTCAAAAAATGAATGACAATGAAAAAGGCGAGTTTCTAGAAACAGAATCAATTTTCACAAGATTATTCCGTTGGTTATTTAGATAAAAAATAGATAGATTTTCTTTTAGTAAATGAAGTTAAACCCTTGTTTTTTGATGGAGAAATAATTGATAATTATTTTATTGTTCTTTTAGCTTTTTTATCTTCTTAGTCTTTGGCTTTCTTAACAACTGCTTTCTTTGGCTTGGATTCTATTTTCTTAACTTTTTTTGGTTTTGCAGCAGCTTTTTCTTCCTTTTTTGGCTTTACAGCTGGTTCAGTTTTTGGCTTAGAAGTTTCCTTGGCCACTCTCTTGTTTCTCTTTGCCTTTACCTCTACCTCAACATTCTCTTTCTTAAGCTCATTCACAACATCATCATGAGAAAGGCCTTTCTTAATCTTCAAAACTTTATCCAAAGGTTCAAGATGCTTTACATTGCACTTTCTTCTTCTTGTCTGGCCGTCTATAAGGACATAATTATCATCAAGCTTATCAATAACAATGCACTTTAGTCCAGCATCCCTTCCTGCTGTCTTTAAGCATAATCTTCCTATCTCAAACATTTTCAGCCCTTTCCTTTATTTTTATCCTCATACATTTAGAGCATAAGAATCCGCCATATGGCCTTGAGGGCCTTTTCTTTGTCTTGGCCATGTTCTGCATTTTGTATGGCCTCTCTCTTGGAACACCATGTAATTGAGCTCCGCATAGAGCGCATTCTGTCTTGGATGGCTTTCTCTTCTTGTAATGTATGACCACTTTGTTTCCGGGGAGCTTTGTGTAAACTCTCCTCATTGATCTTGATTTGTGTTTTCCTGAAGGCATTTTCTTAACCTCAAATATTATCAAAAGGGTAAAACAGCTTATTTAAAAAGCTTTTGGGAAAAATAGCCATGTATGAGAAGTCTTTATTCAATGTATTTTTCAATCTCATTTATCTCTCTTAATTTAGAGCTGTCTAAGCTACAGTGATTCTCTCCAGTGGATTTTTTGTTGATTAAAATTCCTTTTTTGAATAAATCATGGATTGCTTCTTCAACAACTTTTTTGCCTCTTAAATGTTTAGGAACACAATTTTTTAAGTGAATTGTTTCTGTATGCGCTCCTCCATACTTTCTCTTGTTTTTTAACATCCTTATGATTTTTTTCTGGATGTTTCTCATTTCTATAATATCTATTCTTGCCATAAACATAATAAAACAGACATATATTTATAAAAGTTTGTTGCATTTTTGTAATACATATATTACAAAATAGAAATATTTAAATATTAGCTCTGTTTTATAACAGTGTGATTAAAATGAGGTTTCAGGATGAACCAACACTATTTAGGGAGTTGTTAGGTGATACCCCTAAAATAAGGGTTTTAGAATATTTATTAGAAGGACGCGAACTAGACCATTCTATAGGTAATATTGCAGAAGGTGCTGGGATAAACAGGGTTACATTGTTTAGAATGTGGGATGAAATAGAAAAATCCAAAATAATAATACACACAAGAAACATAGGAAATGCTAAATTATATAAGCTTAATATGGATAACCCTTATGTAAGGATTTTAGTTGATTTGTTTGATAAAATCATAAATATTGATTTTCAGGAAGGTAAAATCAAGAAAAAGGTTATTGCATAGTTTAAACATCATGCCACCTTCAAAACCTTTCTTAATATCATGCTAAATATTATTGAGAATATAATATATGTCCATATCCATCCAAGGCCGAACAACGGCCTTATCGGCGCATTCATCACTTTAATTGATTTCAAAGAGCTTTCATCATTTATCCTTTTTTCAGGAACAGCATATTTTCTTTCAGTAGTTATAATCAAATCCTTTTCATATGCCCTTGCGTCATCATCAAATGAATATGCTAGAGTGTAAAGCCCTTCCGGGCCCTTGAATTTCCAGTTTGCCATACCAACCCATTTTTCCCCCAAAAAAGCCTTTATTTTGTTTTTTTCCACAGTTTGTGTTGCGCCATTAATTATTTCCAGCTGGTTTTCAGGAATTACAGAAACAAGGCTGATATCCTTTCCCAGGCCTTCTAAATCAAATGTAAGCATTACATCAAACTCCTGTCCGGGCATTATAGGGTAATATGCCATATGGGCATTCAACCATCCAAAGATAATAATTATAGGGATAAATGTAAATATCATCGGCTTAAAAGAGTGTTTCATAAATTCAAGGTTTTTTTCCATGACTTTTTTCTGGATTTCCATAACCTTCTGCGGGCTGTCTTTATGTTTTTTCATCTCATCCTGATAGTCTTTCATATCCTTCTTAAGACCTTTCATAACATCTTGATTTGTTGTAAACTTGTGTATAAGAGTTATTAACAAAGTTATAACAAAAGAAATTATAATAATAGCAAATAAAGGAGACAGATTAAGCAAAGGTGCAAATATTGGGTTTAATACTGCTTCAAACATCTTATGAGCCTCCCATGAATCTTCTCATAAGCGGGTTCATGTCCATCATGTGCTGCTTTGATATTTCCTCATAAAGCTTGTATATTATCATAACTGCTAACAAAATTCCTGTTCCGCTGCTTAAGGCTCCAGTCAGGTCAGCCAGTGAAGCCAAAAACCCGATTGCAATTGCCCCCATTATAGTCAAGGGCTGTACATACCTGTTTAACAGCTGCTCTAAAATTCTCTGGTCTTTTCTAAAACCTGGAATTTGCAGTCCAGAAGCCATTATCTGCCTTGCCTGGCTTCTTGCATCCATGCCAGCTGTCTGGACCCAAAAGACTGAGAATATTATACAGCCTACAATCATAAAAATCATATAAACAATAGCCTGTATAAAATCAGCAGAAACAATACTGCCCTTTATTATCTTGCTTACTATATCCGGAGATGAAAGCCATACTATAAGGCCTGACTGAGGGCTGTTTCCGACAAAGGTTCCAAGAATTGGATAGCCCCAGTTTTGTAATAACCTTGCCCAAAGCTGTATATTTGCCATAAGGGCAGAAACAAGAATAACAGGGATAACTCCTGTATAAATAAATGATAAGGGCCATCTTATTCCATAACCTCTAATTCTGCCAAAGCTTAATGGTATCTCAATTTTCATTGCCTGCGCATACACTGCAATTGCAAAAACAACTATTGTGGCTAGAACTGCTGCAATCATTAAGCCAGCTGTCACTGGATCTCCTGCTGCCAATGACTGGAACAAGGCAGGGATTGCGCCTGTTGCTATTCCAGGATTTAATGGTGATGGCAAAGGCGATAGTGCTCTTACAAATATTGTCTGGCTTACTCCAGCTGCTATAAACAAGGATATACCAGAGCCAAAGCCCCACTTGCTTACAACCTCATCCATAAACAAAATCAGCATTCCGCCAAGGAACAACTGGAAAACTAAAATCAGCTGTAACTGCATATACACGGCTGTTCCGGCATATTCCATTGCAGGAGCCAATCCGCCCATAAACACAAAAATAGCAGCCTCAACCATGATAATTACAATAGACAATAATTTCTGTATTCCCTGAAACCTTTTCTTGCCCTCATGGGTTGTTAAATCCATCTTCATTATTCCTGAGCCATTCAAAAGCTGCAGGATAATGGATGCAGTGACTATTGGCCCAATACCCAAAGATATTATAGAGCCAAATTTTGCAGCAAGAACTGTTGAGAAATATTCAAACTGTGCTAATGCATTATGCCCAAGGCCAAACAATGGTATCATTCCAAGGATAAAAAATAAAATAAGGACAATGCCTGTCCACTTTAGCTTTTCCTTAAAGGAAAGCCTTTTTTGTGTTGGGCCAGACACCTCTGGCAGATTCTCAATTAAATTATCAATAAATGACATTTTAAATATTTTTTAGTTAGCGAATTTTTCAAACCAACTTATTTTTTAACTTCTTTTTCTTTTGTTTCAGCTTTTTCTGCTTTTTGAGCAACAGGTTTTTCTTCTTTAGGCTTTTCCTCAACTTTTTCTGCTTTTTCAGCAACAGGTTTTTCTTTAATCTCTTCAGCTTTTGGTTTTAGTTTTTCCTGTTCTTTTGTTTCAATCTCTTCTTTAATTTCACTTGATTTTTTAGGTTTTTCTTTGATTTCTTTTTTCTCTTCTTCAGGTTTTTCTTCAGCTTCTTTTTTAATCTCCTGTTTTTCTTCCCTAACCATTTCTTCAACTTTTTCTTTAGGCTTCTCTTTTGGTTTCTCCTTAACCTCTTTGACTTTTTTCTGTTCTAAGATAATACTTCCACCAGATTTTTTAATCTTATCAATTGCTTTCTTAGAAGCATAATCGCATTTTATAATAAACTTTTTTGTAATTTTGCCTGTGCTTAAAACCTTGTTAAAGCCAAGTTTCTTTAAGTCAATAACATAAGAATCATTCTTTTTTTCAATCAGTTTCTTTGACAAAAGTGATTCAAGCCTTTGCTCAATTGTTTTTAGGTTTATTGCTTTTATCTTAACAATTATCTTCTTTGGCCTTGTAAATCCATATTTCCCAAAATATTTTGTATTCTTCCATATGCATGGCTTTTTTGCATCACCGCGCTTTCCTGTTCCGGCCATTCCCCTGCCGCCGCGGGAGCCAGCACCTCTGTGCTTTTTCTTGGCGCCCCAGCCATGTGTATGAGAGCCTCTCATCTTCCTGTTTTTTCTTGTCTTATAGGTTGTCATCTTATTTTCCTTCAATTATTCCAAAAAAATCTTTAGTTACTTTAAAATATCTTTCTCCTAATTCTCTTCCACTTTTGGTTTGTAAATCATTGTAAGCAGCAAATGCTGTATCTTTAGCACTTTCAATAGATTCCAGAAAATCTTTTCCATACTTTGCTCTTAGATGAATTATTTTTGCAATACCGAATGGAGAGCATAAATCAATCATATCTGCATCATAAATAATTTTTGATTCTTTTGTATCTGGCCGAGGAAAATCAAATGTTCTTCCAACTTTTTTTAATTCCAATAACCAAAATTTAGCTGTAGGTGGTCCCATATGAGTTTCAATACTATGACATATTCCTTTAATTAGTTCTGGATTAGTGCCTTTTTCCTTTAGTAAATCTTCTGCAATTTTAACACCATAAGTATGATGATTTATAGGCGTGCTATCTTTATCTGATTTTCCTATGTCATGAAGCCAGGCTGCAGTCTCTACAATCTCTTTATTTGCCCCCTCTTTTTCTGCTAGAGCCAAGGCTATTTTAACAACTTTTTTAGTATGCATATAATTTAATTCATCTAAATTTTCCTTTACAAATTCCTTAATTTGTTTAACACCAATCATTTATAATTCACCTTTTTCTAAGGATTTAAGGAATTCCAAGACCTGATGATGCAAGGAAGTTGTAAAATAATCCTTGACTTCAGTTGGTTTGACCCATTTAACTTCTTTGAATTTGTCTTTTGCTTCTTCTTTGCCTTTAATAAATTCACAAAAATAATAAATAGATAGAAATTCCCTTTTCTCTGGATAGGTTTTTGCAAATATAATCTTTTTAACTTTAACATCAAGGTTGGTTTTCTTTTTGATTTCTTCCTTTAGATAGTATTCCAAATCATCTTTATAGCCAGGTCTTCCTCCTGGAAAACACCATATTAGTTCTTTTATGTAAGGGTCATTTTCTCTTCTTCCAATCAAAACTTTTTTGGTTTCAGGATTATAGATTATTCCCAAGCAATTTACCAAAAACACACCCCTGTCAAAATCTTTCCATTGCATTTAAACCATCCTTTTAATTAGGTCATTGATTTTTTCTTTTCTGTAGCCCAAGGCCCCGCTTTTAGTGAATGGGGTTTTTATGCCCTTTCTTTCAAAACCTCCTCTTGGAGGGCTTAATCTAAAATATTTTTTGTATTTTTTATTGTTAATAACTATGAATTTTTTATAGTTAATTTTTTTCTTGCTGTCAGTTTCCCTGCCTTTGAATTCCTTTCCCCTCTTTTCAATCAAGAGCCTGTATGTTTCATCATTAATCTCGCCCCAGGTCACATAATCCTTCACCTTTCTTATCATCCCAAACATCCTGCTGTCCAAAACAACACAATAATTATTATGGTAAAGGCAGAGCATGTTAAGAGTGTCCTTTATGTCTTTCTTTATTCCTGTTACCCCCCTTATTCTTATGACAGCCAGTTTCTTTATCTGGTTGTTTTCGCTTTTTTCTGCAGGTTTTTTTTCACTCATTTTTTTCTTCATCACTCTCCTCTTTATGGATATTTGTTTTTGGTTCTTTCTTTGGCTTTTCTGTCTTATTTTCTTTGTTGGATTTCTTCTTTACAACATCAATCATGGTTTCTTCTTTGTCCTCAGGCCCTTGTTTCATGATTGCACCTTCAGCAATACTAAGATTTTTATAATATCTTTGCTGCACTCTTATTGAGCTAAGCTGCTTTAGTGCATTAAAGCATGCCATTATAAGATTTGTTTTAATCCTTGACTGCCCCTTTGTTTTTGACCATACGTCCCTGATGCCGGCCATGTCCAGAATTTTCTGGCACTCTTTTTCAATGCAAAGGCCCTTTCCTTTTGGAGCAGGCATTATCTTGATTACAGAAGAGCCGCACTTGGACTGTATTCTGAACGGGATTGAATGTGGCTCACCGCAGCTGCATTGCCATGAACCGCAGCCACGCTTAATTTTTATAATATTCAGCTTTGCATTCCTTATTGCCTTTTCCCTTGCAGGGACAGTCTCCCTGCTCTTGCCATAGCCTATCCCAACATAGCCGTTATTATTGCCAACAACAGCGTATGTTGCAAACTTTGGCTTGTTTCCCTCGCTGGTTTTCTTTTGGGTTTGCCTGAAAACGCGCCTTTGGCCACCCCCGAACTTTCCCTTTGACTGGCCTATCAGCAGCAATTCTGTTTTTAGGTCCGGAAGCAAAGCATCAACTATCTCTGGCTCAAGTATCTTTAATCCATTATCAAGGATATCATCAACTTTTGTTATCTCGCCCGACTTTACCCTTTTTCCAATTCCTGTTTTTGGGTTCCAGGCTTCCTTGTCAAAAGCAGGCTCTCTGGGGGATTTTTTTGTTTCCTCCTCTTTTGTATTATTTGTTTTTTCTTTGGCATCCATTTTTATACCTTCATGATCTTATCTTTTACATCGCTGAATTGCTTTTTTACATCTTCAATATTTTTTTTAATATAGGATGAAAACTGCTTTTCATATTTTTCCCTGCTTTCTTTTCTTAGTTTTTCTGCATACTCTAAAATATGGCTTCCGTTAATCCTACCCTCTGGAGGAAAAACATTATCCTGGCATGGAATCTTCAAACCAGAATCAACAGCGCCTTTAAGGGCAGCATAAATCCTTGAGCCCTTAACATTGGAATTAAGGCCAATATCAAGGATTGCCTCTTTTATTGCCTTTTTCCTTGCCTTCTGCCCAAGCAGAAGCCCTGTTAAGTATGCACTTGGGATATTGCTTCTGTTAAGAAGGTACCCAAATTTTACAAGCTCCTTTGAATTTGCAGACACAAGCACATTATCGCCTTCTGGCTTGTACTCAATAATCTGGATATTGATATTGCACAATGATTTCTTGACAACCAGCCTTGGCTTTCCTGAGACAAGAAGGGCAATTCTTCTCTTATAGTTTGTTTTCTTCTCTCTTTTCCTTCTTAGCCGGACTATATGGATTTTATCCTTTATCATTTTTTCCTTGCCATATCATGCTCTTTAATGTATATTTTTATGTGTTTCCTGCTTCTGAAAAAACCGCCGTTTATTTTTGAATAAAGCATCTGGTGTGATTTTGGGGTTATTAGTTTCTTGTCTTTCAGCTCTTTGATAAAATGCCTCTGAACCCTTACTTTTATTATCCATGCCTGCTTTCTTGGCAGTCTTGCACCATGTTTTCCCTGTCTTGAGCCAGGGCCTTTCCTCCTTCCCTTTGACTTCTGTTTTTTTATCTTGTTTGCCCTTGCCCTTGAAACCCCCCTGGACTGTTTCTTTTGAATTGCCTTGTCTTTAATCAGGCCTCCAATGTCCTTTTTTGTTATTGATTCCTTTATCTCATCAAGCCTCTCAGTGTCAAAAACAATTCTTTTCCTGCTGCATTTCAATAAATCAGCAGCAAGCCTCTTCTGGGTTTTGAGCTCCATTTTTATTCAGTCTTTTTTGTCAGCAGCTTATCTTTCTCTCTTTTCTCATCTTCTTTCTTTTCTTCATCTGTCTTCTCAACCTTTTCCTCTATTGTCTTCTTCTTAGGCGCTTTTTCTCTTTCTTTTTTCCTGACTTCTTTCTCTTTTTTGAGTTTTTCTTTTTCCTCTTTGCTTTTCTTGATTTTTTCCTCAACATCCTTCAGGAATTTATCAATATCCTTAATATTAACAACATTAATGCTTTTTTTTATTGCCTGTTTCAAAATCTCAATTCTTTTCTTAAGGCCAACTGTTTTTGCAACAGCAATGCATTCATTTTTAGCGTCAATCTTTTCAATATCCCTCAATGACTTCACAATTGTTAGTTTCAGTCCAGAGCTATGCATGTTTCTTGTTTTCCTAGGGCTTCCATAGCCAATTGAAACAATCTTGTTATAGCCTTTTTTGCTAAGCCTCATCTTTGAGTGCAGACCTTTCGGCCTCCTCCATTTGTTTCCAAGAGATGATTTCTTATGCGCATCCTGCCTAATGAATTTTAGCTTTTTCATGATAATCACTTTATTTCCTTTCCTGCCTTTGAGACAATGTATATGCCATCCTGGAATATTCTTTTGTCCCTCCCTTTTATCTTTGTAAGCATTTCAATGCTTGCTGCTGTCTGTGCAGTCAGCTCTTTGTCAATCCCCTCGACATATACATCCTTGCCGTCTATCTTTACCTTGACTGCAGGGCTTATCCTAATTTTTCTGGGGGTCTTTTCCCCAAGAAAATTTTTAATGGTAAAAACCTCCTTATCCATTGATACATTCATTGGGAAATGCCCTGGGCATATTCTCAGCTTATAAATAAATGGCTCTGTTACCCCTTTTATCATGTTGTTTATGTGTGCCTTAAAGGTTCCGATTAATTTTCCCTCTCTTTTTGATGCATTCCTTGAGATTATCTTTGCTGAATCTTTATCTAAATTTATATCAATTTTTGGGCCTGCAAATTTCTTAGTTAGCTCGCCCCTAGGGCCCTTTACTTTAATCAAATGCCCCTGCTTGGTTATTTCAATCCCCTCCGGGATTTTGATTTCCTGGATGATTTCTTGTTTCATCTTTAGTAACAATATGCTAGGAGCTTTCCCCCAATATTCTTTTTCTTTGCCTCATCATTTGTCATTATGCCAAGGGGTGTTGATACAATCAGGATTCCAAAGTTCTTTGCAGGCAAGAACCTCTTTTCAAATTTTTCATAGCCATCTTCTTTTACTGAAAATCTTGGCTTTATAACGCCACACTTGTTTATTTTGTTCAATAAGTTAATGCTTAATATATTGCCCTTTGAATCCTCTATTTCCTTTAGTTCCCCAACATAATAGTTGTCCTTCATTATCTTAAGCACCTCCTTGATTATTTTTGATGAGGGCTTAATCAGGCATTCCTTTGTTCTTGCATTCTCCTTGCTCAGGATAGTTGATAATGCATTTGCCAATGGGTCATTTAACATTTTTGCACCTTTAGCTGTATTTTTTAAATCCTATTTTCGTTGATATCTCTCTAAAACATTGCCTGCATAAATTTAAGCCGTATTTTCCTATATGGCCGCCTGCCCTTCCGCACCTTTCACAGCGATTCCTGCTTACTCCGCAGACTCTCTCTTTAGGAGAGCTGTGCTTTAGGAAGCGCTTTAGCTTTACAGGCTTGGCCTGCAGCTGCTTGAACACTTTTTTATAGTTGCTTACAGTCATTTATTCTGCCTCTAATTCTATATTAAACTCTTTTTTCATGAAGTCAATTGACTCCTGCTTTGTTATCATATGTTTTTTTGGAATCATTTTTTTGGCAATCCTCCTTCTCTTTATTCTAAAGCCGTTTCTTTCAAGAGTCACACAGACCTCTAATCCAATAATGCCTATTTCAGGGTCATACTTGACTCCTGGAATATCAATATACTCTTCTATGCCAAATGCAATATTTCCGTTTTGGTCAAACTGGCTCTCTTTTAGCTTGTTGTCTTTTGCCTGCAGGAGCCTGTTTAAGATTTCTATTGCATTTTTTCTCCTTAAAGTAACCTTGCAGCCAATAGGAAGGCCTGGCCTCA
Source organism: uncultured Methanosarcinales archaeon (assembly GCA_964403775.1). Taxonomy (GTDB): domain Archaea; phylum Nanobdellota; class Nanobdellia; order Woesearchaeales; family CG1-02-33-12; genus CG1-02-33-12. Next base: position 18,468 of record CAYOHL010000002.1, read on the forward strand.
AGCCCCACCCAGGAATTCTTTTTGATGTGACTGTTTTAACAGGATTTACATTTGTTATGCTCTTAAATAATTTTATGCCCTTATCTAGCTTGGTCTGGTCTTTTCCAGCACCTATGTTAAGTGTTACCTTGCTTATTTTTATGTCTCTTGACGGGTTCATTCTTAAAACCTTTTAGCTCAAGCTGATAACCGGCTTTTCCCTGCCTATAACAAAGGCAAATTTTTTTGATGTTTCAAAGCTTTCCCCTGATTCAGGTTTTAGCTTGATTATGCTGTTTTTTATCTCATCAATAACCCCTGATTCGCCCTTGTGCTTTCCCCCTGATAAATAAACAAATGAGCCTTTTTCAAATTTCAGATGCTCTTTTATCTTCTGCTCAGGCACCTGGATTGCCAATGTATCCCCTGTCTTGTAATTGTTTTTGTCAATAATAATATTCCTGCCATCATTTAGGTTAAGCTGAATCTTTCCTTTTTTAATAACAGTTTTTCCAACAATCTTGCAAAGCTTGATTTTTGCTTCATCTGGTTTTAGCTTGACAAGGGAAACATTGCCTTTTTTGTTTAACAAGACCCTGAAGCACTCCTTTGTTTTTGGTATATCTATTAAGTCCATAACACCAACTGGAAACCTATGGTCTTTTCTTTGTTTTCCATCCACCAGAATATCCCCTTTAGAGAGTATAACCTTAACATCTCTTGTTGTTTTTGCATAGTTTAGCATATCCCTTAAGACAAGGTTTAATGGAATGCTGTTTTTTTTGCTGTGCATGCCTGGCTTTGGTCTTGTAGCAAAGGTTATTCCTTTTCTCTTTATTTTCCATGATTTTGGTGCTGCTAATCTCTTTAAATGCCTTTTAGCCATTTTGAATCACTTTTTCTTCCTGCTTTTTGGTTTTTTTATAAGCTTCTTTTGACTTGTTTAATATTGCCACCCTTTTTTTATCGTCTAAATTAATTTCAGTTACAACAAGATTTGAAGGGTGTACTGGATAAAATACCTTTGTTCCGTCCTTTTTTATCATTTCAACTCCAGATACATAAACTTTTGATTTTTTCAGGTCAACCCTTTCCACATTCCCTTTTTTTTTCTTGAACTGGCCCCTCAATACAATTATCTTGTCGCCCTTCCTTGGCCTAATGCTCCTTCTGTTGTATTTTTTCATTAAATCCTTTGAAAGGTGGGCAGACATGAACTTGCCTTTTATATGCAGAGGGGCATTATGGCTGTATTTGCGCTGCTTCCTTGGCTGCTTGCTTTTTATCCAACTTCTTGAAAATTTTTTTTTCATGGTTATCACGCAATAATCCTTGCCAGCTTTGCAATATTGGGCCATCTCTCGCAGGCCTCTTTTGCTATTGCCCCCTTGAATATCGTTCCTTTTAGATTTCCCTTTTCATCCTTTAAGATTACGGCTGCATTATCCTCAAACTTTATCCTCATTCCATCAGGCCTCCTGTATTCCTTTTTTTGCCTGACAATAACAGCCATTACAACCTGTTTGACCATATCAGGGTTTCCTCTCCTTACAGATGCCATAACAAAATCACCAACACCTGCACTAGGCATTCTTCCCTTGACAGTCTTGGCTCCTCTTACACTAAATATTCTGATTATTTTGGCTCCTGAATTATCACATGTTGGTATTTCAGCTCCAACTGGCAATCCCTTTGTTACTTTTGCTTTTAATGCCTTCATTTTATGATACCTTTTCAACTATGACAAAATGCTTTGTTTTGCTTATTGGCCTGCATTCCTGCACTTTAACAACATCCCCTTCTTTTGCATTAATGCAGTCCGGGTTATGTACTTGTAGTCTTGTTCTTCTTTTTTCATACCTCTCATATTTGGGTATGTACTGCCTTCTCTCTATTCCAATGGTTGCTGTCCTATGGGATTTAGCACTAACAATTTTCTCACTAAATACCCTACCCCTTAGCCTTAAGCTGCCATGAAAAGGGCAATTTTTATCATTGCATTCCTTCTCTGGCTTTGCCAGCATTGGTTTTTTTGGCATGGCTTGTTTTTTCTCTGTTTTGTTATTCATGAACATTCACCCTTGTTTTATTCTCTCTTCTGGCCTTGTTGTTAATGATTTTCCATTGATTTGGATATTTTTTTCCTTAAGCTTGAATTCAAAAATACACTGGTCTTTGATTATGCTTTTTTTTCCTTTTTTTGTTTCAATTATAAACATATTTTTTGTTTCATCAATTACCTTGCCTTTAAGGCCTTTGTTAAAGCGGTTTTCTGATTCAATAACCTCTACATCTAGGCCTATTAACTCGCTCCTTGCAAGCATTTTCTTATTAAAGTTCATTATCTTACATCAATTGTCTCTTGTGAAAAACCCATCTGAACAAGGTTTTCCTTAACCCTTTGTTTGTGATCTCCCTGAAGTTCAATCTTTCCCTCTTTTGCTGTTCCTCCGCATGCAAACTTTATTTTCAGCTTTTTTACCAGACCCTTAAGGTCAATCTCTTTTTCATCAATGCCTTCTATCACTGTATACTGCTTGCCAAACTTCTTATTTATCACATATACTTTTATCAGCTGACTTTCCTTTGCTATTGTCTCACAAACACATAGTTCTTTGGGCAGCCCACATTTAGGACATACTTCACTCATTGCTTTTTTTCACCACCTTTGGTTTTTAGGACTGTCAAAATCCTTGCGACAGTTTTTTTTATTACCCTTACCTGCCCCAGGCTCTTTGGATTTGTTCCCGTGGCAATCTGGGCATTATGCTTGATCATCTCTTTTTTGAGCTCCTCAAGCTTTATCTTTAATTCCTCAGTGCTCATTGATTCAATTTCCTTGATTTTAAGTGCCATCTTAATCCTTTTTCTTTAGTTTCTTTTCAGGTTTTTTTAGTAGTTTTTTTGTTTGCCTTTTAACGGCTTTTTCACTCTCTTTTTTTGGTTTAGTTTTCCTATCTTCTTTTTCCTGTTTCTTTTTCAATTCTTCACTCGGCTTTTCTTTCTCTTTTTCTGCCTCTTCCTTAACAGGTTTTTCTTCCTTAGCTTTTTCTATAATTTCCTGTTTTTCTTCCAAAAGCTGTATATTATCTGGCAGCTTTATGTCAGGGGGCATAATGCTTACCTTGATGCCGATAACGCCTGTTTTTATAAGAGCCTGGACCTTTGCTTTGTTTACCCCATATATTGCAATATCACCGCATTTTTTTAGATAACCTGAACAGACACGCCATGATTTTGCCCTTGCTCCAGGTATCTTACCTGATATCACAATCTCAATTCCAAGTGCACCAGCACTCATTACCTCTTCCATTGTCTTATGCATAATGCCCTTAAACCTTGCAGTTCCGAACCTTTCCAATGATTCTGCAATTTTTCCTGCAACAACCTCTGCATCAAGGTTTATTTTGTCAATCTCGCTTATTTCTATCTGGGGATTTTCAAGCTCAAAATTATTTTTTAGGCTTTTTGTAAGCTTTGTTATGTTCTGGCCCTTTCTTCCGACAATCAGCCCTGGGCGAGCTGCATGGATTATTATCTTTTCACCAAGAGGCGTTCTTTGGAGTTTTGTATGGCTGTAGCCAGAGCCCTTTACATTCCTGGCTATCATTTCCTGGATTTGGTATTCCTTCTTTTTTTGTGCAACAAATTGCCTTTCAATCATTTTTTATCAGTCTTTTTCTCTTTTATTTTCTTAGTTTCTTTTTTCTCTGCCAATTCAAAAGCAGTTGGCACTTTTTCTTTTTCTGATTTTTCTTCTTGTTGTATTTTATCTCTAATCTCCTTGACCTTGGCCTCTATTTTTCTGTGCTCTTCTTCTTTAAGCTTGTCTTTTGACTTTTCTTTGACATCTTCAGCTTTTGGTTTTAATTTTTCCTGCTCTTTTGCTTCAACATCTTTTTTAATTTCCCCTGGTTTTTCAGGCTCTTCTTTGATTTCTTTCTCATGCTTTTCTTTAGCTTCTTGTTTTGGCTTTTCTTTAATCTCTTTTTCTTCAATTTCCTTTTTAGGCTCTTTTTTCTCTTCCTGTTCTTTGGCTGGTTTTGGTTCTTCTTTTTTGGCAGGTTCTTTTTTTGGCCCCCCCTTAATCTCTTTCTTTTCCTTCTTTTTGAGTTCTTTTTCCTCAACAACAATCTCAACATTAGTTCTTTTCATTGCTATTCTGGTTTGTCTGCCGTAATGCCATGACTTGGGCCCCTTCTTGGCGCATATATGCACTATCTCAAGGCTTGATGCATCTAAGCCCTTGTGCTGCGCATTTGCCTCAACCAGATTTATTAATTTTAATATTTCCCTGCATGCCTTTACAGGATATTTCCCAGGGCCAATCCCGTGCTTATGGCCAGCCCCTTCTGTGAATCTTTTGAATGGAACAGGTTTTTTCATACCAATAATTTCATTTAATGTTTCCCTTGCCTTCTCAAGTTTTTTCCCCCTTATGAGATTGCATATTTCAATGCTTTTCTTTAGTGATATTGGCATTAACAGCCCAGCGGCCCTTGCCCTATGCTCATTTACCCTTGCTGAATATTTGTATTGAGACATTTTATTACCTTACTGAAAGACTTGCACTTGACCTTGTGGCTCCAACACCCGGCGCATGATGTATTACTTTTTTTCTTGTCAGCACAAATTCCCCAAGATAATGGCCAATCATCTCAGGCTGTATTAATAAAGGGATAAATTCCTTTCCATTATGGACCCTTATGTTTTTCCCAACCATCTGCGGAATAATTATTGCATCCCTGCATTCGGTTTTTATGTTATTGCCTTTCATTATCTTATCCATAAATGTTCTCTCTGATTCTGTTGCTTCTCTTTTAAGGCTCCTTCTCTGCCTTGCAGGAGCAAGCTCTGCAAAATCATTGATGCTCATTTTTTTTAGCTCTTCAAGGGTTTTTCCCCTGTAGCTGAATTCCTTTCTTGCCATTTTACTTCTTCTTCCTTCCCATCCTTCTTGGATGTATTGCTCCTACTTTTCTTCCTGGAGGAGCATTTTTTGGCGCTATTGTTGGTTTTCCCTTATGTGCTGAGCTTGAGCCGCCAAATGGGTGGTCAACAGCATTCTGCGATGTTCCGGATATGCTTGGCCACAGCTTGTTTTTTGCCCTCATTGCATAAAATCTTTTTCCAGCCTTTAAAAATGGCTTTTCCTTTCTTCCGCTGCCTGCAATAATGCCGATTGTTGCCCTGCAGTTTGGATTAAACTCCTTTTGTTTTTTTGAAGGCAGCTGAACAACAACCTTATTTTTTATCTTTGCTATAATCCTTGCAAATGCTCCAGATGACCTTACAAACTTTCCTCCATCACCTGGCTGGCCTTCAATATTATAAACCAATGCTCCTTCAGGGATATCCTTAAGCAAGAGCATATTGCCATTTTCTGCAGCTATTTTCTCGCCATATTCAACAACCTGCCCCACTTTTATTCCCTCAGGGGCAATCATTAGGTTTCTGATTTTATTCTCGTGTTCTAATACAGTTAATGGCGCTGAATGGCCGGCACATTTTATTATATCAATAATTTTTGCATTTAATTTGCCTTTAGAAGCGATAAAGTAAGATGCCTTTCCTTTATACCTGAAGCTAGGCGCCCTGTATGTTGGGCCCCCTTTTCCTCTAGCCTGCTGTATAAGATTTTTACCCACTTTACATCAACCCTAGTTGTGTTGCAATATCAATAGCTGGCGTATCATCACTCAGCTTGACATATGCTTTTTTCTCATTTCCATTTATTGTTAAATTAACTTTTACAACCTTTACCTTGAACATCTCTTCAATTGCTTTTTTTACATCCTGCTTTTTTGCATTTCTGCTTACCACAAAAATAAGCTTGTTCTCTGACTCCATAAGCCTTACAGACTTTTCTGTTGACAATGGGTATTTGATGACTTTGTACGGCTCCATTTTACATGAATAATTTTTTATCTCCTAATTCTTTTATAGCATCCTGTGTCCAGATAGCTAACCTGCCGGGATTGGTTGATGGTGCCAACACCTTTGCATTAATTGATTTAACAATTCTCACATTAACCCCTGCTATGTTTTTTGCTGCCTTTAATAAAGCACAGTCTTTTGAAACAATGATTAATGGGCCTGCTTTGCTTTTGTATTTTCTGCCCCTTTTCTTTCCCTTTCCACTTCTAATGATTCTTTCATTAACCCTTGAAAGCTCTTTTTCAAGACCTATTTTTTTCAAAACATCTCTTACTTGCTTTGTTTTTTTCAGTGACTCAAACTTTCCTTCAATTATAAATGGATAGTTATCAGGAACAATATGGTTTTTAGCAACAAGTTCTTTTGATAGTGTTGCTGTAATTGCGCTTCTTATTGCCTTTCTTCTTTCCTTTTTGTTGATTTTCTTTGTCCAGTCTTTTCCAGCTTTAGGTGGGTGAGCCTTTCTTCCGCCAACTGTTCCAGGTGCAAAGGCCCCAACCCAGTTCATTCTTGTTCCGCGGCTGCTCATTATTTTCCTTGGAACTCTTGAAATCCCTATGCCATAGGCAGTCTTGTAATCATGCCTTCTTCTTGATAGCTTTGCAGACGCCCTTTTTCCAGCCATTGGGTCTGCTCCATAGGCCTGCCTTGCATTGCCCTGTATTGAGATAACAGCTCTCTTTATCAGGTCTGGCCTTACCTCTTCCTCAAACTGTATAGGCATTTCCTGCTTTCCTATTTCTTCTTTTGATATATTTAATATTGGCAGTTTCATTTTTGAATATTAATATGCTCTATCTCAAATGTTTCTGAGTGTTTTCTTTTATGCGGCCTTATAGCATTGTTTAACCTTATAAGCCTTTTTTCAGTCCCCTGTACAGAGCCCTTTAACAGGATGTAGCTGTTCTTTACAAGGCCATAATGCTTAAATCCTGATTTTGGGTTTATTTCATTTGGCTTGTCTGAAACCTTTATTACCAGTTTATTGTAATCTGTTCTTGTGTGGTATCCTGTTTGGCCTGATTGCGGGACACGCCAGATTGCTGACTGAATCCATGGGCCAAGGTTTCCGACAGAGCGCTTCTTTTTCTCTGATTTATGTTGTTTTAATGACACCCCAAACCTCTTTATAACACCTTGCAGGCCCTTTCCTTTTGTAACAGCATGCGCATCAACTAACTGCCCTGGCCTTAATATTTCTGTTAATGTTATTTCCTTGCCAAGTTTTTCCCTTGCATAGGCAAGCTGCTGCTCTTTTGCTCCTCCAACAGCAATCTCAAAAACCTCTGGCTTTTTCTTTCCTATGCCTGTTAAGCTAGGCTGTGTATAAACCAAAAGCCTTATCTGATCATAATTTTCAGGCTCTTTTTGCTTGTTTTCTTTTTTTGGCATCAGCATCTTTCTCTTGAGGTTTTTGTCAAGGTTTTTTGTTAGTATCTGGCTGACTGCCTTTAATCCATAAGCAGTTCTCTTGTAAAACCTTATTGCAGCTGCTTTTAATGGCGGGCACTCTATTATTGTTACTGGCCTGAATATTGATTCTCCTGGAGTCATTGAGTGAGGCCTTGTGCTTTTAATTAACAAGTGAGTCATTCCAACCTTATATCCTGCAAATCCAGTTATTTTGTTATTACTAGAGCTAGCATAATTTCTTATTCTTGGATAAGCTCGTCTAGCCCTTTTTCTAGGCCAGAACTGCATGCTTCCGTGTCTTGGACTTCTTGCCTTTCCCATCTTATTATACCCTAATCTGCTAAATAACCTTGAATTGCAGGTTTTAGTGCAAAAATAAGCCTTTTAATAAAGCTTTCCTTTTAGAACAAGTTTAATTGCTAAACTTTGTACTGAAAAACTTTTTTTCAGGCTTGTTTAGTGCTTTATAGTATTTAAATCCCCTATATACCTATTTAAATACTCTGAATGAATTCCTTTAGAGAAATAACTAGTGTTTATAAAGTTTTGTTTTTTGAATTTTACCTGTGTTAATGATTAACAAATCACTGTTTTATAACTTATTTTGTTAATTATTAACTAAATAGAATTACTCTTTGTTTCTTGAATGCTACATCCCACTGCTTGAAAAAGGATGTAATAACAGCTTCTTTGCCTATTGGGATTAAAATGCTTCCTTTGCCGAGTTCTCTTCCCTTTAATTCAGCCAGAACCCCTTCTCCTTTTTTTCTGCCAAATAAAGCATATGAAAATCTAACCTTATCAGAGGCTTTTTTGTCTCTTAGTTCATACCTCATAATCAAGAAAGAATCAAAATTCAGTATATTGCTTACTGATTTCATGTTCTTAATACTAAACCCTTCATGAATTATGTTTCTGTGTGCTCTATTGCTAAACATGTCATCGACAATTAGGGGCTCTATATGCAGATTAAGCTCAAGTTTATCTCCGATTTTTTTAATCTCATAATCTATGTCTTCGATAAGCTTATAGTCTTTATCTCTAAATAAACTGATCAAGTCAATATCTTTTGGTTCTTCTTTACTTTTTAATGCTGAGCCAAAGATATATACATCAACCAAGTATTTTTCCTTTTTTAACAAGTTCTGTAAGTTTCTCTTTAATTTCTTTATCTGTTGGGATTTCAATATTTGTGTTTTTAAATGCATCTTTAATCCTCTTTTTAACCAGCTCTAATTCTTCTTTTTTCAATTCCTGAGTATAAGTTCTCCTATAAGCCGAGAATAGCTTATCAGTTATAATATATAATTCAGGAAACCTTAGTTTTAATATCCTGAATCTCTCAGTGTGATCTTTTGGTCTTTCACCAATTTTAGCAATGATAAAATCATCTGCTGCAAATAAAGCCTTGAAAAAATTAGAAGCAGATTCAGAACACATGCCTAATTTTTCTGCTATACAGGCTATCATATAATAATTTTTTGCTTTAGTTTTTAGATCTTCTTCCATCCTGTTAATAATTAACATAAACAACTATTTAAACCTTTCGTTGTTAACCATTAACATTATATGCCTATCTAATTATTTCACATTAAATACTCTGAATAAATTCCTTTAGAGAAATAACGGCTCTGGTGCAACCCTAGAAAGATTTAAGAGGCTCAAGGCCTCTTTTGTTGTATATTATAAACACCTAACAACAAAAAGAGGTGAGCCCCATGAGAGAATATTATCCAGACTTCTTAAACTTTATTGATGAAGCGCTTAAATTAGCAAAGAAAATTCCAAGATACTTTTCAAAGTATAGCAATAGGATTTACTGCAATCATCAAAAGCTTTGCATACTTGTATTAATGCAGAAGCTAAAGACTACAAGCAGAGGAATAGTCTCTTGGTTAAGATCCAACTCTGAAGCAAGATATGTAAATTCTATTTAAAAAGTGAAGATTGTGTTAAAAAAGTGGGAGAAAATTAAGACTTATTTAACAAAGCTTTTTTTTGAAGAAAAATAAGTAAGATAAGGAGCTTAATGCCTAATGATTTCTTGTATTTCAGAGAGAAGTTCTTTATTTAGTTGTATAGCATTCTTGCTTTTCTTAGCATAAACAACAAAGGACTTTTTAATAAGACTATATATAGCTTTTTTAGCATCTCCATATTGGTGTGGCATAAATCCAGATTTCATTACTCTCTCTAGTCTTATATGCTTGGCTCCATACAACCTTCTAGAATGCATTACTTTTAATATTGCAATTTCAAAATTATTTAGGCTCATAAAACTATTTTCAAAAGAATAGCTATATAAATCTGCCTCTTATTTTATGTTTAATATTGGTTATTTTTTAACCAACATTGGTTAAAAATAGGAAGATTTAAATATAAGTTATAATTTACTATATCCATGACAAGTTTAAATGATGAAATGGGAAAATCTGTATTTTTAGAGAGTTTTGGGGACTCTTCAATAAACAGAATTTTGGACTTTTTAATAGTGTTTGATAACTTTGATTATAGTATGGTAGATATAGCTATAAAAGCAGGAGTTGGTTACTCTACTTTAAAAACATTAATAAAAGAACTATTGAGAAAGGGTTTAATCATTCAAACTAGGATTAGTGGTAAATCCAAGATGTATAAATTAAATAAAGAGAATCCTCTGGTGAAAAAATTTACAGAATTTTATTGGAACATAACAGATGAGGCTATTGGTAAGGAAGTAAAAACACGAAAAGAGCAAAGCTCTTTTGTGCCCCAGAAACCAAAGGTTTCTGTGAAAGAAAAAATAATTGTTTCACATTAATCCTTCTATTTTGTTTAACTCCTTGCCCATCTTACAAGCAGATAGACAAAGGGCGTATCACAAATAGCGATTATAACTTTGATTATAAAAACCCCAAAAATTGTAGTTAAAATTGAATTTAATGGCAAGACGCCTAAAAATACAATTGAGATAAATAATATGCTATCAATTAATTGACTTACAATTGTGCTTAGATTATTTCTTAACCACAGATGTTTGCCTTTAGTCAATTTTTTCCAGAATGAAAAAGAAAAAACATCATGGGTTTGGCTTACTATATAGGATATTGCTCCTGCTATTACAATCCTTTCACCTATCTGCCAATATGTTTGGACCCTTGTATTATCTACAGCTTTGTAAGCCTGTGCTTTGGCTTTATCCAACAAAAATTTTGTGTCATTAAGCACTTGGCTATATCCTCTAGAACTTGTTATGATTTGTTTTTTCATAGCAATACTTCTTTATAACTGCTTTATAAAATCTTGTTAGTTTTTTTCGGAAGAAAGAATAAGTTATTCGTAAGTTTTTTAGATTCTCTAAAATAATTAATATCTTATAGAACTAATTTTTTCTTGTTTTTCCTTTCTTAACAGATTTTACTTTTATTCTGCTGTAGTTGACAGGGTTTTTTATTCTGCTGCAAAGATTGTCTGGCTCGCATATTCCTATATCCTTGTAGTAAGCAGCATTATCGCAGTTTGGGGGCAGGACTTTCTTTCTGTTCCTTTTGTGGTATTTTAGCTGGCCAAGCAAACTAACCTCTCTTAATGGCTCATAATTTTTTTTGTTCCATTCTGTTAAAAGTTTTTCTATTTTTTCATAATCCCAGCCAACGCTTGTAAGGAAATTTATCAGTATGAAAGAAAACCTCTTTCTTCCGTCCTTTAACCCTAATAATCCTTTTTTTATGCATGGCGGAAAAAAATCTTCCTGAAGTGCAAATCCCAATGACACATATTCCTTTTTTTCTGCTTCAGCCCTTTCATCATATATTTTATGGTCAAAGGCCTGTATTATTAATTTTCCTGCCTCGCCCTTTTTTACATTTTTCCTGTCCAGAAACCTGAATTTAGTAATCCTCAGTGTTTCTGGTTTTGCAGAAGATTTCTCAAAACCCAGAATTTTGTCAGGGTCAATTGGGATTGATGCAAGGCCTGATTTCTCATGCAAAGAATAAGCCATCCTATACAAATGCCTTGAAGAAATAAGCATGGCGTCAATAAAAAGATTAACTTTTTTTCCAAACTTTTTTCCACCGCATTCCTGACATTTTTTAATTGCAGGGCCTTGAATTTTTTCCATGTAAACCTTGTCCTTGTCGCAAAGCATATACTTAACAGACTTATCTGCACTTACTGTTTTCCCGCATTTTGGGCATATAAACTCAACCTGTTTTTTGTCTTCTGGCTTTAATCTTGCACTACATTTAAGGCATATATCCTTTGTGAACTCATCAACATCTTTTCCTGTTCTTTTAAGAAAATCATTAAATTCACTGCTTTTAATTATTTTTTTTGATAGCCCAAAGCCCTTTTCCTTGCTGTCAACATAATCTGCAAGATAACTCAAAATTCTTTTTGTTGATTCAGGAAAAAGAAGCCTTGTTTCATTATTATGCACTTTTTCTGGAAATGCCTCAAACGGAACGCCTATATGAAATCCCTTGTTGCCTGAGAACTTGCAGCTTATAGAGCTTATACCATGCTCTTTCAATGCCTTTATTATCTCGCTTGCTATAAGCTTTGTTATTTCCCAGACCTCAAAATCAATATCAATAACAAGATCCCAGCCAGTCCTTAAACTATCAGCATCTTTTTTGCTCATAAGTGTTGTTAGCTGCAGGGGGTTTCTCCAATGCTCTTCAGAAACATGGAATGATGTAGCTCCCTGCTTTACTTGCTCAATAATATCTGTTGGGTATTTCAAGATATCAGGTCTCTTTCCAAAACCCTTATCGCCAAACCTTGCAACTGCCTCTTTATCATGGGCAGCAAGAATTATCTCATCCTGAACATCTTTTCTCTTGTAGTGCTTCAGAGCAGTGCTTAAACTTATCATAATTATATATAGAAACTGCTGTATTTAATAGTTTTTGGTTTTATAATAGTTAGTTAGAATATAAAAACCACAAGGTTTTTATTCCAATGTAATTAAGGATTTGCGAAGCAAATCTGAAGAAGCAGCTGGGTTTAGCTTCAGACTAAAAAACAAAAGATTTAAATAGTATTAAATAATTCTATTTAATGTTAAATAAGATGAAGGAGGATGGAATATGGTATTAAAAACATTTAATGTTGGGGAAGCTGTATATAGAAAGTTTTCTGATTTTTGCAAAGGAAATGGCATTAGTATGAGTAAGCAAATAGACTTTTTCATGAGGTCTATAGTTGAAGAAGAGCCTGAAGCAAAGGGAGAATACTTGAAAAAACTTGATAGGATTAGAAAACAAAGGACCATTCATATTGGCAGTTTAGAGAACTTAAAAAAGAGATATGGACTAGAATAAAATGTATTTACTTGATACAAAACCTGATGTAGATAAAATATTCTCTAAACTTAGTAAAAAAGATCCAAAACAACTGCGGATAATCTTCAGGAAAATTGAACAGATTGTTGAAAATCCATATCATTTTAAGCCATTAAGGGGAGATATGAAAGGAGCAAGGAGAGTGCATATTGACAAATCTTTTGTTTTAATCTATGAAATAGACGAAGAGAATAAACTAGTAAGACTTCTGGATTATGATCATCATGATAATATATATTAGAATTCAGCCAGTTAAAAGCCCAGTGATTGAATATAACAGTTATTAGTTTATTTTCCTTTCTGTAATATCATATTGTAGATTCTATCCCAGCCTTGTTTTGCTTTATGATTGCTGCTTAATAATCCTTTAATTTTGATGAAAAATCAAGTCTTTTTTCTGACTTTAAATTTTCCATCCACTTCTATTTCTCCATCTACTTTTCTGATGCACTTTAACATCTTCCAGAAACCAATCACTAATAAAACCACAAATAAAGCATACAATATTCTCCCTAACTGTCCAGTTGATATAATTCCAGCCTCATCTAGAGTTTCAATAATATTAGATATACTAAAAACTACCATAGCAAAAAGAAGAAAACTCCAACTAACAGCCAACTCTCCATCTGTTCTTTTTCTAACCCCAAAAGCAAACCAGAGAGCCACTAAACCCAAAACAAGGGTTATTATCCCAACTATTACCCCTCCCATCATTTTATTTACCTCCTTTATATTTTATTTTTTCAGTCTTTATAAGGTCTTTTGCTCTTACTTTCTTTATTGACTTAGTTAATTTTTTTAATTCTATGTATTGGTAAAACATTAAAATAACAAAAACAACTATAACTGCTATTACTAAGTACAGTATATAGAAATACTTTTCTATTTGTGCTGGTGTTTCAACATGAGGTTTTTCAACTACCTCAAACAAAGAACTGCTGCTGCCAACAACACCATCATAAGTTACCTTTGCATAAAGAATATAACTGCCTGGTTTTGCAGAGCTTGGAATTGTAAATCTTTTTATAAAACTGGTTCTTGTTTCAACAGCCACTGTTTCATGTTCTTTGATTATTGCCTTTCCATCTAAACCAATAATAGCGTAATCAACACTTACATCTATTAATCCAGTCCCTGCAGGATTATATAAGGTTATTTCTGCTAGTAATCCCTCGCCAGCTGCAACCTCTTTAAATTCCTCTAGGATGTTTAATTCAATATCAAAAATAGGTTGTTTTGATTCAATCTCAATTATTGTTGTGATAATAGTTTGCAGACCACCGCCTTTAATAATGATTTTTCCAGGATAAACATCAGGCTTCTGGTCTTCAGCTATATTAAAAATTAGCTGCACACTTTGTTTTTCTCCTACTTCTAATTTAAAACTATATTTACCAACACCAGTAGGGAAAATTACAAAATCCTTTAAATCTCCTAAATCAATAGTCATATCTAATTCTGTCTCACCAGTATTTTCAATCTCTAAAAACTCTTTTTTTGTTTCACCCTGTTTTAGCACAACCTTTATTAAATCTTTATCAACTGTAAAGTCAGAAACCTTTTCCTTAACAACAGCTCTTGTCCCTCCTCCAGCCCCTCTTGCTGGAGCAACAGGGCTTTCTTCTGCTGAATAAGCTGAGAAAGAGGTTACATTAAATATCAAGACCCCCCCAGTGTAACTTACTTTAGTGCAAATTTCTGAAGGGCATAACAAGCCATCTCTTAATATTCTTGGATTTGTAAAGTTTAAGTTATATAAGCTTAAGGTAGCTGACTTATTAAGCTGCAGTAGTTCAGTTGTATTAATAAAAATTCTATTAAATGATATACCAGTATAAGCGCTTAGGTTAATAACCTTTCTTGGCTGCTCTCCTGCATTCTCATTATCATCACTTATATTAATTATTTCATTAAACAGAATTTTTCCATAGCTAGTATGCTCTAGTGTCATATTGCTAATATTTTCCTGCTCTGTTTTATTTAAAGAATTAAAATCTGTTGTTATTCCAGTATAATCCAAAATAATTTTATCTCCACTACTAGTGTTAATAAAGAAGGTTATGGTCTCTGTGTTATTCAAAGACCCGGAGCTATCATTAGCAAAAATATAAAGTGTATGGCTGCCTTCATCAATTACATTAAAAGTAGTATTGCCTATTAAGGTAATATTATTGCCATTATCTAAATTATACCAAACTTTATCCATGGTTGAATGTTTATCAGAGACAGTGTAATACAAGTAAATATTTTCTTTATAATTATAAGTATCGTTTAATGGGTAGTATATTACAATATTTGGTGGGATATTATCAACAACTGATATAGACACACTTGCTTTTTCATATACTGCTTTAATATTAATCAGAAATTTCCCAGTTATATTTAAAAAACCAGGACTGGAAACCAAGAATAAACTAACTAAAATAAAAAATATTATGATTAATATTTTGTTTTCTTTTTTCATTCATCTTTTTATTTACTTATTTCTTCTTTTTAAGGATAATATAGCCTAGAATTACTATTATTACTAAAAGCAGTACAACCACTGCAGTAGGAAATCCTTTTCCTTCTTCTTCTAGTGTTGGTATTTCTTCTTCTGGCAGAACCTCTTCTGATTTAACTATAACTGGAATAGATTTTGTTATACGACCAGTCGTCTGCACCATTTTCCCTTCTTCATCTGTTGATATATCCTTAAATGAAACTCCTACACTATATCTTTCTCCTGGGGAGGCATCTTCAGGCAGAGTTATGTTTTCACTAACATTAATTTCTTCTGGAATAGTTATGTTTTCAGGAACTTCTTGTGTAATATTAGTTATATTTTCTATCTCTGGTATTTCTGGAGCAGTTATGTTTTCTTTTCCTTCTGTTATATTTGTTATATTTTCACCAAGAGCAACACTTTCATTTATTTCAGCTAAATCACTTATTGCCAAGCCAGTTACCATGCTGATTCCAGACTTCTCAAGCTTAGAGCTATCCAACACAAGCTTGTCATCCAAATAAACTTTTATGCTGCCCTCTCCCAATATCTTGCCATTTACCAAAACAGACCTTAATATGCCAATATGCTCTGGCTGCCATTCATAACTATAACTTTCATTTACCACCAAGTTTATGTCCTGTGTGTAAGACTCTTCCCCTATTCCAACAATCAAGCCGGTTATAGTTGGTTTTAAGAACAAGAAACCAAAGCCTAAAATCATAAATATCACTGCTATCATTACAACAGGAGCAATCTTTGCCTTGTTCTCCTGCTTTTTAATTTCTCTTTCACAACTATCTAAATTATGCTTATAATACCATATAGAGCTATCATATTCTTTAATCCACTGCTCTGGTGTCTTTTGCTCTAATGCCCTACTTAATTTATAATAATATTCCTCGTAACTGATTAATCCCTGATTATACTGATTATTTAATTCCTGGACAAATCTGGCTATTTCTTTTTTGTAATGCTCGCAGAGCTGGATCTTTCTAACTAGTTCAATCCTCTTATTTTCAAGGTTCCTTAATTTATTTTGGTTTGACATTCTTTTTTCTAGCTCTTTGATAAACAGTCCAGATTGTTCTCTCATCCCTCTTCAGCATGAGGGCAATTTCATGATAAGTTAGAGAAAATTCTTCCTTGAGGTACGAGACAATTGCCTCTAAGGCAGATAACTTAGTATTAGAGAAAATATTAACAGGAATCCAAATGAATTTGGTTTGAATAATATATTGCGTGGTTAATTCTTTTTTCTTTGCATTTTGATAAGAATGATAACTATACCTCAAATCTCTATTAATTAGTGCAGAAATTTTACGAAAACTTAGCTTTTTTCTTTCTCTTAAATAAACAATTAAAGCTTCTAAAATAGTGTATTTTCTGTTTTGGAAGATGTATATTGGAATAGAATTATGATTATCAAAATTAACGAAATTTTTAGAGATTTCACTATTTTTGATCAAATTATACTTACAATAATCAACACTTTATATAAATATTTTGATACTATTATTAAG
>CAYOHL010000003.1:0-34258 GCA_964403775.1 uncultured Methanosarcinales archaeon
AAATGCTCATCCTCATACTAAAGTATGAGGTTTTCGCAAGCATTTCTGTGCATAATAAAATTTTGGAAATTGTTTTATGATTTAAGCTTAATATTTGGCATTCCCCTACCACTAAATTTTTTCATCATTCTTTCCATCTGCTTTGGGCTTCCGCCCTTAAAGAGCTTTGCCATCTTTTTGCTCTGCCTGTACTGTTTTAACAGCTCCCTAACCTCTCTTGTAGTTGTTCCTGAGCCCTTTGCAATCCTGTCAATTCTTGTAATGCTTATAATATCAGGGTTTTCAAGCTCCTGCTTTGACATTGAGTCCATTATAAAGCGCCATTTTTTCAGCTTGCTTTCCTGAACTTTTAATAAGTCCTTTGGCATCTTCAGCTGGGAAAAGCCGGGAATCATTTCTGTGATTTTGCTCAATGGGCCCATCTTGCTCATTGCCTGCATCTGCTCATACAAATCAATTAAGTTAAACTCCCCCTTAAGGAACCTTTTTCCTAAGTCCTCTGCCTCTTCTTTTGAGATGGCTTGTTCTGCTTTTTCTAATAATGCTTCAAGGTCACCCATGCCTAAAAGTCTTGAAATAAAGCCTTCTGGCTTGAAAACCTCTAAATCATCTAGTTTTTCACCAATACCAATAAGCTTTATCTTTGCATCTGTTGCAGCGCATGATGTTAAGGCTCCTCCTGCTTTTGCAGTGCCGTCCATCTTTGTTACAATTATTCCTGTTATCTTGCATGATTCATGGAATGTTTGCGCCTGTTTCTGGGCTGCCTGGCCAAGGTCTGCGCTTATTACCAGAAGATTTTCCTCTGGCTTTACAGCACTGTTTATTTTCTTTATTTCCTCAATTAAATCCCTTGATAGTGCATCCCTTCCAGAGGTGTCTATAATTATTATATTATATTTATTGAATTTATTTTCAAACTCTTTCCATATTTTTAATGGATTTTTTTCCTTTTTATCAAGAAAAACAGGAACCTTTGCTTTTTTTGCTATCTGCTCAATTTGTTCCATTGCAGCAGGCCTGTGGGTATCAAGGCCAACCAATGCAACATTATAGCCTCTTTTTGTGTAATATTTTGCGAGCTTTCCAGCCTGAGTTGTTTTTCCAGAGCCAAACAAGCCAACAAGCATTATTCTGGTTGGCTTTTTCTTGATTTCTATTTTTCCTTCTTCCCTTCCAACAAAATTCACCAGCTCCTCATAAACCACTTTTACAAGGTATTCTTTTTTTGTGAGGCCAGCAGGGGTTTCCTCTTTTAAAGCTCGTTCTTTTATCTTGTTGCTTAAGTCAAAAACAAGCTTTACATTAACATCTGCCTGCAATAAGGCTCGCTGTATATCCTTTATAAGCTCATTTATAAGCTTCTCATCAACAAATATGGCTTTGGCTATCTTGGTTAACGTGTTCTTTAATGAATTTCCAAGCTTCTCAAGCACCATTTTACAGCTAAGAACAGCTTTTCATTTATAAACCTTTAGAAAAGAATAGAAAAAAGAAAATCAAAACTTAATCTCATTAGATTTATTATTTATAATATCCTGCATCTTTTTGATTAAGTCTTCTAGCCTTATGTTAAAATAAAGCTTTCCATCAAGTGTTCTCACTGCAACTGTGCTGTTTTTAACTTCTTTTTCGCCAACTGTAAGTATTAATGGAATCTTTTTAAGCTGGGCCTCTCTAACCTTTCTTGGCATTGTCTCTGCCATGAAATCTGTCTCAACCCTTATATTGTTTTTTTCAAGCTGTTCCTTTATTTTTTCTGCATAAGGTATGTGGCTGTCATTTATATTCAGGATAACTGCCTGTGTTGGGGCTAACCACAACGGAAACTTTCCAGCATAATGCTCTATAAGTATGCCTAAAAATCTTTCCATTGAGCCATAGATAACCCTATGAATCATGATAGGCCTGTGCTTTTTTCCATCCTTGCCCTCATAAGTCAGGTTAAACTTTTCAGGCATTGCAAAATCAAGCTGTATTGTTCCACATTGCCATGTCCTCCCCAGGCAGTCCTTTAAATGGAAGTCTATTTTTGGGCCATAAAAAGCACCCTGGCCCTCATTAATCTTGTATTTTATTTTTTTGGCATCCAATGCATTTTTTAAGCCAGAAGTTGCCTTTTCCCATGCTTGATCAGAGCCCATTGCATTGTCTGGCTTTGTGCTCAGCTCAACCTTATAACTAAATCCAAATGTTTTATAGAACTTATCTGTAAGGTTAATTACCCCAATAATCTCATCTTTTATTTGTGATTCTGTCATAAATATATGGGCGTCATCCTGTGTAAAGCACCTTACTCTGAACAAGCCAGCCAAAACACCTGACAGCTCATGCCTGTGAACAATTCCCATCTCACCCATCCTCATTGGAAGCTCCCTATAGGATCTTAGCCTTGTTTTATAGATTAATATTCCTCCCGGGCAGTTCATTGGCTTTATTGCATAATCCTGGTCATCTATCTTAGTAAAATACATATTCTCCTTGTAATGGTCCCAGTGGCCGCTCTGCTCCCAGAGATTCCTGTTTAATATTATAGGGGTTATTGCCTCTGTGTAGCCAGCTTTTGCATGCTCTTTTCTCCAGAAATCCTTTAAAATGTTTATTATAACAGTTCCATTTGGATGAAAGAATGGAAAACCAGGACCCTCATCATGCACACTAAATAAATCCAATTCTTTTCCTAGCTTGCGGTGGTCTCTTTTCTCTGCCTCTTCCAATAGTTTAAGATATTTTCTTAGTTGTTCTTTGTCTGGGAATGAGATTCCATACAGCCTTTGCAGTTGCTTGTTTTTTGCATCGCCTTTCCAGTATGCTCCTGCTATTTTTGTTAATTTAAATGCTTTTATCTTTCCAGTTGATGGAACATGCGGGCCCCTGCAGAAGTCTATAAAATTGCCCTGCCTGTAGATGCTTATTTTCTCATCTTCCAGCTCCTTAATCATTTCTGTTTTATAAGGGTTATCTTTGAATTTTTTTAATGCCTGTTTTTTTGTTAGTTCAATCCTTTCAAGCTTTAGGTTCTCCTTGACTATCCTGTCCATTTCTTTTTCAATCTTTGCAAAGTCCTCTGGTTTGAATCTTTTTTCATAATCAATATCATAATAGAATCCATCCTCAACAGCAGGGCCTATGCTGAGCTTTGCCTTTGGGAACAGCCTTTTTATTGCATGGGCCATTAGATGGGCACTGGAATGCCTGAAAACCTCTTTGCCCTCATCATCCTTGAATGTTATTATCTTCAGCTTTGAGTCCTTGTTTATCTTTGTGCTTAAATCAACTAGTTCATTGTCAAGCTTTGCTGCAACTGCTTCATCTGCAAGCCTTTTTCCTAGCTTTCTTGCTACCTCAATTATGCTTATTCCCTTTTCATACTCTTTTACTGAGCCATCTGGAAATCTTATTTTCATTTTAACCATTTAAACATCCTCCATAATCATTAGTTGGCTTAATATTCCTTAATAAAACCATAAAACAACAAAATAGTATTTAAGCTTTGTTATAAAAATGCACTAGAACTAGCGTGTTGATAAAACCTAAAAATTCTCCAAATCAAAAGATTTAAAAGCAAGCTCAAAATACTGCATAATCTTGAAGATGGACTGCAATGAAAAATCGGACAGGGAACTTGTTGATGAATACAAAAGGCTCAAACCATGGGGCTTTTCAATTAGTGTTGACCTCAAAAACTGTAATCCTGAGACAATAAGAAGCAAAGAAAAAATAAATGAGTTTATAGTAAAGCTTTGCAAGCTTATAGACATGAAAAGGTTTGGTGAGCCGCAGATAGTTAATTTTGGCGAAGAAGAGAGAGTGGAAGGATATTCATTCACCCAGCTCATAGAAACATCCCTTGTTTCAGGTCATCTGTCAAACTATACCAATGCAGCTTACATAGACATATTCAGCTGCAAGGAATTTAAGCCAAAAAAAACAGCAGAATTCTGCAAAGAATTCTTTAAAGCCAAGTCTTACAAAATTAATTTTGCATTCAGACTTTAATAAAATTATTTTAATCAAAAAGTTTAAAAACAAGCAAGTTAAATTTATTCTTAAGGTGTTAATTTGGATTCAAGGGCTTGCATTGATTGGCTGAAGAGGAAGAATCTATTGGACAGCTGCAAACTTAACTCTGCTTACCTGAAAAATGTTTTCAAGGACTGCCTCAAGGCAAAGAATGAAAGCATTCTGATAATTGGTGATACTGGCTATGAGAGGAGGCATGCAGCTGCCTTGCTTGCAGGCTCTTATTATTTTGCAGCAAAAAAACTTGGGCTGCGCCCAAGGCTTTTTTTTCAGGTGCCTAAATTAAGAGGTGATTTGGCAGATAAAAGCATTGTTGATGCAATCAACTATCTGGGGGAGAGAAGCATTTTACTTCTTGCTTTGTCCAACAGGCTTGGCTCCTTAAGGGGCATGACCAAAGGCTATAGGCGCTTGTGCAGGCAGAGAAACATGAGGTTTGCATCTACAACAAGCCTTGGAACAATAGAAACAAAGGATTTTAAGTCTTTAATAAAAACCATTAACCTGGACTATCCGGAAATACAAAGAAAGCATAAAACAGTTAAGTCAGTTATTGAAAAGGGAACAGAACTGCATGTAAGGACAAATGCTGGAACAGACCTTCACATGAAGATTGATTATAGGAAAGTCAATTCTGCAGACGGCAATTATACAAAGCCAGGCTCAGGCGGAAACCTTCCCGCCGGAGAAGTCTATTTCCCCCCAAAAAAAGAATCAGTTAATGGAAAGGTTGTTATTGACGGAAGCTCAAGAAACAGGTATGAAACAATAATAATAAAAAATCCAATAACCTTAATAATTAAGAACAGCAACCTTATTAAAGTTGATGGTGACAAAGAGGCAAATCTTTTGGAGGAAACACTGTCCTGGGCAGAGAGAAATTCCAAATATCCGTGGGGCATAAGAAAAATCTGCGAGTTTGGAATCGGCCTGAATCCAAAAGCAAAAATAATTGGCTCAACAATAGTTGATGAAAAAGCCCTTGGAACAGCGCATATTGCCCTTGGCTCAAACAGCTGGTTTGGCGGGTCTATATTCGCGATGACCCACCTTGACCAGGTCTTTAAAAACCCCAAAATAACAGTCGATGGAAGATTGTTGGATATTTAGTTAAGCTGCTTTTTCATGCTTTTCTATTTGTAATTTTCTAAAATTTTGTTTAGTGCCTCATCTAGCTTTTTACTTTCTTCCTTCCTCTTTAATATGCTATAAAGTCTTTCCACATCTTCTATACCCTTTACTTTGTCTTTTTTAACACCTATTTTTTCAGAGAATTCTTTGCCCAATTCCTTAATTTTTTCTTCATTTTCTGCAACATCAGCCAATACATAGTTCTCTAATCTTTTGGATATATTTACCACTCCTTTTTGCTGGGTTTGATAAAGACCTTCCATTGTAAGGGTTCCAAGCCTTTCAATATAATCCTTATCCACGCCACCATGTTCTGAGTATAGATATTTTAATGTTTGTTGACCAAAGTATTTATCTGCCTTCACTCCTAAAAAATTTATATAATCCTCTCCTCTTCTTTCAAGAATCTTCTCAGCAACCTTTACCTTTTCCTCATCTGTTAGCTGACTTAGCTTTTTGCCAGTTTTTTTTATTTCTTCTGAGTGAGCTGTTGTAGATACAAGATTTTGGTCTATGGCCCAATCTTTAATTTGTTTTTCTCTTTTTTTAAGAACATCTATGGTTACTTTCTCATCAACTGTTCCTATGAGCATTACTCCAGCAATCCAGATAAGAAAGAACCCAAACAATATGCTTGATGTTGGGTTTAAGGTAGTTGTTGGTGCCCCTGCTACTGCTCCTGTTATATTTCCACTAAAATTTAGCATTAAGAACAGGCCTAAAAAAACAAGAACAAAACTTGCTATCAGCACTCTTTTTGGTTTCATTAGGTTGACTATTTATCTTGTTATATATAAACATTTCTAAATTTTGTTTGAGTTTTTATCAAGAAACAATCATGAGTTAGTTAATAACCACACAATCTGTTTTTTTGAGAACATCAACGGCATAGCCCATCTTTTGCCTGTTTTCTGCGTGTATTGTCAATATTTTCTCGCCTTTTTTTACCCTGTCTTTTACATGCTTATGGAGATATATGCCTGCACCAATGTCATGTGGTGCTCCAGCAGACCTTGCTATTCTTGATATTAAATTGTTGTCAAGGTATTTTACAATGCCTGATTTGTTTGCCCTGAATTCATATCTTATTTTTCCAATTTTTATCTTGTCAGGGCTTATCTCCTTTCCGCCCTGTGCTTTTATAATCTCCATCATCTTTTTGTAAGCTGCACCAGAATCAACTATCCCCAATGCCTTTCTGAAGCCATCACCCTTTCTTGCCTTTCCGCCCATCTCAAGCATTATTCCGGCCATTTTAATAGACTTTTCTCTCAAATCAAGAGGCTGCCTTGGGTCATCTTTAAGCACCCACAAAACATCCCTTGCCTCTAGTGCAGGACCAATCCCATTGCCAATAGGTTCTGAGCCATTTGTTATTATCACTTTGGTTTTTATGCCAAGCCTTTTTGATAGTGCATAAAACAACCTTTTGTATTTCAATGCCTTTATCATACTTTCTATCTTTGCTCCCCTCCCAACAGGTATGTCAATAAGCAGATGGGTTGCAGAAACAGACTTTTTCTTTGCAATCACACTGGCCAGAAGCTGTCCAACAGGGTCAAGGGATAAAGGGTACTCAACCTTTATTATCTTGTCATCTACAGGAGCAAGGTTAACAGAGCCGCCCCAGACAAGACAGGCATTTGTCTTTCTAATAATATTTTTTATTTCTTTGACTGAAAAGCATACATTGCATAGAACCTCCATTGTGTCAGCTGTTCCAGCAGGGCTTGTTATGCTCCTTGATGATGTTTTTGGAATTGTCAAGCCAGCCGCAGCAACTATTGGAACTAAAACCATTGTTGTCCTGTTACCGGCTACGCCGCCAATACAGTGCTTGTCCATTACAGGATATTTAGCAATCTTTAATATCTCTCCTGTAGTTATCATTGCCTTTGTTAATGAGATGATTTCACCAAGATTAAGACCATTTGTATAGCAGGCAGAAACAAAATAAGTTATTTCTATCTCACTTAACCTGTTATTGTTAATATCATCAATAATTTTATAGATTTCATCGTCAACAAGCATTTCCCCCTTTAATTTTCTCTTGATATACTGTATGGAAGCTGGTTTTTCAACAAGGGATATCTCAACAACATCACCTGATTTTGCATTTAGCTTGGTCAAAACCTCTTGATATAATCCTATCTTGCCACTTGGAATTATTTTGCTTGATTCAGCAATATTTATTATTGCAATAATGCTCTTTCCTCTTTTTTTAATTTTAACTCTGTCTTCATAATGAAGATCAAGTTTTAGCGCATCAAACTCGTTTAGAACTGCTACAAGGGGCCAGCCTGTTGCAATATCAATATCCTTTACAGTTAGTTTCATTTTTCAGACAATCTCTGTTTTATAGATTTCAGCAAAAGTTAAAAACAGCGATAGTATCAAAGGGCCTACAACAATTCCTATTATTCCAAACATAGCCAACCCGCCCAATATTCCCAAGAGTATTATTGTAGGATGAATCCTTGCCCTATCGCCTATTATTTTGGGCCTTATCAAATTGTCAATTGTTGAGATCACAATAAAGCCATAAGCAAGAAGGCCTATGCCTGCAATAGTTGCAGAAATATTATCTGATGTTAAACCAATAATGAGCTTAGATGCTCCAAGAGGGAACCATACCCATGGAGCTCCTATAAAAGGTATCATACAGGCAATTATCATAATAAGGCCCCATATAAGGGGGGATTCAATGCTAAATATATACAAGCCTAATGTACCAACCATGCCCTGGATCAATGCTGTCATAAAGTGTCCGTATATAACAGCACGTGTAACACTGCCAAATTTTTTCACTATTTTGTTTTGGTAATGGCTTTTTAATGGTATAATAACCTTTATCTTTTTAAGCATTAATTCTCCGTCTCTTAACATAAAAAAAGTTAAAAATACCATAACAAAAAAGCTGAGTATCCTTCTTGGTATTGTAAATGCAAAATTTGATAACAAACTTATTATGGTGTTTGTAATATTGTCAAGGGAAGAGTATATTTGTGGTTTCTTTGCTGTACTAACCAAGAAGGAGTTTAGCTTATACAAAATATTGGAGTCAGATTCTGCCCCAATTATATCCCCCTCTGCAATCCTCTGCTTTGAATTAGCATAAACAGTTATTACTTCCCTTGTAAGTGAGTTTGCAACAAACAAAATAGGGGTGATTATTAAAATTATTATGAAAACTGTTACTATGCCCGCAGAAAGATTTTTTCTATTGGTTTTTTTATTAATCCATCTGTATAAAGGGTAGAATATATATGAAACTATAGTGCTGGTCAATATTGCAATTATAAACGGCCTGATAATCAGGAAAACCAGAAAAATAGCTATAAGAAAGAACAGCAGTATAAAATATTTTGAAAATTCCTCTTTTATTCTTCTGATATTATCAACCTCTTTAACTATTGCGAACGTAGTGAGCAACTGGGCCTGCCCGGACTTTCATAACCCTTGCGAGCGTTAGCGAGCGCGAGGGACTTCAATTGCAGGGCAATTGAATGTCGCTCTTTGCGTATCAAATGAGCGTAACCATTTGCGTGCCAGCTTAGCAAAGAAGCTGTTTTGAACCGGGGATATTCACCATTTTGATTTAAAATCGTCAAGGTGACATCATAGCCGCTAGATCACAGGCCCAACTAAAAAATATAAGATTAGAATTGATATTTAAATGTTTTGTAAAAAACCGAGCGAGAGTTGAACACTGCGCAGATTTTGGCCCAAAATTTGATAAAATGCAGGCGACATTCAGCTATCGCTGAAGTCCCCTAAAAAGCCCCGAGCGAGAGTTATAAAAAAGGTAGGAAATAAGGGAATATTTATATGATTATTTATGTGACGGGAACTATAATGTTTTTAGCTGGTGCACTTGTTATAGTGTTTATTAAATCAAAAAAGGTTTTGACTAAACAAGAGGGAATTTATCTAATATTATTCTACATATTTTCATTAGTTGTAGAATTTGTTATCAATAAGGTGTTCTAGAAAAAATATACTTAGATTTACACGCATCAGTTTTTAGCTATCTTTAGCCGTCTTCACAGAATTCCTCTCATATTGTTTAAAATCATAAAAATCCACAGAAAACTCCTACCAGCATCTAAAGATGCTGGTTTGACGGAGTTTTCTTTTGACAGTGGATTTTTAGGACACAAGGAAAACATAGTTTTCCGGTGTGCCAAAAATGCAAAGCATTTTTGAGCATGCCAGAAATGCTCATCCTCATACTGAAGTATGAGGTTTTCGCAAGCATTTCTGTGCATAAGTAAAAGTTTGTCTTCAGCAGTAAGAAAATTTTGGCTAACATATGTGATTCACCGAAGCTGATTTTTCAGAGCTGGAGCAAATTGGGGCAACCCACAATTTGAGACCTCAAAAAATCAATTTGGAAGAAGTGAGGTGCAACCGAGCGTAGGTACACAGCCTACTTGTTTCATAATGGGAGCAGATGATACACCTTCCATTGCAGTAGGAGCGTGTCTGGATTTCTATTGCTGACGGGAATTTCCTATGTTTGACTGGCATTTTTTGACATCATTGAGATTTGAGTGTGCCCAGTATATATTCCTTAGCTTTTTTTAGTGACCCGTTAATATATAATGCTGGAACAGAGGCCACTAGGTTATCTAATGCAACTGCCCTTTTGGTAAAGAGATCCTCATTGTCAAATGATGGGTAATAAACAGGCCTCTCTGGAATCCAGAGGATGTTGGAAGCTCGGATATATGTTGATAGGGCTTCTGATAGAAGTATCTTGGCTTTCCGCGGCTTTATCTCATAGGAAGATAATTCTTTAGCAGATATGTCAATTTTGACAAGATATATCGCTGAGAGTGGTGGGTTAATGGTTGGGAATGGATTCGGGCTGCTAACCAAAACATAGTCATCATGATAAGGTGCTCCATTGAATGAATGATACTGAGCATTGACCTTCTTGATGAGAACCTCATTTGTTCCGCCGACAATTGTAGGTTGCTCTCCAGGCCGGCTTTGGATGACCGAGAGGTCTCCACTTAAAAGCTGGAATCCTGCGTGCTCGCAGAGGTCCAGTGCAATGGTGGTTTTGCCAGAGCCGCTTTCACCGAGAAAAAGTATCCCCTTATCTGAACCGGATACCGCAGAGGAATGAAGTATGTATCTGTCTGTCTGGTTAAGTAGAAGGTTGACGAATGGCAGGATTCCAATCATGAGGTTTTCCTTAGTAAATAAATCTTGTGCGAATGTAAGCTCTAGGCGAGATATTCCTTTATCATCTATCTGGAGTATCACTCCTGGCTCTCCACTCCCGATGCTGATAATCCCGTCTATATGTCCTTCATAGTTTGGATGGTAAGAAAAGGAGGGTATGCTACAGCAACTTCCTTGGCTACCAAGGAGGTGGCCAGATTCTAACCCCTCTACTTTTAAGGTAAGGTCAAGTACTTGTATGGCTTGCATGTGCCTTAGATATAAGAAGGATTATATAAATGTTATTATTATTTAGTGACTCTATTTTAGGGTTCTATTTGCTTTAAGCTTACCGGGGGAGAATATGTACTCGTAGAACTCTATTATCCTGGCAACCCTATCCATATTTCCCAAGACAGGATCCCTTATGATTACTGGTTCTCTCTTACAGGCCATCACATCAGAGATATCTTTTTTCATATACACATATTTCGGCCTCCATAAGAACCTTAAACCTGACAAGTGGTTGAGCAGGCGAATAAATGTAGGCTCGCTGTATGAGTATGTATATGCCAAGGTAGACCAGAAATTCCTGTCAAACACTACCTTTCTTATTAAGGGATTCTTGGCAGATTCTATTGCCAGGTACTCATATGCTATATTCAAGGACAGCATATTCAACTGGCGGGTATAAGAGAATTTTCCGGGGTTAATCCTTATCTCGCTGATCACAATATTGTTGGGTTTAAGAAAGTGGTTCGAGATGTATGTTGTCTTGCCAGAGCCGGATATTCCCTCGAGAACAATAACTTTCGGATTTATTGGGAGAAGAATGTAATTGGAGAGGAATTGATCCAGCGCCTTCTTTGTTTTTTGCTCCATTGTGCTTACTTTGAGAGATAAGTTTATATATTTTATCAAATAATCATCCATCATGATCGATAAATACATTGTCAGGCCTTGCGTGGCAATATTCAGGGAAAAAGAGATCCTGCTTGTGAGAAGCGTTTACAAAGGCGAAGAATTCTATGTGCTCCCTGGAGGGAAGCTGGAGGTAGGAGAGACCCTCGCTGAGTGCGCGGTCAGGGAGGTTCTTGAGGAGACACACCTAAAGGTGGAGATAGAGAAACTATTGTATCTGAGGGACTTTATAAATGAGGAGGACCATGTTGTTGATGTGTTCTTCTTGGCAAAGCTGAAGAGAAAGGAGGCACCCATAAATAGATTTAATCAATCCTTTAATGATACGGTCAAGTTTGTGGAGTTCCGTCCGCTGGCAGATCTTGGCAAACTTAAGTTTTATCCAAAGTTCTTGAGGAAGAGACTGGTGGAGGATTTCAATACTGGATTCAGAAACTGTCCGGCTTATATAGGTAAGATAGACTGAAACTAGGAGTCTATTTTCTCATAGGTGTTTTTCCTTTCACAATCTGGGTTTTGAACAGTTTTGAATAGGCACTAAGTACCAGGGCTCTGTATGCTGAGAGGCCGTGAAGGAAATAGAAAGGAATACTTCCAATCAGCAGTTTTGGGAGCAGCCGATACCTATCTGCTGATGGAAAATCTCTTCTGACTGATATGATACCAAAAAAGTTCACTGCGGTAAGATAGGTTATCATACTTATGACCATAAGGAGTAAGAGATATATATTTTGCTGGACTGCTGTCAGGACAAACCCTACTACCATCAGACTAGGTCCGACTATCCAGCGCACAGCATGACTAAATAGCTTGCTGCTGAGTACAAAAAGCCTTAGCCTATTCAGAGACCTCCATTTTTGGACAATCTTGCGATAATATTGGAAGGATTGGAGAGGACCGAAGAACCAATTGGATTTCTGTAAGTAGAGGCCTCTTAAAGAATCAGGCGATTCGCAGCGGTCAAAAAATGGTATAGGAATAATTCTTACCCAAAGATAGCTCAGCCCTAGCCCAAATATGGCATCTTCATTATGTGTATCCTCCATAAATCCGCCAAGCTTGTGAAATATCTTTTCTGTGTAGACGAGACCATGGCCAATGCAGTAATTAAGTGGGTAAAGTATCCCTTTTAATGAAGGGTTGTTTCGCAGAGCTGAGAATTGGTCCAGGGCATGGGGGATCTCAAAGCCGATACTCCATCTGTTCTGCCAGGCTGTTGCACTGGCGAGCACGGCCCCTCTAAGACCCGGTGAGATAGTCTCAAGGTTTTTTGTGTAGTCCCCATATTGCTGGAAAACTTGTGCGCTAGGCGAGTTTTTGAGGTAACCGAGAATCCACCTAAAGGTATTTGGGTCGGGCCTAGAGTCGGCGTTGTATACTGCAAAGAGGGTTCCTTTGGGCTGCTTTTGCTTGAGTATCTCCCTCATGGCGTAGTTGAGTTGGAAGGACATTTTTCTTCCTGGCCCTGAATAATGATATAATTTTATACAGGAATATTTCCTGCACAGCTTCTTGGCTAGATCAATAGTATTATTTTTCTTGGAGATTGAGTACTCTGCTTCTGTTGTGATTATGCATATCTTGAGATTCCGAAATTTAGAATAAGTATGGACAAAGTAATTTACAGTTGCCTGGAGCCTGGTTATCTCATCTAAGGCAGGTATGAGGATATAGATTCTCCTTGCAAGGTCATTTGCAGATAATGATAAGACAGGAGTGCTGGTTTTCAACCAGCGTCTTGCCCGGAGTATCTGGACAAACCAGAAGATTGAAAGAATGAAGAATAGGGCAATAATCGCATAGTTTGACCATAATACCCATGGGGTTAGTTGATGGACAAGGGGGCTCATAGGATAGTCATGGAAGCCATAGTTAATAAGCTTTTCCCATCATCATTAATTAGTAATTTAAAAGAGATATTTACAAGAAATTCTAATAATATATTACAACAAAACTAAAAGTTTAGTCAAGAATTCTAATAATCCCTTGGAACCTACTTTTTTAGTTAAGCCCCTAGCGAGAGTTGAACACTGCGCAGATTTTGGCCCAAAATTTGATAAAATGCAGGCGACATTCAGCTATCGCTGAAGTCCCCTAAAAAGCCCCGAGCGAGAGTTGAACTCGCGACCTCCACCTTACCAAGGTGGCGCTATAGCCACTAAGCCACCGGGGCATAAAAATTAATCAAAAAATATCCCTGTTTTCTTCATCATCATTCTCATAATCGCTGTAATCCATTATATCTATGTTAGTATCTTCTATTTCCTCTTCTTGCCTTTTTTTACTCTCTTCTTCCTGTTTATCTGTATAGTCTAAAACTGTTTCATAAGCTTTATTTTGCTTTGCATGCCTGTATTTCTTTTTGTTGTTCTTATCCTTCTTCCTTGGTTTAGGTTTCTTTTTTTTGATTTCCTCATCGCCTCCAGATTCTTTTTTGTAATTTTTTTCTTCATCTTTTTTAGATTTTTTCTGTTCTGGTTCTTCAGGTTCTTGGGTAGCTTCAGTTTCTTTATTCTCTTCATCTTTTTTAGGCTTTTCCTCTTTTAAATCTTCATGGGATTCTTCAGTCTTTTTATACTCTTTATCTAGATTCTCTCCTTTCTTTTTGTCTACTGATTCTTTTTTGGTTTCATTCTCTTCACTAAATTCAGCAGTCATATCCACATAACCCCCTTCTTCATGCTTTTGTTTTCTTCCTCTGAACAAAAACAATAAGACAGCAGCTAAAACAACAAAGCCTGCTGTCAGTATAACATTTCTCCAGTTGATAACAACTATTTTTTTTGGTTCTAATACAACACATGAATGATTAACTGCGGTTTCATTAGGACTGCATTCCAGTTTCCTGCATTTGTAGATGCTGAATGTATTGCAGTATTCATCTTCTTCACACTCAGAGTCCTCTTTGCACTCAATCTTTGACAATGGAAGAACTGTAAAACTTTCCACAATTTTGCCGCATATCTCAAAAATCTGTTCTGGCTTATCAACATAAGACATCCTAAAACACGGAACATAATAAAAAGTATAGCCCTGTAGAGGAGCTTTAATAAGGTTTGTAAAATAAAAACTTCTAACCTCTCCTGGAGGTATAACAATATTCTCACTAACATCAAATCCAAGTATTGTGCCATAATCCCTGTCTTTTATGTGTACATCGCCAACATTGATGCTCTTGTTTATGTTATTAAACACATTAACCGTAAAAAATACTTCTGTTCCTTCAATACAATTCTTTTCCTTGCATTCATAACTTGCATCTATTGCTGCTCCCACAAAGGCCATGTTAATTAAAAAAACTAATACAACAATCTGCAGTATTTTTGTCTTAACCATATTATATCACCACAAAATGCGGGGGATGGGATTTGAACCCACGGACTCACTAAGAGACAGGATTTCTGCCTTGTAATTATATTTAGTCTTAAGTCCTGCGCATTTGACCAGACTTTGCTACCCCCGCAGGATAGATAGAACAGAGAAATAGAATATATTTAAAGGTTTCTAAAGCTTTTTGGATGCACACCTTGTGCAGAGAAATGAGCCCTCAATTTCCCTTAGGTTTGTGGATGGAAAACCGCAAGCCTCGCACATGCCCTCTGATATAGGTCCGCCAAAAACAGGTTTTCTTGCTTCTTCTCTCAGCTCAAACTTCTCAACCATTAGCTCAAACAGCTCTGGCTGTATTTTGAGTATGTCTTTTAATGTAAGCAAGCCAATCATCTCTTTTTTGTCCATAACAGGCAGGTGTCTTACATCATAATCCTTCATCTTTTTGAGGGCGTCATAGATATCCTTCTCAGGACCTATTGTTATAACTCTTTTTATCATCACTTCACCAGCTTTCAATTCTTTTGGGTTTAGTCCTTTTGCAATAACCCTTCTTACAATATCCCTGTCAGATAATATGCCAAGAAGCTTATTTCCATCTGTTACAACAAGGCTTCCAACATGATTTTTTAACATTTTTAGGGCACATTTCCCTATAGTTGTTTCTGGCAAAACAGAAACAGGCCTTTTTGTCATTGCATCACATATTTTATAACCTGTTTTATATTTTGAGCTCATCTTAACCCTTAATGATAATAAAATATCTTCTACTTAATAAATTTACGTAAAATAGAAAATATATAACAAAAAGTATAATTCAGCAATCAGTAATTAACCAATATTTCCACATCCTTGCCAAAGATATTTTTCATGTCTTCAAATATTGGCTCTTTTATAAAGACCTTTGACAGAGGCTCTATCTTTGATAGCTCTTTCTCAAGATCCTCAAAAGAGCTCTTGGTTATTTTTCCAAGTCCGCCATTAGGCAGTATTTCTGCCTTGCTAATCCTTTTTTCCTCCTGGTCAATGTCATGTATGATATAAGCATTTTTTCCAAGCAAAAGAACCTCCCCATACTTGTCTCCGTATTTTACTCTTATCTTTGTCCTTTCTATATCCATGCCTCTTTTTCTTTGTATATGCTCTACCATGAACCTAACAAATTCCTGAGAGCTTTTTTTAACTTTTTCAACCTCTGCCTTTGTTAATTTTTTCTCATCATAGTCTTTTTTTGCCTTCATTATGTCCTTTAATGTTCTTAAGAATTTTGCAGGTATTTTCCCATGGCTTATTATCTCCTTTTCAAATATGCTGACTATCTCTGTGTCACTAGCCCTCTCTATTCCCTCAAGCCTTAAAACATCTCTTATAACTGTAACAACAGTATCATAAACATGAAGCATTGACTCCTTTTCTTTTATTTTCTCTATCTGGCTGAATAATTTTTTTACCCTTTTAAGATATTTCTCTGCATTTTCAAGCAAGACATCAACCTCTTTACCACCGAGTTCTTTGGTTGTTCCATGCTCAAGCTTTTTTCTAACCTCTATGTTATTTTCGAGTATTTTTATGTATTCCTCCTCTAACATTTTCTCTTTTTTTACAAACAGCTGCCTCATTAAGTCAGGGGTTTCCTTTGGGGTTGGAGGCGGAACACCATAAAGCATCAAAGCAGCCTGGCTTGGAGTTAAAATAGCCCAGAATATATCTTCCATTCCCAGGTCCCTTATCTTAAATTTAACATGCTTCAGCATCTGCTCCCCGCTGCTCATATACATATCAATTGCCTCTGCAGACGGCTTTATCTTGCCCATCTTCAACAATTGCTTCCATGGCATAAATATCCCCCTGTCATAGAATGGAACCCCATCCCTCAGGAAAGTGAATATTATCGGATTGGCCTCCTTTATGTTGTCCCAGAAGTCTGTAAGTATATACACCTGGATATTCAGCTTGTTTTTAATTCCTGTAATTTCACCGGCTTCCATTCCCATTGTTATGATTATTGCCCTTAACTTATCTTTCAGTTCTGCCCTTGTCATCTTTTTGACGTCAGTGTCATCAACTACAATAAACACATCAATATCTGATTCAGATGTTGCCCTTCCCTGTACCAAAGAGCCTGCTAAAACATAGCTCACAATATATTTCTCAAACTTTTTAAGAACCATTGACTTATGGACCTCAGCTATCTTTACTGCAGAAAGCATTCCTGTATCATAAACCGGGGCAGACAGCGCTATCATCTCCAGTATCTCATATTTACCGTCATAGCAGCTCTGCCATAGCTCAGAAAGGATAATTGTTTGGGGTGCAAGGTTTTTATCAACCTCTTTTGCCATTTTTTCTATAATGGATGACAGTTTTGTCTTAAGCTCATCCTTTGACATTCTCTTGCTGTCAGAATCATCAACCATAACAAGAATGTTTATCTGCTCACTGGGCTTTTCATCCTTTTCTGGCTTTTTTGGCGGCAGGAGTGCAATGCCAATTATGTAATTTTCAAACTTTTTCAGGGCTAGTTTCTTGAATTTATCAAGCCTTGATTTGATTGCTCTTAGTTTTTTCTGGGCCTCTTTCGGAAGCTTTGACTCAATTTCCTTGAACTGATTATTTTCTTTTGATTTAATACCTTTATCATTATTTTTTTTAGTTTGTTTTTTAGCCATAATCACTCACCTGATTATTTAATCATAAGATTAGCTAAAATAGGTTTATTATTAAGCATATATAAATCTTTTTAAAAAACTCAGGAGATTTTCCGGAGCATGCATAACTTAAATTAACCTTTCCCAAAGAAAATTATTCCATTATGCCATGCTCTGAGTCATCTTCTACTCCTAGAAATTTAATAGCAGAAAACCCTTTTTTATAGTCTTCCCACATTTCTTCCCTTATAACAGAAGGAAAAACCTTGATGTTCTTAAGCTCTTTTTTTGAAAAGAATTTTAATTTCTTAATATAGCGCTCATCTTTCCCTTTCCCAACAATACCTTTAATAGATTTGCTGCCTTTATGCCTTGAGGAAGCTACATATAAATCAATATTATTCTCTTTCTGCTGATGAAAAATGAACTGTCTTATATAGGCAATCCTATCTAATTTTACCTTAAGGTTAGTTTCTTCTTTTACCTCTCTTTCCCCGCATTCAAAGATAGATTCAGTTCCTTTTAATCCACCGCCTGGCGGCACCCACCAGGTAAACCCTGTTATGGGGTCAACATGCTTAACTAATAATATCTTATTATTTTCAAAGATTAAAACACCAACCCTTATCCTGTTTTCCAGTCTAACCACCTTTTATTTTTTAATATTGTAGTACTCTTGTCCCAAAAAGATAATATAATCAAGCTAAAATAAAGGTATTATAAAAAGTTATTGAAATTTGAAGCAGTAAAATTAATTAGAAAGCTTTATTAATAAAATTGATTGTTGTAATCCTATCATTGAGGATGAAATACAAACTAATATGCTTTGACCTTGACGGCGTAATCTTTAAAGAGCCCAATTTCTGGCTAGAGCTGCATAAAAAATTTGGAACCCTTAAGAAAGGAAAAAAATTGACAGAAAAGCACCTTCACAATGATTATGGAAAGCTTGTTGAAGAGGTTGTTGTAAAGCTTTGGAAAGGCAGAGATGCAGGGCCTTACTATGAGCTTGTTGATTCAGTTGAATACAATAAAGGCGTTAAAGAGGTCTTTGAATATGTAAGGAAAAAAGGACTTATAACTGCAATAATAAGCTCATCAAGCATTGATGCTGCAAAAAGAGTTAAGAGAGATTTTCAGGTTGATTATATATTTGCAAATGAACTTGTTATAAAAGATGGAAAGGTTTCTGGTGAATTTTTCTGGCCAATCGGAGCAGGAAAGGAAAACAAGGCAAGAGTAATAAGGGAGCTTTGCAATAAGCTTGGAATAAAAACAGATGAGTGCATTTATATTGGGGACAACACTGTTGATATTGAGGCATTCAAGGAAGTCGGATTGTCAATAGCCTTTAATTCTGATTCAGATGAGCTAAAGAAAGCAGCAACATTTGTTGTTGAAAGCAGGAATCTTTCTGATGTTTTAAAATTTATTTAAACGAAAAAACACTAACCTTGCTCATTCAAGCAATTTGCTTATTGATTTTCTATGGTTTAACCTGCTGATAACCTCAGCAAAATAGTTTGCAACAGAAACCTCTTTATACCAGGGATTTTTTTCCCGGAAACCCTCTCCATGATAAACAGCATCAGTTCCAATAACAGATGTTAAATACCCATCTTCATAAGATTCTGTTATTCTTTCTATGGCTGGCCTATTAAACAAAGCAAGACTGCAGGCTGCATACACTCTTTTGGTACTCTGCTCCTTGGATGCCTTAATAACCTCTATTAAAGTTTCAGCAGTGTCAATCATATCATCTATTATTAAAACATCTTTCCCTTTAATTTCCCCAACTATTTGTATTGATTCAATGGAATTAGGCATATTATAGTTTCTATCCTTATAGGCAAAAACTACCTGCGCTCCAAGCATTTTAGCGTAATATTTAGCTCTTTTGACTCCACCTGCATCAGGGGACATTACTGCTAGATTTTCAAGATTAAAATCATCCTTATTATTTTTAATATAATCAATGATATTTTTAGAAGCATGCAGGTTTTCGAGTTTGATTTTTGTAAAAGATTCAGCAATAGTTGGATTATGTATATCTAAAGTTATAATATGGTTTGCATTAACACTTTCAATCCATTTTGCAACCATTGTTGCGCCTATACCCTCCCTTCCTTCCTGCTTGTCCTGCCTTGCATAGGGAAACACTGGAATAACAGCAGTTATATAATCTGCGTCACTTCTATAAGCAGCATCAATAGCTGTCATCAGCGCTATCAGATTATCATTCACAGAGTAGGGGGTGACTGAATTTTCAACATCCTGAATAATATAAATATCTGCCCCCCGAATGCTCTCTTCTATAGTTGTTTTAATCTCTGTGTCTGCAAAATGCGTTTCATTAGAATTAATAATATCAATTTCCTCTCCCTTGTCCTTAAGTTTTTTTATAATCTTCTTTGCAAAAGGCCTTCCTGATTCACATGCAAGAATGCTTAATTTTCCCCTTGTCATAAATATTCCCCCAAATAAGCTAGCAAATTAACTTATTTAAAAATATTTATGTCATACAAAATATTTAACAAAGAAAACAATTAAATACTACTTCTGTTAGAAAACATTATATGAAAATAAAACTTTTCGGGGCGGCCAAGACAGTAACAGGATCATGCTACAGCTTGGTTACAGGAAAAGACAAAATTCTTGTTGACTGCGGGATGTTTCAGGGAAGCAAAAAAGAAACTGCCTTAAACTACAATAAGTTTGGATTTAATCCAAAGAATTATTCAGCACTTCTTTTGACACATGCGCATCTTGACCACTGCGGCAGGATTCCAAAGCTTGTGAAAGCTGGATTTAGAGGCAGGATTTTCTGTACATCAGCAACAAAAGATTTGGCCAATATTATAATGCTTGACTCTGCAAAGATAAACCAGCATGATGTTGAGTTAGAGAACAAGAGAAGACAAAGATTGGGCCAGCCACCAAGAAAACCAATTTACACTGAGAAAGATGTTGGAAGTGCAATGAAATTATTTAAGGTGATTGAATATAATAAAACTATCCAGATTTCTAAGAATATCAATGCAACATTTTATGATGCAGGCCATATCCTTGGCTCAAGCTCTGTTCAGATTGAGGTAACTGAAAAAGGCAGGAAAAAAACTGTTGTTTTCTCAGGAGACCTTGGACAGGAGAGCACACCAATAATCAAGAGCCTGGAATATATTAAAGAGGCAGACTATGTATTTGTTGAGTCAACATACGGCGATAGTATACATCCTCCAATAGCCGAGAGAAAGCAGGAGCTTCTTGATTTGATTCACAATACATATAATAATAACGGAAAGATTCTTATCCCTGCATTTGCAGTTGAGAGAACACAGGAGATTCTCTATGATCTCAATGAGCTGGTTGAAAAAAACCTAATGCCTAAAATAAGTGTTTATGTTGATACCCCTATGGGCATAAGGGTAACAGAGGTTTTCAAAAGGCACCCTGAATGCTATAACAAAAAGATACTAGAGCTTCTTAATTCAGGAGACAACCCGTTTTCTTTTCCTGGATTAAAATACACACAGAATGTAAAAGATTCAATTAAGCTTAACAACTTGCATGAGCCGTGCATAATTATTGCTGGCAGCGGCATGTGCACTGGCGGAAGGATAAAGCACCATATAAAGCATCACATATGGGATAAAAGAAACACAATGCTGTTTGTTGGCTATCAAGCAAGGGGCACGCTCGGCTATTACATAAAAAAAGGGGAAAAAAGAATAAGGCTCTTGGGCACAGAGGTTGCTGTCAAGGCAAAAATTGAATCAATTGAAGGCTTTTCAGCCCATGCAGACTATAAGGGATTGCTTAACTGGCTTAGGCATTTTTCTCCAAAGCCAAAAAAAGTATTTCTTATGCATGGTGAAGAAGAGGCAATGATTCCTTTCTCAAAAAGAATTGAAAAGCTTGGCCTAAAAGCAAGGATTCCTTATATGGAAGAAGAAATCACTCTTTGATAACTTTTTTTATCTCTTTCTGCAAGCTTCTTTTTATCATTGAGTCATGGCTTGCAACAACCTGCGCAGCAACATATGAGGCAATCTTTCCAGAGGTTTTGACATCAAAGCCGTGTGAGATTCCATAGAGAAATCCGCCAGCATAAGCATCCCCTGCTCCGGTTGTGTTTAAAGTATTTACCTTAAAGCCTTTTATTTTGTGAAAACCACTATTATCCATAACAAGGCTGCCTTTTTCACCAATCTTAACTATCGCTATCTTACAGAATTTCTTTATTTCCTCAACTGCCTCAATTGGCTTTTTTCCAGTCAGCATTTCAGCTTCATCCTCATTTGCAAAGATAATATCAGCATAGTCCTTGATAATCATGTTTATTTTATCCCTGTGCCTTTCTATGAGTGCTGGGTCTGCAAGGTCAACTGAAATTAAAATATTATTCTTTTTTGCATGCTCCATTGCATGCAGCACTGCCTCTCTCTGTTTTTCACCATCAAGCTGGTATGCCTCAATATGAAGGATTTTTGAGTTGCTTATATCATCAAGGTTAATGTCATTTTTGGTTAAATTCATTCCTGCTCCAAGGCAAGTTGCCATTGTTCTTTCAGCATCAGGTGTTACCATAATAACAGATGTGCCCTGAATTTCATTGCATGATTTGAGGTTAATGGTAACTCCTAATTCCTCAATTAGCCTCCGGTATTTATCACCATGATTATCATTGCCTATCATTCCAATAAAAAGGGATTTTCCGCCCAGGCTGCATACGCTTGCAAGCGCATTTGGAACACTTCCTCCTGCAGAATCCTTTACAGAATTAATATCCAGCATTGAGAGCAGCCTCCTGCTCTGCTCAGAGTTTATGAGGTTCATACTTGTCCTTCTTAGCCCAGTGTTTAATATGAACTCTTCACTTACTTCTATAACCTTGTCAAGAAGGGGATATCCAATGCCTATAACATCATATTTCATCTCTACCCCAAATAAAAAACCGCCGGGACTGGGACTTTCACCAATGGCTGCGAACGAAGTGAACTAAGGGGATTTGGATTTTAAGCCAAATCCTCTATGCGTGCCAGCTTAGCAAGAAGCTGTGCGTAACCATTTGTTTTGAACCCAGATATCCTTTCGGAAACTGGCTGTTTTGGGCAAAACCAAATCCTATAATTAAATTGCTCGCCGCTCAAGGCCAGCGCAATGCCAGATTATGCGATCCCGGCTTATAATTTAAAATTTTTATTAAATTTAAATAACTTTTGCTTTACTGATTTGCATTCCAGGAGGAAGCAGGACAGGTACCCCTCCTTCTATAAGATAAATAGCATTACACTTTGTGCAGACTAACCTGCTCTTATCTTTATTATATTTAAGTGCAGCCTTGCAGACAGGGCATGCCATTATTTTAAAGACTTCTTTTGGAATCATTTTTTCCATTTGAATTACTCTAACCAAATTAACTTATTTCTTTTAAACCTTTCGCAATGTTTTAAAAAACAATTTAACAGCCCAAAAAACAAATTCTTTTTAAATCTTTCTTTAAAAACAGAAAGGTTTATATATAACTTCTTATTCTTATTTATAAAATTTTGGTTTAAAATTATTTTAACTTCAAGGTATTAAATTTTGGGGGTGTTTATTATGCCTAACTACATAAAAAAATGTCCTGAATGCGGAAGCATAAACCTGTTCTGGAACAAGGACAGGGGAGAAATCATCTGCCGTGACTGCGGTCTTGTTATAGAGGACAAGATGGTTGATTTTACACAGGAATGGCATAACTTTGATAGCGACTCGTCTGAAAAAAGAAGAAGGGCTGGAGCTCCAATGACCTACACCCAGTTTGACCAGGGTTTGGGTACAGATATTGGAAGAAAAACAGATTTAAGCGCTCTGACAACAAAAAACAGAAACAAATTCTTTAGGCTGAGAAAATGGCAGTACAGGATTTCAACTGCTATTGAGAGAAACCTTAAGCTTGCACTTGCAGAGCTGAAAAGGGTTGCCTCTTATCTTAAATTACCCGGCTCTGTTGAAGAGGAGGCAGCAAGGGTTTACACTATGGCAGTCCAGAAAGGGCTTGTAAGGGGCCGTTCAATGGAGTCGGTTGTTGCAGGGGCACTTTATGCTGCATGCAGAAGGCATGAGGTTCCAAGAACCCTAGATGAGCTATCTGAGGCAAGCGGAATTGAGAAAAAAGAAATTGGAAGAACCTATAGGTTTGTAACAAGAGAGCTTGGTATAACAATCTTTCCAAGCAATCCTTCTGATTATATAGCAAGATTTTCCTCAGCTTTAAAGCTTTCTGCAGAGACGCAGTCAAATGCAATTGAGATACTTGAGCAGGCCCAAAAAGCAGAGCTGACCTCTGGAAGGGGCCCAACAGGAATTGCAGCAGCATCATTATATGTTTCTGCATTGCTGCACGGGGAAAAAAGAACTCAACGTGAGGTAGCTGATGTTGCCGGGGTTACAGAGGTTACTATAAGGAACAGGTATAAAGAGCTGCTTGACAAGCTTAAGCTTGAGAAGGAAATCAAGAGATTAAAGAAGAAAAAAATCTAAAACCTGAAAAGGATTTTTTCAAAATCTTCTATTCTTTTGTTTTTTATTTTAATGCCTTCTTTTCTTAACAGCCATATTTTCTTTTTTGTGCCCTTTGCATAGCCACCAACAAACCCATTTGAATTAACAACTCTGTGGCAGGGTATTATTATTGGCCTCTTGTTTTTATGCAAGGCAGCTCCTACAGCCCTGTAAGCCTTTGTTTTTAATTTTCCAGCTATTAGTTTATATGTTGTTACCCTGCCTCTTGGAATCTTCTTTGCCAGTTTTAGAACATTTTCATTGAACTGCATTTTTGCTGAGTTTATCCTAATTCTCTTAAGATTTTGTTTAGATTTGACTTTGTCTGCTCTTTCTTGTAGGCTTTTGCCAGGTTTATTATCCTGTCCTTATTGAGCTCAATGCCTTTCTGCTTTAACAAGGCCCTTGTGCCTTTAGACATAATGAACTGGCAGAATTGGGTTATGTTTTTTGGATTTTTTGTTTTTTTGCATCTCTCAAAATCAATTAAAACAGGATTTTTATCAATTATAATATGCTTCAATGGATGGTGCATCTCTTCCTTGTCAACCTTTAGGCTGTCCATTATATAAAGCTGGTTAAATACATTTTTTATTGTCTTAATAACCCTATCTTTCTTGCTCTTTTCAATGAAATCAAGGATAAAATCCCCCTCAACAAATTCATAAGCAAAATATTTTCTATTTGAGAAAAGCAGTTCTGGCCCAATATTATGCTTGTTTAATACCTTAATCCATTTAACCTCATTTGCAATCCTTGCCCTTGCCCTGCTTTCTGGGTTTTTTGTCTTTATAACAATTTTTTTGTTTTTTAGGCTGGCCTTGTAAATAAGGCCGCGGTGGCCTCTTGCAAACCTTTTTATGTTTTCCACCCCTTTTTTCCCCAACCTCTTTAACAGACCTGATTTTTTTATTATGTAAACAAACAGGATCTCAAAAAATAATTTTTTTTTATCTATTTTATTGAATTCAAAACAATAATCCTGCAGTAATTCATCAATTTTCTCCTTTTTTGTCAGCGAGCTGAATACAATAAGAATCCGGCCATTTTCTTTTAGATACCTGCTGGCCTGAGAAAAAAACCTTTCGAGAATTTCATGACCCTTTAGCCCGCCGTAAATGCTCTTATCATTTATTCCTTTGTCCCGGGGCAGATATGGCGGATTAAAGATAATCAAATCAAACAAAACCCTTTTTTCAAGGAACCTATGTATTTTTTTATCCTTTAATTTTTCTAAAAAAACATATTTAAAATGTTTTTTTGCTTCTATCTTTTCAAACAAACCGAACAGATTGCTTTCAAAAAAATAAATATTTTTTATATTCTGCTTAAATGCATTTTCTCTTGCTAGTTTGATTGCATCTTTACTTATATCAACCCCAATCACTAACTTAGCTTTTTCCGAGGCTGCTATTGCCTGTATCCCGGATCCTGTTCCAACATCCAGTACAAAACCATTTGAGTATTTCTTTACATGCCCTGCCAGCAGAAAAGAGTCCTCCATTGGCTCATAAACCTTAAACATATTAAAAATAAATAAGAATTGGTTATTAAATCTTTTGTAAATAAAAAGAAAAATTAAATAAAAAATTTATCTTCTTCTCTTTCTCCTTGCAGGCCTCCTTTTCTTTGCTTTCTTCTTGGCCTTTTTCTTCTTTCTTCTGTGCCCGCCGCGAGCCATCTTTGCTCTTGAGACATCTCCGCTCTTGTCGATAAAGTAGAGGAATCCTTTTGCTTTCTTAACTCCTGCTTTTGCCACTTTTTCCTGTCTCTTCCTGCCTTTCTTTCTTCCGCCCCTGGCCATCTCTACTCTTGAGACATCTCCGCTTCTGTCAACAAAGTATAGATATCCTGCTCTTTTCTTGACACCCACTTTTGCTACTTTCTCTGCCATTTTTGACCTCCTTTTTGTTTTAGAACACTCCCTTAACATAAGTCAAGGGCATTTATTTTATTGACGAGCTAGTATTTAAACTTTGCTGTTTTTTATCTTCCTTTATTGACGAAAAAACAAGAAATTAGTATACTGATTTAGTTATT
Source organism: uncultured Methanosarcinales archaeon (assembly GCA_964403775.1). GTDB lineage: Archaea > Nanobdellota > Nanobdellia > Woesearchaeales > CG1-02-33-12 > CG1-02-33-12. Next base: position 25,812 of record CAYOHL010000003.1, read on the forward strand.
TATTGCTTTTTTTGAGGTTTTCATCGACTGCATTAAAGTATTCTCTAACCCTAGCTACTAATGAGGGCATTAAAAATCCATTAATCCTTTCCTCAAATATTTCGCCCATGCTTAAGAATTCTGTAATCCTATAAAGGTTATTTGTTTTTTCAACTATAAACAGTTCCTTTAATCTTCTTAGCTGCCTTCTTATGTTTGATGATGCTACCCCTATTAATTGTAACTTGTGTTTTTTTCTTGCCTGAACAACCTTATCCTTAACCTCTTCTGAGCTTAGTTTCTTTTTTTGTTTTTTTGCATTTAAAAGAACATAGAGTACATCCACAACCACATCACGGGAATCTCCTGGCTGCAAAAGACCTATGCTTAGGCATAGCTTCCTGATAACCTCTCTTCTAGTCTGCTTGTGGGGCCTTTCATAGCGCCTTAATGTTATCTCTGCAATGGGCATGTCTTTTGATATTTTTTTCATGATTAAATAATTTAATAATAATCTTATATTTATAAGTTTTGTTTACAAAATCCAAGAATTTATTTTAGGGTATAGTTGCACTTCAGGCAGATATGTGCTCCAAGCCTTTCATCAAACCTTGTGTTTACACCATAATCTAACACAGTCCCGCACTTCGGGCACTTTGGTTCCAAGAACTCCATAGATTCAAATAGATTAAGATTTTCCAACCAAGATCCCCACAGCTAAACCATAGGGATATCACTATATAAATCTTTCGAAATCATCTTTAAAAAACAGCATTTAAATAAAACATTCTTTTAACAAAAAGCCCTATACCTTAATAAACTTTTTATGCCCTCTGCACGAAAACCAATCTCCCAAATCGCTGAAGAAAATCAAATCAGGGTATTTCCTTAGATGTTCCATCTTGTTGTTAACTATGAGGTCAACCTCTCCTGTAAAAACATTATTTTTTTGTTTGAAATGGTTTGCAACAATCTCATCACTTATCCTAATGCGATAATTATCATACAGTTGTTTATTGAGGCCATATGATTCCAGCATATCACCTATAATATAAGAATCATTCTTGCTTAATATTCCTAAGATTTTCTCATCCTTTCCTAAATACTTCCCCACTATTGAAAGATTTCTTAGTTCAACATCTTTTATATTTTCTTTGAAAATAGAATAAGGAAGCCCTTCTAAAACAGAGAGCACCTTAATAAGTTCTTTTCCACTATCTTTCCCAAAAATTTCCTTTAATAAGTATATTTTTTTGTTTTTATGGAATTCCTTAACTTTCTTTTTGTCTTCCTGATACTTTATAGCAATTTTAAATAAATCATTAAGTGTATGCTTCTTGATTAATGTTCCATCAAAGTCAATAAGAGCATCTATTCTTTCATCAATTGCCATCTTAATCAGTTGAAATATGTATCGAGCCTGCTCTGGTCAATGCCTTTTATCAAGAAGTCTTTTTCAAAGCCCAGAACCTCAAATATCTTTTCAACAGAGGGAATAATCTGGTTGTTTATATAATAATCCGGGTCATAATCATCCTTGCTTATATCTTCTGGAAGCTTGGCCCTATCCCTTATTTTTTCTTTATTTTTTCCCTTTGTTATGACATACTCTATAAGTGAGCCAGGGCCAACAGAAATACCTCTGTCCATCATAATTTGGGCTACTGCAACATGCGGCCCAATTGCATCATATTCATTTACTGCTTTTTGCAGCTGAGTGTGTATAACAACCTTTTCAATGGGAATCTTTCTGTCTTTAACAGCTGTGATAATGCTTTTTACATAGTCGAATGCCTTTTTTGGGTCTCCCTGCTTTAGGATTATGTTTAAGACCTCTCTTTGTGTTTCCTTTGCAATAAATGACCAGTTCCTCCTTATTGTTTCAAAACCCTTTATCTTTATCTGGCCATCCTCTGAAAGCAGGGCATATTTTTTCTTTGCACCATACGGTCCCTCCTTTGCTGATACAAAAATCCCCCTTGGGTAGAATCCCTCATACTCCAGCTCCATCAGGCCAGGAAGATTGGCGTTAATTGACTCAATGAATTTCTTTGTGTCATTTTTTATTTTTCCATCTAACAGTAGGAATATGGAGTCTGTATCAGAATACAGCACCTTAAAACCTGTTTTTTGCGCACTATCAATAACCTCTTTTATATAATATCTCCCATAGGCTGTTATGCTCCTTGCACACTCTATTGAGTACCAGCGAGCTCCAAAAAACCCCATATAGCCATACATTGAGTTTCCGATTGTTTTTAATGCATACTGCCTTGCATTAAACAGCTTAAGTTTTTTCTTGTCAATACCTTTCATAATCTCCTTGATTCTCATTCTTCTTGTTATAATCGCCTCCAGCACTGTTGAAATGAATCCCTTTTTCTTTAAGCAGAACCAATACTTATCAAAACCAGGGACATGTTTTTTGTCTTCACAGCACTTGCAGTTAAATGTGTCAGGTGATATGTTATGAGAGGTTATTATGCTCGGATACAGGCTCCTGAAATCAAAGATGGTTATGTCACTGTATAAGCCTGGAGTAGGCTTGAAAACAAAAGCCCCTACATAGGTTTGCTGCCTTCTTTTTTTTATCTGGTCATGAGTTGGCTTGTTTGGAACAATCTCATTGAGGTTTTTTGCCTGCTTTATAAGATACCATTCATCTAATTGTGAGAAACTCATCCTGCTTACATCAGCTATTGGAAGCCCGACTATCTTGACAAGCTCAACAATATTAGGCATAATTTCATTGCAGAGCATAAATGTCAGTTTTGAATCCTGCAGGTTATAATCGCAGAACTTACCAAGGTGCTGTGGTTTTTTGTCCCATGTATAAGCGAGATCCCCAAGATTTATATCTCCTTTTTTCTCACCCAGCATCTCTTCTGCAACAGAGCCAAGCGAATAGCTGTCTGTTTCAAATGTTGTGCCCATGATTCTTTTTATAAATTTGAATATATCCAGATGGGCAATTCCAGTAATTTTTGTAGTTGCGATTCCTTTTTTGCTGACGTTTATTGAGCTGTAATCAAGGCCAATATCAAGATTTATATTGTATTTTCTTGCCCTTGCTTCAATGTAAGGAAAATCAAACCCATCAGAAAAATAGCCAGTTATAATGTCCGGCTTGTAGGATTCTATTATTTCCTTAAACCTGTTTATCAGCTCCAGCTCGCTGCCGACAAACTCCATATAATTTTTAGTTGTCTTAAATTTTTTCCATGTAACCACTTTTTTTAGTTTATCACCATAAAAACTCACCATCAGTATCGGATTTTTTTCTTCATCAATCACCCTGCCTAATGGGTTGTATGTTTCTATGTCAAATGCAAGGATATTTGGGTTTTCTATTACATCATCACCAAGCTGCTCTATTTTATCTGCTTTCATAACAGAAACCCTTGATTTCTTGTTTATAAACTCGCCAGAGGTTTTGCATAGTGTCAATGGAATTATCTCCTTGTCTATGAGATATCTTCTTGTAAACTGGATGTCAAACTCATATGTTTCAACATCAAGGTTTTTTATTTCATTTCTTATAATAGGGATATCCCTTGGCAACTTTGTGAATACCTTCAAGGCATTTACATTCTTTCCAAGCAATTTTTTACTGCATGGCTCTGTTTTTGTCACTGTGCTTATTATCCCATTTCTCTCAACCCTTGTTTTTTCTATTTTTTCCCTTATCTTGTCTATGTTGGCTTTTTTTGGAACAACCAGAAAATATGGCTCAAAACCCTCATCCCTGACACAAATCTGCTTTCCATCAGCTGTTTTTCCAAATAGGTTTACAACTGCCTTGTCCTGCTCCACACTATAGCTTGCATCTATTGGGTAAAACTCTATTTCAACCATTTTAGTGCTAAAAGACTAGTTTATATATAAAGCTTATGAAACTATTTTTAGGAATATAATGCCTTTGTTAAATAAAAATGACAAGAAAAATTTGCAATACATTTAAATATAATCCTCTTTTTATTATAGTTTATGGTTTATGATTTAATTATAATAGGGGCAGGGCCTGCCGGCCTTTCAGCAGCTATTTATGCATCAAGATATAATCTGACTACTCTTGTTATGGGTAAGGAGATTGGAGGAATGGCAGCCGATGCCTACAAAATAGAGAATTACCCTGGCTTTAAGTCTGTTTCAGGCATGGAATTAATGAACAGATTTAAAGAGCAGGCCAATGGCATTGTTGATATAAAGCGTGAGAATATTGTTGAATTAAATAAAAATGATAATTTTATAATAACAACCAAAAAAGGAGTTTATAAATCAAAAGCAGTAATAGTTGCTTTAGGAACAAAAAGAAGAAAACTTAACATTCCAGGGGAACAGGAATTTATTGGAAGGGGGGTAAGCTATTGCGCAACATGCGATGCTGCTTTTTTTAAGGACAAGGTTGTTGGTGTTGTTGGCGGCAATGATGCTGCTGCAATGTCTGCATTGCTGTTGGCAGAATATGCAAAAAAGGTTTTCATAATCTACAGAAAGGAAAAAATAAGGGCAGAGCCATTAAGAGTAAGCCAGCTTGAGAAAAACAAAAAAATAACTGTAATAAACAGTACGAATGTTGTTGCTGTTAATGGCAGTAAGATGATGCATTCAATTGCTCTTGACAGGGAATTTAACCATAGCAGGAAGCTTGCCCTTGACGGGCTGTTTATTGAGATAGGCTCTGTCCCATCAACTGCTTTGACAAAAAAATTAGGCATAAAACTAGATGAAGAGGGCTATATCATAGTTGATTCTTCACAAAAAACAAATATTAATGGAATTTATGCTGCTGGCGACATAACCTCTGGCTCTAACAAATTCAGGCAGATAATAACAGCAGCCTCAGAAGGGGCAATAGCAGCACATTCTGTTTATGGATTCCTCAAGAGCAAGAGTTAAAATGAAACTTTATGAAGAATGGAAAAAGGATGTTGAAGAAAAATTAAGAAAGCTAAGTCTTGATAAAATTCCAACAATAGTAAAAAGATGCCCAAAATGCAGTTCATTAAGCTTGGAGTTTGACCAGAAAACAGGGCGTGTTTTCTGCACAAAATGCGGCTTTGAGATTTTTCTTCCAAAATGAAGAGGTGTTAAAATGGCATTACATTATAATCAGCAAAGAGTAGGGGTATTTGTTGACATACAGAACTTGTATTATTCTGCAAGAAATATGTACCATTCAAAGGTTAATTTCAGGGAAATATTAAAAGAGGCTGTTGGAAACCGCTCTCTGATAAGGGCAATAGCATACTGCATAAAGGCAGATGTAAAGGATGAGAAAAACTTTTTTGACAAGCTTGAGCAGATAGGCTTTGAGGTAAAGTCAAAAGATCTGCAGATATTTCCTGGCGGCGCAAAAAAAGGTGACTGGGATATTGGCATTGCAATGGATACAATAGAGCTTGCACCAAAGCTTGATACTATTATTTTAGTAAGCGGGGATGGTGATTTCTGCCCTTTGGTCCAGCATTTAAGAAGAGCCCTTGGGTGCAGGGTTGAGGTGATAGCATTTGGGAGGACTGCATCATCAAAACTTACAGAAGATGCAGACAGCTTCTTTGACCTTGACAAAAACAAGAAAAAATTTTTGATTCCTCTAAAGAAAAAGACTGAAAAACTGAATACAGAGAAAAGCAGGGAAGATGTATAAAATAAAAGAGAAGAAATTTCTTGCAGAAAAAACAGTTATGATGAAGGTAATTTCTCCTGATATTGCAAAAAAGGCAAAACCTGGAAATTTTGTCATTCTAAGAACTGATGAGAAAGGGGAAAGAATCCCATTAACAATTGCAGACCATGACTTAAAGACAATAACAATTATTTTTCTTGTTGTTGGAAGAACAACAGAGGATTTATCAAAACTGAATAAAGGGGATTATGTCCTTGATGTTGCAGGCCCTTTAGGTAATCCAGTGGAAATTAAGAACTATGGGACAGTTGTTTTTGTTGCAGGCGGGCTTGGAATTGCTGCAATCTACCCCCAATTAAGAGCATTGAAAAAAAATAACAAAGTAATATCAATAATAGGCGCAAAAACAAAAAAGCTTCTTTTCCTTGTTGATGAAATAAAGGAAAATTCCAATAAGACAATAATCTGCACTGATGACGGTTCTTTTGGCAGAAAAGGGTTTGTCACAGAGGCATTAAATGATTTAATTAAAAATGAAAAAATTGACATGGTTATTGCGATAGGGCCGCCTATTATGATGAAGGCTGTTTCTGATCTTACAAGAGATAAGAAAATAAAAACAATAGCTTCCATTAACACAATAATGGTTGATGGCATAGGAATGTGCGGCAGCTGCAGGGTCAAGGTTAAAGATGAGATAAAGTTTGCATGCGTTGACGGTCCTGAGTTTGACGCCCATGATATTCATTGGGATGAGTTTCTTAAAAGAAATTCAAGGTATAAGGAAGAAGAGCATGAGTGCATGCATTTGAAAAAATAATGAAAAACGAAGAACAAAGGCAAAAAGAGCAAAATCCTGAAGAGAGAATACATAATTTTGATGAGGTATCTTTTGGGTACACAAGAGAGCAGGCCGTAAAAGAAGCAAAAAGATGTTTGCAGTGTCAATTACCTTTATGTGAGAAAGGATGCCCTGCCGGCATATCAATAAAAAAATTCATAAACCATATTGCATGTGAAGAGTTTGACCTGGCCTTGAAAACAATACTTGAAAAAAACAGCCTTCCGGGAGTATGCGGAAGGGTTTGCCCAGCTGAAGAGCAATGCAAAAAATCATGCATAAGCAGGCCTAAAATAAACATAGAACTTCTTGAAAGATTCGCTGCAGAAAATGCAAAAAAAATTGTTAAGAATATAAAAAAAACAGGCAAGAGAATTGCTGTTGTTGGCTCTGGGCCTGCTGGATTGGCATGCGGCTCAGAGCTTGCGTTAATGGGCAATGAGGTTGTTGTTTATGAGGCACTGCACAAGCCAGGCGGTGTTTTAACTTATGGGATTCCAGAGTTCAGGCTATCAAAAAAGATTGTTATGGATGAGATAAATTACATAAAAAGGCTAGGTGTTAGTATAAAACTTAATTCTGTTGTAGGAAAACTATTTGGGGTTGATGAGCTCCTTAAAAAATATGATGCTGTTTTTATTGCAACAGGGGCAGGCCTTCCGTACTTTTTGGGTATTGATGGGGAAAACCTTAGTAATGTTTATTCTGCCAATGAATTCTTAACAAGAAACAACCTCATGAAAGCTTACAAGTTTCCTGAATACACAACGCCTGTTAAGAAAGCAAAAAAAACAGTTGTTATTGGAGGGGGAAATGTTGCTGTTGATGCTGCAAGGGTTGCCAAACGCCTTGGCTCTGATGTTACACTAATTTACAGAAGGTCAAGAGCTGAAATGCCTGCTAGGGATAAGGAGATAAAGCATGCAGAGGAGGAGGGTATTAAATTCATGTTTTTGGCAAATCCTCTTAAAATAATCGGAAAAGATGATGTTGAGGGCATTGAATGCATAAGAATGAGACTTGGAAAGCCAGACTATTCTGGAAGGAGAATGCCCCTGCCTGTAAAGGGCTCTGAATTTAAAATAGCCTGTGATCAGGTTATTGTTGCAATTGGCCAGGGCCCAAATCCTCTTATCGGAAAAACAATAAGTTTAAATACAGGAAAAAAAAGAAACATAGTAGTTGATACTAATTACCAAACATCAATTAAAAATGTTTTTGCAGGCGGAGACATAATAACTGGCTCTGCAACAGTCATAAAAGCAATATCAGATGGCAAGAAAGCTGCAAAAATAATTGATGAAAAACTAAAAAGAGGTTAAAATGAAAGAACTAAGGACAAAGTTGATACTCCTGTTTTTATTTGTTGTATTATCCATAATTGTTGTTAACACAATGAGCACAATAGGAACAATACTCCTTACATACCTTATTGTAATATCAGGAATATACATAAGCTTGGCATATATGGTGATAACCTTTATATTACATAAAAATAAAATGCCAACAGAATCATGGATAATGTTTTCAGTTGTTGCAATATTTCTTGCAGCAAGCGCTTTTTTTGGAAGGTTTATGAATAACCTTCTTGTGGCTGAGCAGTTCCTTGCAATGAGCATGATACTTTTGTTTGTTGCAGCCCTTGTAAAGTTCTGGGGCACTATGAGCCTTACTGAGAAAAAGAAAAATCAATTAAAACAAAAAAAGAAGATAAATTTCAGATAGAATTATAACTCAACCTTCATAAGATTTATTTCCTTTATCAGATTAATATATCCCTCAACAACCTTCTTGCTTTTTATCTTGCTTATCTTTTCCTGGACTTTGGTGAGAAAATTTGCTATCTTTTTCTTGTCTTCATCCTGATTCTGCATAACAACATTGACATAACTATCTAAAATAGACTCACCATTAAATTTTATATTAATGTTTTTTTCCATTTTCTTGAGGTCATTAAAAATATGCTCTGCAACCATTTCAGGATAGTCTATTAAAGTG
>CAYOHL010000004.1:0-26147 GCA_964403775.1 uncultured Methanosarcinales archaeon
CCGTCAAACCAGCATCTTTAGATGCTGGTAGGAGTTTTCTGTGGATTTTTATGATATCAAACCCTGTATGATTGCTGAAATCAGAAAGCCCAGTATCAATCCTAAAAGCAGGCCAATAAAAAACTCATTATTGAACAAGATTACTTTTTCCTTTGCAGGGTAATCATTTTTTAATTCCCTAAGATGTTCAATTCTCCGGCTGACTAGCTCAAATGCCTTTTTCCTGGTTTTTGCCTTCATTAAATCATTGCTAAGTTCAATATCCCCTATAATATCCCTGACCCAGCTGCTGAAATCATTTTTTTCTTTTGTTACATGATATTTAAAATTAGTATCATCCATTATTTCCAGTGCCTCGGCAAGTTCCCCAAGATTTGCTATCGATGTCCCCATGTGCAGGTTAAACTTATGCGCTGGATTAACATCTGAAAGTATTGATTTTGCATCTTCTGGAAACAAAATTTTTTTTGCCATTATTATCCCCTCTTTTAGCTGAATTTTTTTATTATATTTTTTAAGATGATTAGCTGTGTTCTGTCCTTATCAGTTGTCTTCAAAAGCTCTTCTGCAAGCTTTTGCTCTTTAAAGACATCCTTTATCCAGCTGGCGAAATCATTTTTCATCTCATTGACATGATGCCTAAATATATCGTCAGCCATTTTATCAAGATATTTAGACAAATCCAGTACGCTTTTCAAGACCATTCCATCCTGAACAAAAAAATAATGTTCTGGTTTAGCCTCTTTTAATATATCTTTGCTTATTTTTGCATTTTTTTTAGTAATTTTTTTTCCAACTCTTTTTGTTTTCATACTACCACCTCTTTTTTTAAATTATTTTTATCATAATGCTCCTTTAACCTGAAGTTTATATCATTAACTATGTTCATAAAGGTTATGAATGCATCATAAGGACTGTCATAAGGATTAAAGTATTTATGGACATCGCCATCATTGAACCATTTTGTGCACATGTAATAAAAATGATCGCTTATCTGTAACGCCCTCCAGTCATTAATAAGCTTTTGGTCTTTTGACTTTTTTATTGCCTCTTCCATAAAATATATCTCATTTATTGCTGACTTCTGCATGTCATTTCCATCCCATGCGCTTGTATCCCGCTCAATATCTGCCCATGAAACAGGGCTGTGGATATCAAGCTCTGAAACAGGATTATATTTTCTTATTGCCTCACTTGGAGTTTTGAAATCATTGTCAGGGTGCTTTAATAGTTCCCCAGGAAGGTTTCTTAAAAAGCCAAATATTCCTGTATCTGCCCACTGGTGCTCTCCAAAGGTCTCGTAATCCATAAAAAGATTTACTAGATTGCCGTTTCCATTAACAGCATTAATCCATTTAGCATATTTATCAACTGTGAGGGGCCATTCCTTCCAGCTCCTGTCTGAAAACCTGAATGCAACATCATCTGATAGTTTGTAGTTTTTAAGCAAAAGCTTTATCCTTGATGCTGTTTTCGGCCTGTAAATAAAATTTGGAGACCTCCAGCCAAGAATGTGGTCTGCACCCTCTGCCAGTATTCCCTTGTATCCCATTGACTCAATAAAATTTGCAAGCTCATTATTATAAACAAGCTCTGTGTTTCTGAAAACTGTTGGTTTCTGCCTGAACAAGCTTCTTATCTTCTTGTTATGCAAAATAATCTGCTCTTTAAACTCGCTTTTTGAATAAAGGAATGCAAGTGAATGGTAGTATGTCTCATCAAGAATTTCAACCTTGCCAGTATCAACCAAATCCTTGAATGACTGCAGAATATCAGGCATAAATTCCTCTAGCTGTTCTAAGATAACGCCTGAAAAAGAATAGCTTATCTTGAATTCCTCATGCTTGTTAAGCAGGTCAAGCATCAGCTTATTAGTAGGGAGGTAGCACTTTTCTGCAACTTTTTTTAGTATGTCTAAATTCTTCTGCCTGTTGGTATAGCTATGATTCTTTCCAATCTCAAATACATTATAATTCCTCAGCCTGTAAGGCTGGTGAACCTGAAAATAAAAACAGATTGATACCATTTTTAAGCTTTAATGTGCAATCCACCCCCCATCGACAAATAGTGTAATGCCTGTTATATAGTCTGAGTTGTCTGAGGCAAGGAACAGGGCTGCATTTGCTATGTCTTCTGGCTTTCCAATCCTGCTTAATGGGATATTGGCTAATAATGTTTCCCTTGTTGCTTTATCCTTTAATAATTCTTTTGTCATGTCTGTCTCTATCACGCCCGGGCCTATTGCATTAACATTTATTTTATACTGCGCCAGCTCTAGAGCAAGCTCTCTTGTCATGTTTATTATTGCCCCCTTTGAGGCGCAGTAAGCACTAGAGTTTGCAAATCCCACCTGGCCTGCAATAGATGTTATATTGATTATCTTGCCTTTGCCCTGTTTTATCATCTCTGGAACAGCAGCTTTTGAGCAGAGAAAAACCCCTTTAAGGTTTATATCCAAAACCCTGTCAAAATCCTGCTCTGTAAGATCTGTTAATGATTTTTGCATATATATGCCTGCATTATTAACAAGTATATCAACTTTGCCAAATTTTTCTGTTGTTAAGTTTATCATTTGGCTAAGATCTTCAGGATTTGAAACATCTGCCTTAACAGCCAGCCCTTTTTTTCCAATTGCCTTAATCTCTTCAACTACTTTGTTGCAGTCATCTAGGTTTATGTCGCTGACAACAACATTGGCTCCTGCCTTTGCCAGGGCAAGTGCTATTTCCTTGCCAATTCCCCTCCTTGAGCCTGTTACAATAGCAACCTTGTTTTTTAAGTCCATTTTAAACCTCCTATGATTTGCTTAATGCTCTTTCATAAACATTAATACATTTTTTAGCGCTCTCATTCCAGCTGATTTTTTTTATTTCTATTAATCCATGCTCTTTCAAGCAGTGATGCAATGCATTATAGTTAAGCACTGCTATTATTTTGCTGGCCATTTCATCTATATCCCAAAAGTCAACCTTAAGGCAGTTTTTTATAACCTCTGAAACACCTGACTGCTTTGATATAAGAACAGGAGTTCCATTTCTCATTGCTTCTAATGGCGTTATTCCAAACGGCTCTGAAACAGATGGCATAACATACAGGTCTGCCATTTTATATGCCCTGTCAATATCATCACCCCTTAAAAAGCCAGTAAACAAGACATGCTTTGCTATTCCTAACCTGGCTGCTTTTTCTATCATGTCTGCTTCCATGTCACCAGAGCCTACAACAATAAACTTAATGTTTTTTTCCTTTTCAAGCACTTTTTTCGCAGCATCAATAAAATAATCAGGGCCTTTTTGGAGTGTTATTCTGCCAAGAAATAAAACTATTTTATCCTGGTTTTTTATCCTAAAATCCTCTTTATCAGGAAAGCCTGTAAATTCAACAGCATTATGAACAACAAATACTTTTTCAGGGCTTATTCCATAATGCTCTACTATCTTATTTTTTGTAAAATTGGATACAGCAATAATCAAATCTGCAGCATGCATGCCTTTTCTTTCAATATCATAAACAGCCTGGTTTGGGTGGCCTCCTGTGCGGTCAAATTCTGTTGCATGCACTTGCACAATTAATGGCTTTTTTGAGATTTTTTTTGCCTCAATTCCTGCCAGATAAGTCATCCAGTCATGGCAGTGTATCAAGTCAAAAGACTCGTTTTCTGCTATTTCCCTTGCCTTGATGGCATACCTGTTTACCTCATCAAAAAGGTTTTGTCCGTATATTAATCCAAGGTTTTTGTCTGATTTTATTCTTCTTTGTCTGTACATATTATCATATCCCTTGGATGATATGTAGGGAACTAACAAAGAGCTTACTCTCTTAATATCAAGAAAATCAGTGCAAGCTGCAACTATGAGGTTAACAAAATCTGATTTAATTAATTTTGGCGCTGTTGGGATTACAAATGTTATGCTAATCCCTTGTTTGCTTAGGGCTTTTGTAAGTCCATAGCAGGCAGTTCCTAAGCCCCCTGTGTTAAAAGGAGGAAACTCCCAGCCAAACATTAAAATCTTCATTCAATCCTCTTTTGCTGTTTATATAGTCATATCTAACTAAATTAGACAGAAATAGTTATTACTTAAATAACTTTCCGATTACTATACAGTAATATAAACCATTGTTTACTGATAAATTTGCCATTAAAAAAACTAAACAAAACATATTTATATAAGTATTATTTATCATATGACACAAAAGGGGTGATTTAACATTAATATAGTTGAAATTGACCAGCAAGAGAAAGTTATAATAAGAGAGCTCATTAAAAACCCTAAAATTTCTGACAACAAGATAAGCAAAAATACAAAAGTCCCTGTAAAAACAGTAAACAGGAAAAGAAAGATTCTTGAAAAGAAAGGCCTAATTAATTATTTCACTTATTTAAATAATGGAATCAATGGAACTGGAAGATTTAGTGCAAAACAGCAGTATATAATCACTTTCAAATACGGCATAACTAGAAGCAATATAATTGAGAAAATTGGAAGGGAAATGCCAAGGCTGATAGAGTTAAAACATATAGCAGATTGCTCTGTTGGTGATAAGGATGGCCATGCAATAATAGCAATAACAATTGAATCAAGATTAGAATCTGATATTATTGAGGTTTTTAATGCTGAGATTCTTCCAAAATTCAAAAGACTTTTTGGCGAGGATGCTGTTATTAAAACAGAGGTAATAACACTCAATGTTCCAATAGTAATGCTGCATAACTACATGCCCTTGGTTAATATAATGCATGGCAAGATAAAGGAAGACTGGCCAGATGATTTGATATTTGTTGATTAAAATGGAAAAAGAAGCAGATTATTTATTTGAGATCTCATGGGAGGTCTGCAATAAAGTTGGCGGGATTTATACTGTTGTCAAGTCAAAGGCCATTGAAATAATGGAATATTACAAGGAAAATTATTTTGCAATAGGCCCTTTTTTTCCTGAAAAGGTTGCTGGCGAATTCCAGGAAAAAATGCCGCCAGACAAGCTATCAAAGGCATTTGAAAAACTAGAGAAAGATGGCATAAAGTGCCATTACGGCAGCTGGCTTATTAAAGGAGAGCCCAATACAATTCTTGTTGATTTCAGCGGATTTACATCCAAAAAAGATGAGATAAAAACAAACTTATGGAATAATTTCAGGATAGATTCCCTTAACACAAAATATTTTGAATTTGATGAGCCTGTTATATGGTCATATGCTGTTGGAAAGCTTCTTGAAGAAATAAAAGATGTTTTCAAAGATAAAAAAATTGTTGCACATTTTCATGAATGGCTGGCAGGAGCAGGCCTGCTTTACCTAAAACAAAATAAGGTTAAAGTTGCAACTGTGTTTACAACACATGCAACAATTCTTGGCAGGACAATGTCCTTTGCAAATGAAGAGCTTTATGAAACATTTGACAAAATAAATCCAGAGGAAAAGGCCTATAGCTATAGAATACAGGCAAAATTTCTTGCAGAAAAGCAAACTGCATTAAATTCAGATATTTTTACAACAGTAAGCGAGATTACAGCCATAGAGGCAGAGCATCTTCTTGGAAAAAAGCCAGATATGCTTTTGCCAAACGGCCTTGACCTTAAGAAGTTCCCGACATTTGAAGAAGCATCAATAAAACATCGTTTATACAGGGAAAGAATAAAGGAATTTTTGATGTATTATTTTTTTCCATATTACTCATTTGACCTTGATAACACGCTTCTTTATTTTTTGTGCGGAAGATATGAGTTCAGGGCAAAGGGAATTGATATATTTATCAAGGCACTGGCAAAACTAAATGAAAGACTTAAAAAAGAAAAATCTAGCAAAACAATTGTGGCTTTTTTCTGGATTCCTGGCAACATAAGGGCAATAAAAACAGAATTGCTGGAAAACAAGACATTTTTTGAGGATATAAAGGATAGTATTGATGATAACCTAAGCGAGATTAAAAACAAGATAATTTACTCAATAGTTTCAAAAAAGAGCATTACAGAAAAAAATATTTTTGATGAGGATTTCCTGCATGAAAACAAAAAAAAGGTTTTGAAGCTTATGAAAAAAGGGGAGCCAGAGCTAACAACACATGATCTGCAGGATGAGCAAAATGATTCTATCATAAAAGCCCTTAATGATGCTAGCCTATTAAACAAAAAAGAAGACAGGGTAAAGGTTGTTTTTTATCCAATCTACCTTACTGGCGCTGACAGGCTGCTTGACTTGGGCTATTATGAATGCATGCAGGGCTCGCATCTTGGTGTTTTTCCGTCATACTATGAGCCATGGGGCTATACGCCATTGGAGGCAGCTGCACTTGGTGTTTCATCTGTAACAACTGACTTGGCTGGATTTGGAAGATATATTAATGAAAAATCAGCTCAAACCAAAATTCCAGGAATATTTGTCCTGAAAAGACTAGGCAAAAAGGATGATCAGGTTGTTGAGGAGCTCGCTAATGCACTTTATTATTTCAGCAGTTTGTCAAAGCAGGAAAGAATAAAAAACAAGATGGAAGCCCAAAGATTAGCTGCACTGGCTGACTGGGAAGTTTTGATCAAGAGCTATATTGAGGCATATAATCTTGCTGTAAAGAGGCTTGGTTAAAATGGAGCTTAGAAAAGATTATATTCTGGACAGGTGGGTTATTATAGCCTCAGAAAGAAAGAAAAGGCCAAGGGAGTTTAAAAAAACCAAAGCAAAGAAAGAGGGAATCTGCTATTTCTGCCCTGGTAATGAAAATCTTACTCCAAAAGAGACTGGAAGGATTGAAAAAAATAACAAGTGGATTATAAGGTGGTTTCCAAACAAGTTCCCTGCTGTGGATACTAAAGGCAGCCCTGAAATAAGGTGTGCAAATGAATATTTTACATACTCTGATGCATTTGGAATACATGAAGTGATAGTTGAAACTCCTAACCATAACAAGCAGCTAGCTGATTTAACAGAAGATCACATAAAAGAGGTTTTAAAGGTATATGCCAATAGAGTAAGTGAATTAAGCAAAACAGCTGGCACAAAATATGTTCTTATTTTCAGAAATGAGGGAATGGAGGCAGGAACATCATTAGTCCATTCACACACACAACTAATGACATACAACAAGGTGCCAAAGCTTGTGGAGGACGAGGTTAATGCAGCTAACACTTACAGAACATGCCCATACTGCAAAATAATTAACATTGAAAAAAATAGTTATAGAAGGGTTTTTGAAAATGACAGTTTTGTAAGCTTTACCCCATATGCATCAAGATTCAACTATGAAATCTGGGTATTTCCAAAAGAGCACATAAAAAACATAACAGAGATGGATGAAAGCAAGCTGTTGGATTTGGCTTCAATGCTTAAAAAGATTTTGCTAAAGCTGAAGGAAATGAATCTTTCATATAACTTCTTCCTTCACTATGCTCCTGATGAAAAAGACTTGCACTTCCATATTGAAATATGCCCAAGGCTTGCTGTATGGGCTGGTTTTGAGCTGGCAACAAATGCAACAATAAACTCTGTAAGCCCTGAGGATGCTGCAAAATTTTACAGGGGAGAGGAATAGAAAAAGGCAAGAAATATATATTAGGATTTAATTTTTTCTGCTTAAAAAAATGGCAAAGATAGTTCATTTAGTAAATAATCATAAGATAGAAAGCAAATCAGCTAAAGATGATAATAGATTCCTAATTACAAACAAGAAGGGGGGGTATTTTTGCCTTGCAAATGGAAATAAAAGCAGGTATGACGGGCTTTTCTTCTTTGATGAAAAAATGTATAAAATTATTGAAGGCCTGCATATGGTTGATTCTGCTAAAACAAGCAGGATAATCAATAAGTTTTATGAGATTGAAAGGGGATGCAGCGGTGCAACCGAAACATTTTTTATGCCTCATTATTATGATTCATTGGTTTATGAGGTAACTGGCACAAGCGCTATTGAAATTGTCTTTGATGCAAAGGAAAGCTATGACCAAAGGCAGTGGGGTAGGTTTTACAGCATCTGGCAGGAGGGGGATAAGGTAATAGCTAAGTTTGTTAAAAAAACAGATTCAAGGGAAGACATCACTGATGGAAAAGAGGAGTATTCCTTATTTTTAGTGCTTAAGTTTGAGGGCATGTTCAAGAAAGCCGGAGAGTGGGAAAAAATAAGTTATGAGTTTGACAAAAAAAGAAATTCAATGCCTTATGAGAGGTATGCTTTTTCAGCTCTGACTTTAAAGACAGACAGGGTTGTATTCAGCTTCTCAAAAAACAAGGAAAAGGCAAAAAAGGAAGCAGACTATGTTTTCAGGAATATTGAAATTTTAAGAAAAAAGCAAAAAAAGCATTATGATAATCTATTAAAATTAAGAAAAAACATTAAAAATGATGTTCTGATGGCATACTTTTGCACACTAAGCTCTCTTGATTCATTGGCTGTTGGTAATAAAGGGATTTTTGCTGGTCTGCCGTGGTTCTTCCAGTTCTGGACAAGGGATGAGGCCGTCTCATTAAAAGCCTTAATGTTATATGAAAATTTTAGTTTGGCAAAAAATATCCTGTTCAGGCATCTGAAATCTGTTTTGCATGACGGAAAGCTGTTAACAAAGCCAGGCGCTTTATTAAGGAGCGCTGACTCTGCCGGCTGGGTTTCAAAAAGAGCAGAAAATTTAATTTGTATCTTGAAAAATAAAAAAGCCATTGGGAAGCACCTTACAAAAAATGAAATTAAAAAAATAGAGGAAAGGATTGGGTATTCTCTTGATTTGATGATAAAATACCACACAAGAGGGCATCTTGTTTTTAATAATGCAAACGAGACATGGATGGACAGCCTGCAGAGAGATGGGTTCAGGATAGAGATTCAGGCAATGCAATTAAGTATATATAGGCTGATGCATGAGCTTACAAATAACAGGATTTATCGAGAGCTTGGATACAGCTTAAAAAATGAAGTCAGGAATAAATTCTGGAATAAAAAATGCCTTGCAGATGGTTTGAATGATTTTACAGTAAGGCCAAACATTTTTATTGCTGCCTATATTTATCCTGGGCTTCTGGCAAAGAAAGAATGGGTTAGATGCTTTGACAATGCATTAAAAAGTTTATGGAATAATTGGGGCGGAATCTCAACAATAGACAAAAATAGTTTATTGTTTAGGCCAGAGCATACAGGAGAAAATAATGAAAGCTACCACAACGGCGATTCATGGTTCTGGATAAACAACCTTGCTGCAATTGTTTTATACCGGCTGGATAAAAAAAGATACAAAAAATACATTGATAAAATATTAAAAGCAAGCACAAAAGATATTTTATGGTTGGGGGCAATAGGCCATCATGCTGAGTTGTCAAGCTCTAAAGAGCTAAGGTCAGAGGGCTGTTTGGCACAGGCCTGGTCTGCTGCAATGTACATTGAACTGATTAATGAAATATTCTTAAAAGACTGATTATAAGGTATTATAGCAACTTTTTTATATAGACCTGTCTTATCAGGGCAAATGAGAATAATCGCTGACCTTCATATTCATTCTAAATACAGCAGGGCCACATCCAAAGAACTAAACATAAAGAACCTTGAGAAGTATGCAAGATTAAAGGGCCTTAATCTTCTTGGAACAGGAGATTTTACACATCCATTATGGCTTAAAGAGCTGAAAAATGAGCTTAGTGAGGATGGAACTGGAATTCTAAAAACAAAAACAGGCTTTAATTTTATTCTCCAGACAGAAATCTCCTTAATGTACCTCCAGGATGGAAAGTCAAGAAAAATTCACAATGTTATACTTGCAAGAAATTTTGACGTTGTTGGACAAATAATAGAATACCTAAAAAAATATGGAAGAGTTGATTATGACGGCAGGCCAATTTTCGGAATAAAATGCCCTGAATTTGTTGAAATCATGAAGGAAATTGATAAGGATGTAGAAATAATACCTGCTCATGTCTGGACGCCATGGTTTGGCTTGTTCGGCTCAAAATCTGGCTTTGATAGTGTAGAGGAATGCTTTAAAGACCAATCAAAGCATATTCATGCTCTTGAAACAGGCCTTAGCTCTGATCCAGAAATGAACTGGAGGTTAAGCTCTTTAGATAAATACACACTGGTAAGCAACTCTGACATGCATTCATTCTGGCCCTGGCGCATTGGCCGAGAATGCAATATATTTGACTTAAAAGAATTAGGTTATGATTTGATTCTAAAGGCAATAAGAACAAAACAAGGCTTAATTGAAACAATAGAGGTTGATCCGAGCTATGGAAAATACCACTTTGATGGGCATAGGAACTGCAATGTTTGCATGAGCCCAATGGAATCTCTAAAAAATAAAGATGTCTGCCCTGTATGCAGAAGAAAATTAACAATAGGGGTATTGCACAGGGTTGAAGAGCTTGCTGACAGGCCTGCTGGCTTTAAGCCAAAAGATGCTGTTCCATTCAAATCATTAATTCCATTGTCAGAAATTTTATCAAGGCTTTTGAATTCAGGGATTGCAACTCAAAAAACATGGAAGGCATACTATGACTTAGTTAGTGAATCAAGGTCTGAAATAAACATACTACTTAATCTGCCGTTAGATGAACTAAAAAAAATAACCAATGAAAGGACTGCAGAGGCAATAATTAATGTCAGGAATGGAAAAATAAAAATCCAGCCGGGCTTTGACGGCGAGTATGGCTATCCAATATTTTCTGATAAAGATATAAAAGAAGATGTTGTAGAGCCTAAACATGCTAACAAACATAAGCAAAAAGGATTAAATGAGTTTATGTAACATTATTTTAAAAAATCTTAAATTTAAAAAAGTTAAAAAATAAAAGATTTATTCTACTGTTACAGTGCCCCTGAATCCAAATATTATGTCCATAACTTGGTATGTTCCCGCCTCTTCAAACTCATACTCAAAGATATGTCCTTCTTCTAGTCTTGGGCTTGTATCCTTTCCTATTACACTGACTATATGCACCCTGTTGTCCATGTTTTTCCATGTAACAACTGTTCCAATGCTTACTGCCAGTTCCTCGGGATCAAATCCTGCTCTAAGGACTTGGACATCTTCTGCTCCGCCAGAAACTTCAGGTTCCCCTTCAGCTGATTCCTCAATAATGGTTTCAGGTTCTTCTACCAGGGGTGTTACTTCTGGAGTAACAGTTTCCTCTGGTTGCTCTTGAACTTCTGCAGCACATCCGCTTAACATAAGCATAATCAGAACTGCTAAAATATGTTTCATTTCCATTTTATCACCTCAAAAAGCGCTTTTTATAGTCTTAGTTCCTTATCTTTTAAATATTTTTTGGTATTTTTTAAAATCACATAGTTTGCTTACAACGCATTTATCACATTTAGGTCTTATTGGATTGCAGATTGTCTGTCCATGCTTTACAAACAATTCATTTATTTTAATCCAGTATTTTCTTGGGATTTTCCCCATTAGCTCATGCTCTGTCTGCTCAGGTGTTTTTGTTTTTACAACCCCGAGCCTGTTTGATATCCTGTGGACATGTGTGTCAGCTGGTATCGCCGGGATATTAAACCCGTAAACAAGGACACAGTTGGCTGTCTTTCTTCCAACTCCAGGTAACAGAAGAAGTTTGTCTAACTCATGAGGAACTCTTCCATTATATTCATTTAATAAAATTTTACTAACATTTCTTATTCTTTTGGCTTTTATATTATAAAAACCTGATTCTTTTATCAGATTCTTAATTTCAGCGAGATTTGCATTTGCAATTTTCCTTGCAGTTGGAAATTTTGAAAATAATTTTTTAGAGGCCTTTATTGTATTCTCATCTTTTGTACGTTGACTAAGTATTGTAGAAATCAAGACATAAAATGGTTTTTGTCTTGAAAAAAATGTTAGAGGATACTCTCTCTCTAATAATTCGATAATTTTTAGGATTTTATTCTGCATTCAATAAATAAAGAATAGCAAATATTTAAAGTTTTACAAAAATTAAAAAAATAAAAGAACTGCCTGCAAAAATAAAGAGGCAGGTAAAATAAGGTTTTTATCTTCTTCTCTTTTTTGGTTTCTTTCTAGCCGTTTTCTTAGCTTTCCTCTTAACTGCCTTTCTCTTTGTCTTAGCTTTCTTCCTTGCTGCCATTATTTTTTCACCTCTTGAATTTTTGTGTTTTGAACAACACTAATTTTATTTTTTATTTTTATTGTTTAAATAATTTTCGTTTTTTTCAAGAGAAAAATATTTTCCGTCGAGAACTTTTTGTTTTTTGAATTTAAAAAATAATTTTTTTGAGAATAAATCATAATAAATTGTTGATTGCAAAACAAAAATTATCAGTAAAATAAAGAGAAAATGCAGTTTTATTGTCGATGTTAAAAATTTAATAGCATTATCTAAGACACATTTGGTGAAAATTTGAAACGCGTTAAATCTTTCAGAAAAAATAAAATATTGGATTATCTGCTATAAATAAAATATAGCGCATTTGGTTTGGTTAGCAGCTGAAATATTTTTTCCATAAAAAATTTTAATAAAAAAAGTTTTATGATTTTATTCTTAAAATCGGCAAAGAAATTAAAAAATTAGTGAGTGCTGTAAAATGGTTACAAAGGTTTATAAAGAATTAAAATAAAGTTATAAAAAAGCTAGAAAATCTAGCTATATACAGATAAGGAGGTGTAACTAATGGAGAAAAAAGTGGGAGAGATATCTTTTGTCCTTGGAGTTGTGCTTGCAGTGATTATGGGACTGATAGGCGGTTACTTAGGAACATTAGGTCCCTGGCTAATATCCCTACTAATATTGCTGGGATTGATAGTCGGGTTTGTGAACATAGGAGGCAAAGAGACAAAGGATTTTGTGTGGATGGCAGTAGCATTAGTGTTAGTGATATATGCAGGAGGAGCATCAGGTACATTAACAACTATATTGTATATAGGGGAATACCTATCCGGAATATTAAACGCTGTGATGGCATTTGTTGTGCCTGCAACAGTTGTAGTTGCCCTGAAGGAAATATATGCACTTGCACAGATAAAATAAACAATTTATTTTTATTTATTTTTTAATTTCTTAATTACTGGTTTTATCAGGTTTTCTAAATCATAATCTTAGACCTCAACTAAGTTTTTCTCAGAAAAATATATAAACTCAGGGCTTTATTTAATGAGTAAAATGTATGATATCATTACAGTAGGGTCTGCAACCATTGATGTTTTTGCCAACACAAGGTCTGAACTCATAAAGATAAAAACATCCTGTTCTGAGGAGAATCTGATTGCTTATCCCTCTGGCTCTAAAATCCTGATTAAAGAACTCAGGTTTACAACAGGTGGCGGCGGAACAAACACAGCAGTCTCTCTGGCGAGGCTGGGCCATAAAACAGCTTACCTCGGCAGTTTGGGAAATGATGAGAATGGAAAAAAAATTCTTGATTTACTAAAAAAAGAAAAGATAGATTTTATTGGCGTGCTAAGCAAGGAAATCACCGGCTATTCAATAATTCTTGATTCAATAGAGCATGACCGAACTATTTTAACATACAAGGGTGCAAATGACAAGTTAAAGTTTTCTGATATTAACCTTAAAAAACTAAAAACAAAGTGGTTTTATTTTTCCTCAATGGTTTCTGATTCATTTAAGGCATTGGAAAAGCTGGCAGAATTTGCTGAAAAAAATAATATTAAAATAGCATTTAATCCAAGCACTTACCTCGCAAAAAAAGGCAAGAGCTATTTAAAAAAGATTCTAACTAGAACAACTATTCTCATATTAAACAAGGAAGAAGCCTCATTATTAGTAGGAAAAAATAATGCAGAAGTAATGCTTTCTAATCTTTGCAAGCTTGGTCCAAGTATTGCGGTTATCACAAACGGAAAAAAAGAAATTAATGCTTATGATGGAAAAAATATTTACACCATGACACCAAATAAAACAAAGGTTGTTGAGAGCACAGGTGCAGGAGATGCCTTTGCATCATCATTCCTGTCAGGCATTATAAAAAGAAACAATATTGAGTTTGCATTAAGACTGGGGCTTGTAAACTCAGAATCAGTTATACAGCATAGTGGTGCAAAAAATAAGTTATTAAAATACAGGGAAGCATTGAAAAATATCAGGAAAAGCGCGGTAAAGATAAAAAAAATGCAATTAAAAACAGAAATATTTAAAAAAATAAAACTATTTTAATGTAAAAATGAAGATTGTGGGCATAAGCGGTTCTCCGACTAAAAGCGGAAATAACGAGAGAATAATAGACTATGTTCTTGATATTGCCAAGCAAAAGGGTTTTATCACGGCAAGGGTATTTCTTTCTGAATATAAAATAGCTGGATGTAATGATTGCGGGTTATGCAAGGATAAAAAAGAGTGCAGTATAAAGGATGATATGAAAAAATTATTGCCTTTGTTAGAGGATGCTGATGCAATTGTTGTGGCCAGCCCTGTTTATTTTGGCTCTGTCAGCTCGCAATTAAAAGCATTCTTTGACAGAACCTTGGTTTTAAGAAGAGCCGGCAGCTTGCTAAAGAACAAAGTCGGGGCTGCTGTTGCTGTCGGCGGATCAAGAAATGGCGGCCAGGAAAAGACCATTGAAGCAATACATGCCTGGATGAACATCCATGGAATGATTGTTGTTGGGGATGGAAGCCATTTTGGCGGAATCGTGCAAAAGCCGTTTGAAGAGGACAATATAGGAATAAGGACAGTAAAGGACACTATTTACAAGGTCTGCGATGTCCTTGAGATGATAAAATAGAAAAAAGAGGTGGGTTTTTTGACAAAGCTGCAGATGCAGAAGATAATGCATAATGAAAGGTCTTTGTTTCTTGCATATGACCAGGGCCTTGAGCACGGGCCAACAGACTTCAACCTTAATAACATTAATCCGGACCATGTCCTTAAAATAGCGGAAAACGGAAAATACAATGCTGTTATACTGCATCATGGCATTGCAGAGAAATATTATGACAAGCATAATGCATCTTTTCCTTTAATTGTAAAGCTTAATGGCAAGACAAATCTTTTTAAGGGTGATCCAGTCTCAAGCCAGGTCTGCTCGATTGGCCGTGCTGTAAAGCTTGGGGCAGAGGCTGTTGGATACACAATTTATCCTGGCTCTGAGTTTGAATACAAGATGTTTAAGGATTTCAGCAAGCTTGTTGAAACAGCCCATACCTATGGAATCCCTGTTGTTGCCTGGGTTTATCCTCGCGGCAGGTTTATCAAGGATGAGCTCTCAACTGAAACAATTGCTTATGCTGCACGCATAGGCCTTGAGCTCGGAGCTGATTTTGTAAAAATAAACTATAATAATGATTTTGAGGGCTTTAAATGGGCTGTAAAATCAGCTGGAAAAACAAGGGTTTTGGTTGTTGGCGGGCCAAGGCTTTCTGACAAAGAGCTGTTGCAAAGAACCTATGAGGTTATGAAGGCAGGCGCCTCAGGCCTTGCAGTCGGCAGAAATGTATGGCAGCACGAGCATCCGTTAAAGATAACAAAGGCCCTGAAGAAAATTATCTTTGACAACAAGAGTGTTGATGAGGCCTTGAAAATATTAAAATAAAAGAAAATATTATTTAACTTCCATGAAAAAGGTTTTCTCTGTTTGACTTATAGTTAGAGTACATGAATATAATCCTGAAAACGTGTCTTTAGGGACAGATACTAAAGCAGAATACCTTTCCCAACTGCCAACAGGAATATTCAGGCCTGAAGCCTTTACTGTTACCTCACTAATTCCCTCGCATGTTATTTGTGGAATTACTGTATTAGAAACATCATCTTGCTCATTGTTATAGAATCCAATACTCATCTTGTTGTCTTTTCCTCTTTGTATGGCTGAAGGAATAAAACTTATTGGATTATCTGAAGTTGGTTCTATTTCTAAAATTGGAAACCCTTTCATACTATCTATTAAATCTTGCATGTATCCAGTAATAAAACCCAAGGCAATACTTAATGTAACAATAGCAAGAATCAGTATCACAACCATATTTATAGAAAGAGTAAACCCTTTTTTATTCATTTTTACACCTCATTTTATAATCCTAATTTTATTAAGTCAATAATAATTATAGTAGTATTTAAATGTTTTGAAATTTTTTCTAATACATAAAGTAATAGTGAAATACTAAAAATATTAAACTAAATTTTCAATAGCCATACTTTCCCTTCAAGGGCACAAAAACAAAACTGCCAAGTGATTCTGTTTTCAGCTCTTTGCCTTTTTTTATGCCTTTTATCATACTCTGGCCAAGAAAATATGAAACAGGTGCAACTATTATTCCATTCTGCTTTAGCTGCTCTATCAAGGGCGGTGGTATTTTTGGGCATGCAGCAGTCACCATTATCTTGTCATAGGGGGCCTGTTTTTCATAGCCCTGAGAGCCGTCATGATTTATTACCTCAATGTTTTTTATTCCAACCCTTTTTATGTTGTTGGCTGCAAAATCTGCAAGCTCTGGAATTATTTCTGTTGTGTAAACAAACCTAGCTATTTTAGACATTATTGCAGCACAATAGCCAGAGCCAGCGCCAACTTCTAAAACCCTATCAGTTTTTTTAAGTTCTAAAGCATTTATCATTATCATAACAGTTGTTGGCTGTGATATTGTCTGGCCCTTTAAAATAGGCAGTGGATAGTCGCCATAGGCCTCACCTATTAGTTCCTCTAAAATAAATTTCTCTCTTGGAACAGACCTAAAGGCATTTATTAACCTTTTATCTTTGATTATTTTGTTGCTGGTCCAATATTTCACTAATTCTTCCTTTCCCATATTAAATGCTTAATAGCTCCTTAATATAAATAGTTTTTCAATTTTTAAACAGAAAGATTTATATAAACATTTGATTAAGTTTTTAACATCAGAGCATTAAAATAAGAGGTGTTATTATGAAAGCAATCTTATGGTTCAAGGAAATATCAAAGGATAATATCTCTATTGTTGGCGGCAAAGGGGCCAATCTCGGGGAGATGTATAATCTTGGTATGTCTGTCCCTCCAGGATTTATAGTAAATGCAGATGCATACAAAGACTTTATAGAAAAGACAAACATAAAAGAAAAAATAATACAAATCCTTTCAGGGCTTAATGTTGAAAATAATGAAGAACTGCAGAAAAAGGCAAATGAAGTACAGAAACTGATCATAGCAACAGAAATTCCTAATGATATTAAAGAAGAGATTATAGATGCATATGAAAGCATGGGAATAACTGATGAAAAAACAGGTGCCTCTGATTTAGTAAAAAAAAGCGAGGATGTATTTGTTGCTGTTAGAAGCAGTGCAACTGCAGAGGACTTGCCAGAGGCCTCGTTTGCAGGTCAGCAGGCAACATTTCTCAACGTAAAGGGAAGTGGGAATGTTGTCAAGGCAGTCAGGGCATGCTGGGCATCATTATTTACGGCAAGGGCAATATACTACAGAGTAAAAAATAATTTTGAGCATATGAAAGTATTAATAGCTGTTGTTGTGCAGAAAATGGTTAATTCAGACAAAGCAGGTGTAACCTTTTCTGTAAATCCCTCAACAAACAATGAGAATGAGATTGTAGTAGAGGCATGCTTTGGCTTGGGAGAGGCAATTGTTTCCGGCTCTGTAAATCCTGATTCCTACATTGTTGATAAAAATACAATGGAGATAAAAAGCAAAGACGTAAAAGAGCAGGAATGGGCTTATGTAAGAGATGAATCCGGAAAGACTGTAAAGAAAACAATAAAAGAAGAAATGAGAGGCATCCAGATATTAAAAGAAAGGGAAATTATAGAGCTTGCAGAGATTGCAAACAAACTAGAAGAGCATTACAACAAGCCACAGGATATTGAATGGGCTATTGAAAAAAATAAGATTTATGTTGTGCAGACAAGGCCAATAACAACAATAAAAAAAGTTGAAGAAGAAAAAGAGGCAGAGGAAATAACAATAGAAGAGCAAAAAACAGATGCTGAGGAAGGCTCTGATATTTCCAATGCCGAGGTTTTAGCCGCAGGAAATACAGCAAGCCCTGGAATTGCATCAGGAATTGTTAAGATTGTACATGATATTAATGACCTCTCCAAGGTTCAAAAAGGAGATGTTCTTGTTACAAAAATGACAAATCCTGATATGGTGCCGACAATGAAAAGGGCATCTGCCATTGTAACTGATATGGGGGGAACAACATGCCATGCTGCAATTGTAAGCCGTGAAATGGGCATACCTTGCATTGTTGGAACTGGAAATGCAACCTCTGTCTTAAAGGAAAACACAATGGTTACAGTAGATGCAACCCATGGCAAGGTCTATAAAGGAAGGATAGAAATAAAAAAACCAAAGCAGGCAGAGGAAACCAGGAGGGATTATGACGAGTTAATCACAGCAACCCAAATCAAAGTAGTAATGGATTTTCCAGAATATGCTGAAAAGGCAGCTGCAACAGGGGCAGACGGAGTTGGTTTGTTAAGGGCAGAGCACATGATTCTAGGAACAAAAATCCATCCAGCTTACTTAGTAAAGCAGGGCAGGAAGCAAGAGCTTATTGACATACTAGTTAAGGGCATATCAGCTGTTGCGAGGGCATTTGACGGCAAGCCTGTGTGGTATAGAACACTGGATGCCCCTACAGACGAGTTCAAAAGCCTTGAAGGAGGCTCTGACGAGCCTGAAGAGGAAAACCCGATGCTTGGCTGGAGAGGCATAAGGCGCTCTTTGGACCAGCCCGGATTTTTAAGAGCAGAGTTTGAGGCAATAAAAAAAGTCCATGAATTAGGGTTGAAGAATGTCGGGATTATGATACCTTTGGTTACAAGGATTGATGAGGTTAGAAGAGCAAAGGAAATCCTGGATGAGATTTTTGGGGATGAATATGTTGAGTTTGGGGTTATGATAGAAACACCTTCTTCTGTTTGGATAATAGAGGATATATGCAAGCTTGGGATTGACTTTGTGAGCTTTGGAACAAATGACTTAACCCAGTATACTCTTGCCCTTGACAGAAACAATGATTTGGTGCAAAAGCATTATGATGAGCTGCATCCAGCAGTTCTTGCAGAAATCTCAAGGGTTATAAGGATATGCAAAAAATACAATGTTCAAACCTCAATATGCGGACAGGCCGGCTCAAAGCCAAAGATGGCTGCTTTCCTTGTAAGGCAGGGCATTGACAGCATAAGCGCAAATCCAGATGCTGTACAGCAGATAAGGCAGACAGTTGCAATAACAGAAAAAAAATTATTACTAGATGCTGAGAGAAGGAATCTGAGGCCGCAGCAATAAATCAAACCTTTATATTTAATTTTTTTAATTCTTTAATCAGGTTTTCATAGGAAGTGTAATATATTCCATGAATACCCAGCTTTGATGCAGCTTCAGAATACTCTTTTATGTCATCTATAAAAACACATTCATTTGGCTTAAGATTTAGTTTTTTAAGTGCATCAAGGAATATTTCTTTCTTTGGCTTTGCATATCCAATCTTAAATGACAATGTAACAGAATCAAACAAAGGGAATTCCCTTAATTTTTTGGTTACGCGCTCAAAATCAATTTTTGTTGTGTTTGAAAGCAATGCAATCTTATAATTTTTCTTCAATCTTTTAATTAAGGTAAGGGTGGATGGAATTTTTTCAAAGAGCCTGTTTGTGTAGTCCTTAAAAAATTCCGTCCTGTGCATTGAAAGATTGCATTGTTTTTTTATTATTCTAAAAAAATCTGTTGCTGATAGTTCTCCCAACTCAAACTTATCCTGCAGTCCTGATTTAAATATAAGATTATTAATATGCCTGTAACTTTTATTGGATTTTTTAACAGCTTTCTCCAGAAAAATATTGTTATCCCACTTATGTATAACATTCCCATAATCAAATATAATCGCCTTTATCATAAAAAATAAGATTGGTAGGTTAAATAAAAAGCTTTTGGAAATTAGTTTCAATATAGAAAATTATTTAAAAAAAACTAGTTAAACCCCTTCTATGAACAGAGGCAGACCAGTCCAGAGCAAGATAAGGCAGAACATTGTTGAGATACTCTATTTTATGAAGTCTGCCTATGGCTATGACATATACAAAGCTTATATAGAGATTTTTCCTTCAGTAACAATGAGGTCAATATATTACCACCTTAAGAAGGGCCTTTCCTTAAAGGAATTCAGAATAAGCAAAATCAGGAGTGAAAAAGGAAAATATTCATGGGGTCCAGAGGCTGAAAAGATTTACTACAAGCTCGATATAAATGCAAAACCACAGATTGATAAAAGGGTTAAAAAATACTTTGAAAAAAGAAATTCTAAAAAAGCTAGGTGATTACATAAAGAAAGCAAATAAAAGATTGATTATAACAATGCCCAGAAATATAAAACTGATTGCCTTCCATATCTTGTCCCCTTTCTTTTTCTTAAAGAGCCTGTGCATCAACAGCTGGAGCATCCTTCCGCCATCTATCGGGCCCAAGGGAGCGAGATTAAACAAACCAATTCCAAGATTTAAAACATAGAGCCAGTAAAACAATCCAACAAACCAGACAAAAATATCCGGAAAAACCTTTCCATATTTTTGCAATATAGTTTCTTTTATTTCCTGATTTTGGGTCAAATAAATCCCGAGATAACCTTTACTTTCATTCTCCGGGCTTTTAGCCAAGGTAATATTATAGTCTGTTACATTTGTTGTAATAACAACAGATTCACCAGGAGTTTTAGCTTGCATTATCTCTGTGAAGTTCTCTACAGTGCTGATAGGCATATTATCTACTCTAACTATTAGTTCATTTTCTGTTATTCCAGCAGATTCTGCAGGAAAGGTTTCATTGCCAGGAGTAAATCCTGTTACTAAAACTCCGTTATAATCAAAGATAGCATTTGATACTGGCGCAATAACAAGCCCCATTAAAGCAAGGACAGCAAAGGCAAATACAATATTTGAGAATGGCCCTGCTGCAAAAATAGACAGTTGCTGCATCTTTGGCCTTTTTCTTAATTCTTTCTCGTCTGGCTCAACAAATGCCAATGGGATTACAGGAACAAAAATATTAAGAAAGGCTATTCCACTTGATTTTATTTTAAGTTTGTAAGCCCTTGCTACAACGCCATGTGAGAACTCGTGAACCAATGCAAGAAGGAATATACAGATTATCCAATGAAAGAAAGGAACATAGAAACTGCCCTTGACCTTTAAAGGCAAAACAAGGGCAACACCTGCAACAGCAGTGGTAGCAGTAACTACCCTATAAATGTTCTGCATAAGTGAAAAGGATATCAATGCCATGCCCAAAAAACCAACAATAATGCCAGCATATGCCAGGTATTTTAAGAGCTTTGGATGCTTTTTTGCTATTTTATTCATTGATTTTAACCCAAGCTTGGTCCTGTACATAGCAAAGTAAAGAAATGGGAATAAAATCCTCTGAATAACTATTTTCTTTCTTTTAGCATAAAGAAATAGCAACATGCAACCTATAAATACAAAAGCACAAATAGTCTGAAAATCCATTTTATTTCTTTCTGATGGGCCTTAATGCCTTGCTGTTGCATTTCCTGCACTTGATTTTTCCCTGGAGAACCTTCATTATATTGGCCCTTATCTTTGTCTTGCAGTTTTTGCATATAAATATATTATGTATTATCCTTGCCTCTGCCTCTGAGAATTTTACCATTTTACACCTATTCTGATTTAACCTGCTTCATAACCCTGCTGTTTAAAATCAACCAGTAAAGCACATTTGAGCCAGGAACACAGTCTGCCTTTAATTCTTCAGGAATCTCTAAGTCAAATGTTTCATATGTCTCTGCATCCATTACATTAGCAATATTGCCATGCACTGATAAAACCTGTGCTGTTTTTTTGTCTATTACAGGCGTTGGCACCATATCATGGCCAGGCATTACTATATCCCTCTTTTTATTGTCAATAATGCCTATTGCTGTTATCCTGACTTTTGAGTGGCCATGCTTTCCTGGCCTTGATATCTGGATACTGATAACCTTGCATGGAGTATTATCAAGAATAATATACCTTCCAATCTGGATTGAACCAGCTGCAATAAGTTTTGTGGCCATAACAATTACCTCATTTAATAAGGGAAAACCAGCTATATTTATAGTTTTTGATTTTATGATTAAAAGGCCCTATTAATGGTGGAAATAGATTCTACAATTAACCCTATTTTTCTTACAAAATTCTTTTATTTTGTTTTCTTCAGCATTCCAATAATTACTATGTTTTGAATATATTTGTTTATATTTTTGTATAAGCTCTGGTTTGTTTTTTCTTAAAAACTTATAAATTTCATCTTTGATAGATGGGTAAAGGTTTAGATTTTCAAACCAATATTCAGCTACAAAATTTTTGGTTTTGTCAATTATCTCTCTCCAATCTGTTATTCCAGGAAAAATAGGTGATATGAAAAGAGATGTCTGTATTTTTGCTTTATGAAGTTCTTTTAGAGCATTTATCCTTTTTTCAATAGGAAATGTTAATGGTTCTAATTCTCTCCTGATTTTATCATCCAAGACTGATAAGGAAATAGTAACAATACAATCTTTGAATTGCCTAAACAAATCAATATCCCTAACTACTAAATCAGATTTAGTCATCAAATCCAAATGCGGTTGAAGTGGTATAAGTCTTTCAAGAATTTTTCTTGTGAGTTTGTATTTTCTCTCAACTGGCTGATAAGGGTCTGTAACAGAGCTAATTGTTATGGACTTACATTTGTATTTATTTGTGTTTCTTGGGATTAAATCAGGAGCATTAATTTTTATATCAACAAATTCGCCCCAGGGTTCTGTATGGCCTGTAAATCTCTTCATGAATCTTGCATAACAATAAATACAACCATGCATACATCCAATGTATGGATTTATCACAAAATCTGAATCTGGCAAACCAGATTTTATTATAATTGATTTTGCTTTGATTTCTTTGATTTTTATCATAACTATGATTTTTAGCTAAAATACCTTAAAAACCCTTTGTATTTTGACTTTTTGATTAAATCCTTTATTTTTTTCTCCATCTCCTTATGGTTGTTGAACTCCCTTTCTTTTTCCTTAAATTCTTTTGTATGGTGATAGCTCTTGTTGGCCTTGCTCCTGAATTTTAATTTCTTATGCAAAATCTCGTGATACATCAAATAATCAAGAAGCTCTGGCTCTGCATCTAAAAATATCCTGCTTATGCTTATTGTGTCTGTGTGATAATCATAAGAACCAAGTTTTCTTTTTGAATTGTTTCCCCACTCAAGGTTAGGCATTTCAATAAGATTGTAGAAATATTTTTTATTTACTCTGTTGAAAGAGCTCCCAAGTATTGGGTCTGATTTCTGTTTTGGGATTGATATATGAAGGTTCCTTATAAAAGAATTGTACAAATCAATGTTTATTGTGTTTTTTTTGTCGTTGAAAACCTTTAACAAAAGGGACTGTATTAATCCAACCACAATATCCTTGCTTATATGTTTCCACTGCCTGCTTAAGCTGAACTCAAGATTATTTTTATAGTGCCTTACATTGGCATTGTATGGCTTAAACCTTGAGGAATATTTAAGCTTTACAGAATAATTAAATTCTTTATCAGGATAAAGTTTCTCAAAAGCCTCTTTGATTAGTTGCATTTTATAAAAGAAATAGCCTTGCTATAATAATCTTTTCAAACCTCATACCTTAGGATAGCTGCTATCTTGCCAAGCTCTCTCAGCTGAACCCCTTCTCTTGTTTCTGTTGAAATTATCTTGACATTAGTGCCAACTGGTTTTGCCAGTTTTTCCATTTCATCTATTGTGCTGTCATCAAGGTCTTCTGAAAGCAATAATATATCAACTGTTCCAATCTCAAGGTTTTTCTTTACCTCATCAAGACCATAGCTTACAATCCCTGGCTTTGTTGACAATAAATCAAAGAATTTCCCCATTATCTCTTTTTCAGCTGCTACCTCTTCTTTTGCCAACACATCCTGGGCTCTGTCTAATAATTCCTGAAGGCCAAATTCCCCTGTGTAAGACAAGTCCTTTACTGCAATTATCTTGTTTTTCACCTCTGTGGTGATGTAATTGCCTTCAATAAAATCATATTTTGTGGGGCCGGGACCGCCAACAATTATTCCCTTAAGTTCCTTTAGTGTTAAAAACTGGTTTTTCATGTATTCTGCAACTTTTTTAAAGTGTTCTTTTGCAGCACCCTCTCTTAGTCTTGCAAAACGGGCTGCTGATTGTCCGCCTGCCTTAAATTTTCCAGGCACTTGTGAATGGGTTTTAACCAAATGAATTATTGTTTTTCCCTTTAACAAAGCAATGTTTGCGTCCCGCCTATCTAGTACAACAAGACCATAAACCTCTTTTGTGTCAAGCATATCCCTCAACAAGTCAAGGACAAACTGCTTGTCACATCTGTATATCCTGGTTTTTAAAGGCACTGGAGGCTCGATGCTCCATACCTCTAAATCAATCTGGCCTTCCCTTTCAGCAACATTTCCAGAGAAAACAGCCAGGCCATATTTTGGTGTCTGCTTAAATAATCGTAAGTGTTGGATCATTCTTTCAAGGCTGTCTGTAACATTCCTTCTTGTTGAAGCTGACTTTATATTGGTTGCAGTCCCTTGCTCCTGCTTTAAATGGTTTATTATCTTGTTTAGGTCATATTCTGTCGGTATGTACACTGTAATAAGCTCTGTGTGCGGCCTTCTGAATACCTCGAGCTTCTTGATAAATTTCTTCAGTTCATATCTTTGTTTTTCAGTTAGTGCCATATCTACAAAGAATTAGAGGCAGTATATAAAATTTTGGTAAATTGTTGTGTATTGCTAGACCCATTCATATTTTGAGAAGTCCTCATACTCATTACTATAATCTTTGCCCTTGTAAACTGGTTCTTCAGCTAAAAGGCCATCGTAATTCCAAACCTTATAATAATTTATATCTTTTTTGTTATTCCACCAACTTTCTGCCTTAGCTACTTCTTCAAAAGAGTTATAACCCTTATAATAAAATTTATTATTTTGAGAGAAAAAGCCATATCCTTCTTCATCCTTATATACAGGCAGGACGTGTGCATTACCACCCTTCCAAGAAATAAACATTATGTAAGAATCATACCTATGGTAATGCAGTACATATGCAGCAAAAGTTGCCATATCTTTGCAAACTCCTTTTTTCTTTATATACATTTCATAAGGAGAGTATGTTCCTTCAAAATCAGGATGCTTTTCATATTCAAAATTTTCTTTCATCCAGGATAAAATTAAACCAGGTTCATCATAATAAGGGTCTTCAAGTAGCTTCAGGAAGCCCTCATCATTTGGCACTTCAAACTCATTGTAATTATACAACCATTTAGGATTGCATACACTGCCAGTTGGAACATTTTCCCAGCATGTCCAGCCAGTAGGGCAACCACATTTAGAACAATCTTTTATAAAAATACCATCATAGCAAAAATATGGCTTAGAACTAGAACATGAGCCATGGGGAATTATATTCAAATCTATATAATTATTATTACAACTTTTCATGTTTAGTCCAAGTTCGCATTCGCTTACATCAATCCATTCTGTGTTATATGATTCTATTGACAAGCCGTCAGAATATTGGGGAATAATCTGGAACTTTACATTCCCTGTATAATAAGCTGCACAATCACTTGACTTTAAATTATAATAGAAATATCTTTCCTTGGTGTTGGATACGTCTTCCTCGCACTTGCCATCCTCTGTTCCATCCTTATCCCCATCATAAAAAGGGATAATTTCATAGGAAATTGCTTTTTCATCCTTATCCCAGGATAAGGTTATGTAAGGGCATTCAAGTTTATATTGAAGACCTTGTTCAATAGTTGAGTCAGATATGCATGATTTACTGATTGGGCAATAATGTGTTTCTTTGGGGCAGTATGCACAGCATTTTATATTTTGATTATTATTTAATTTACACCATTCATTACCTTTTTTGATTTCATAAGATGTCCATGTGCCATAATCTGTATCCAAGTCAATGCATTCATCCTGGCATACTGAATATCCGTTTGGATATTGTGGATTAGTGAGATAACTAACAGAACTAAAAGCAAGCCCTGTAACATCTGCACAAGAATCAGAAACTGAATTATTTTCAGGTAAAGGAATCTCAGACTCATTTTCCCCTTGTATAGTCTCTGGAGTATAATAATTTTTTTTACAACCAACAGTCTGGAATAATAATAAAAAAAAACAGAATAAGGCAATTAAAGCTGGGATTTCTTTTTTAATAAGCATAATTATTAAGTTTAGTAAGGGTTATATT
>CAYOHL010000005.1:0-4407 GCA_964403775.1 uncultured Methanosarcinales archaeon
TTTTATTTCTTTTAATCCTACATTTAACTACTGGCAAAAAATTTTGCCTAACATCTATTAGTGGATTAAATTATTCATATAATCCGGAAATCTTGAGGTTTTTTGAGGCCAATCCTTATTAATCTTGGCCCTTATAGGCCTTTCTGGGCCTAAAATGGATTTTAAGGAAGATGAACACATAGAAGAGTTTGTAAGGAAGTGGAGGTTAAAGGGATTTTCTAACAGGACTATTGAGGCCTATTCCTACTACATAAAGAGCTATCTTAAATCAGGCAAAAGTGCTTCTGATTTTATTTATTCCTTGATATTGTCTGAAAAGGCCACTGCAACTGTAAGACTGGCCTGCGCTGCCTTAAGGAATTATCTTTCTGACAAAACCATTGAGATTCCAAAGAGGGAAAGGAAACTTCCTATAGTGCTCTCAAAAAAAGAGATTGAAAAAATGATAAGCTCAACAAATAATCTTAAGCACAGGCTTGTCATTGTGCTTCTTTATTCTGCTGGCCTTAGAGTAAGCGAGCTGATAAACCTAAGATTTGAAGACATTGATTTTTACAGAAGCATTATTCACATTAAAAAAGGCAAGGGTTCAAAAGACAGAATAACCTTATTGTCAAAGAAAACAAGGTTGCATCTTAAGCTATATGGCCTTGGCACAGGCCTTATATTTAACACAAAAGCCAGAAAATATTCAATAAGGTCAATTGAATCCATAATAAAAAAAGCAGCTGAAAAAGCAGGAATAATCAAAAATGTAACACCCCATATGCTGCGCCATAGCTTTGCAACTCACTTGCTTGAAAATGGAGTTGATTTAAGAATAATACAAAAGCTTCTCGGGCATTCGCGGCTTGAGACAACACAAGTCTACACTCATGTCTCAAAAGCAGCCATAGCTAAAATAAAAAGCCCGATTGACTTCTAAAACCAAAAACTATATAAATAACCTATGAATTTCTATTCATATGAAGAATTATTCATATAACAACTTTTTCATGAATTTTTCAAACAAGACAAAGCTAGGCATAATTTTGGCCTTAGAATATGGGCCATTAAGCGTAAAAGAAATCACAGAAAGGCTTAATGGCGAGCAGAGCAGGATATCCCATAATTTAGGGAAACTGCTTCAGTGCCATATCCTGAATGTCGAGCAAAAAGGAAAGCAGAGGATTTATTCCTTAAACAGCGAAACAGTTGCCCCGATGCTCAGCATAGTGAAAAAACACATCAAAAAGAACTGCCTAGTGGGATGTAATAAAAAACTAACCAGGGGTTAAAATGAAGAAGATATATTTAGATAACGGCGCAACAACAATGCTTGACCCAAATGTAGTTAAGGCAATGCTGCCTTATTTTACTGCAAAGTATGGAAATGCATCATCAGCACATGCATTTGGAGAGGAAGCAAAACAAGCATTGGAAAAGTCAAGGGCAATAATTGCAAAATCAATAAAAGCAAGGCCAGATGAAATTATTTTTACATCAGGCGGAACAGAGTCAAATAATTTTGCCTTAAAGAGCATAGCCTTTACAAACAGGGAAAAAGGAAATCATATACTTGTCTCAAAAACAGAGCACAAATGCATTATGAAAACATGCGAATGGCTTGAAAAACAGGGCTTTAACATAACATATCTTGATGTTGATAAACAGGGTTTTGCAAATCCGGATGAGCTCGAAAAAGCAATAACCAATAAAACAATCCTTGTTTCAATAATACATGGCAATAATGAGACAGGCACAATAAACGACCTGAAAAAACTAGGCCAGGTCTGCAAAAAGCATAATGTTTATTTTCACACAGATGCATGCCAGAGCTATACAAAAGCAGAGATAAATGTAAAAAAGCAGGATATTGACTTAATAACCTTAAATGCCCATAAAATCCATGGCCCAAAAGGCATTGGGGCATTATACATAAGAAAAGGCACAAGCATAAAATCATGGCAGCATGGCGGTGATCATGAATTTGGAATGAGAGCAGGAACTGAAAACATCCACGGCATTGTCGGCTTTGCAGAGGCAGCGAAACTTGCCATGGACAAAAAGCATATTGCTTATATGGCCAATTTAAGGGATAAATTGATCAAAGGGGTTTTGGAAATACCAGAAGTTAAGCTTAACGGGCCAACAGGCAGCAAAAGATTGTGCAACAATGCAAACTTTTCATTTAAGGGAATTGAGGGAGAGGCAATTTGCGGTTATTTAAACAACAAGGGAATTGCATCCTCAACAGGCTCTGCATGCTCTGCAAAAACACTTGAGCCGAGCTATGTCTTGATGGCAATTGGCTTAAGCCCTGAGCAGGCAAACAGCAGCTTAAGGCTTACTTTAAGCAGGTTTACAACGCAGGAAGAGATTGACTATACAATAAGTGTATTGCCAGGCATAGTAAAAAGCCTGAGAAAAATCTCGCCCTTTTGGAAGGAATAAAAATGTATTATTCAAAAAAAACATTAAAACGGTTCAAAAATCCGGAATTTGCAGGAGAGATAAAAAACCCTGATGCAGTTGGCCAGGTAGGAAACCCAAGGTGTGGCGATGTAATGAAAATCTTCCTGAAAGTAAAAGATGATGTTATTAAGGATATCAGGTTTAAGACATATGGCTGCATAGCTGCAATAGCTTCATCTGATATGATGTGCGAGCTTGCAAAGGGTAAAAAAATTGATGATGCATTAAAAATAAGAGCAGATGACATTGTTAATGGCCTTGGAAAAATGCCTCCTATAAAATACCACTGCTCAATACTTGGGACACAGGCATTAAAAAAGGCAATAGAAAATTATAAGAGGTTAAAAAAATGAAAATAACCAAAGATACAACCTTAGCAAAGATTTTAGAGTTTAAAGGAGCTGAAAAGATTCTTTCAAAGTTTCAGATGCCCTGCTTGGGCTGCGCCATGGCGCAGATGGAAATGTCCAGCCTAAAACTAGGCAATATATGCAGCATGTATGGCATTGACCTTAATAAACTCCTGAAAGAGTTGAACGCACTGAAAAGCCAAAAATAAACCCCTTCTTGCAAAAGGCCAAATAAAGCAAAATAGCAATATTTATAAGTGACTAGGCAGGCATAGCCTTTATGGAAGACATCATTGTGAGTAAATATGGCGGAAGCTCAATTACTAAATATGAGGATATTGAGAGAATCAAAAAAATAACATGCGATGATCCGCGCCGGAAAATCATAATTGTTTCTGCGCCAGGCAAAAGAGATGAAAAAGATGCAAAAATCACAGACCTGCTTATAAGCCTTGCAAAAGATAAAGACAGCTCTCTTGTGCAACTGATTATTGGCAGATACAAGATGCTCTGCCCAACCGAGGATGCCAATGATTTATCTGACCTATTGCAGCAACGGCTATCTCAATCCCTGGAAGATGATAAATATCTTGATTCATTAAAGTCATTTGGCGAAGAGGCATGTGCCAAATTAATTGCCAAAAAGATTAATGCCCAATTCGTTGATCCCAGGGAATTATTTCTAGTTTCAGAGGATTATGGAAACGCAAAAATATTAAAACAGTCTGAGGAAATGATTAAAAAAAGATTAGCCAGTAAAAAAGAGATTTTTGTTGTTCCGGGATTCTATGGATACACAGAACAGGGCAATATTGCAACATTTAACAGGGGAGGCTCTGATTTAACAGGCGCTTATATTGCTGCATCTCTTAATGCAAAGGAATATGAAAACTTTACTGACATAGACGGCATTTGTGCAGCAAATCCAGATATTGTTCAGAATCCTAAAAAAATTGATGTGATTACATTTGATGAGATGAGGGATTTGGCATATTCTGGCTTTGGGATTTTTTATGAGGAAGCAATAAATCCAGTGAATAAAAAAAGAATTCCAGTACATGTCAGGAGCACATTTAATTACCCTTCTGAAGGCACATATATTGTTCATGACAGGCTGAGTGATCCTGATAAGCCCATCGCAGGAGTGGCTTACAAAGATGGGTTTTGCACATTTGATATTGCGCTATTTGGCCTCAATGGCATGATTGGTATTGCGAGAAAAATATTGCAGATTTTTGAAGAAGAGAAAATATCAATAGAGTTCATCACAACAGCAATAGATGATTTTTCAGTTATTTTTAGAGAAGACCAGCTTAAGCATCCCTTTAAGGATATTAGGGATATAACAGAAAAGCTTTACTCATTAATGGGTGAAGATGCATCAATAAACTTTCAGGAGCATTTAGGCAGTTTAGTAGTTGCTGGAAAAGGGCTAAAGGAAAAGAAGGGCATATTTGCAAATATTCAGCAGACTTTAGCTGAAGCTGATGTTAACATAAAATTTATATCCAAGGGACCCCTAGAGAGGTCTATTATATATGGCATAAATAGTTCAGATACTAAAAAAGCAGTCAATGCCATTTATAACAAATACCTAAGATAA
>CAYOHL010000005.1:4507-24924 GCA_964403775.1 uncultured Methanosarcinales archaeon
TTATGACCTGGGCCAAATAAGCTCCTGTTTCATCCTGCTGGAGAATCACTTTCTCTCCTTTGTTGATATTTTGGACAATTTTGCTTAGCTTGTCAGCAGCCCCTGTTATTGCTTTCCATTCCTCTGCCTTTTTGTTGTACATGCTTTCTTTTTGGTTTTTGTATATCATTTTCATCCTGCCTCCCTTAGCAGATATTTATTTATCACCTTTGGTATCACAAATCAGGCCTCAGCCAAATTCTGAAAAGTCAAGGGTTTTAAGGTAATCTTCAGGTGTTTCTGCCCTTCTTATTTTTTTTATGCTGCCATCGCCTTTTAAAAGAAGCTCTGCAGATCTAAGCTTTCCGTTGTAGTTAAAGCCCATTGCATGCCCATGCGCACCTGCGTCATGAATAGCCAATATATCACCTTCCCCTACTTCAGGAAGATTTCTTTGTATTGCAAACTTGTCATTGTTCTCGCATAAGCTTCCTGTCACGTCATAAACACCAGCAGAAGTGAGGTTTTCTTTTCCAAGCACAGTTATATGGTGGTAAGCCCTGTATATTGCAGGCCTCATAAGGTCTGCCATGCAGGCATCAAGGCCGATGTAATTTCTGTATTTTTTTGCTACATGAAGCACTCTTGAAACCAGCCACCCATGAGGGCCTGTTATCAATCTGCCGCATTCCATATATATTTTTGGGTTAAGGTTGCTGGATGCCAGGTTTTTTTCATATGCTTTTTTGACACCATTCCCCAAAGAATTTAAATTAACCGGCTCCTGTTCAGGCCTATAGGGAATTCCAATTCCTCCTCCAAGATTTATGAAATCAAACTTAATATCAAGTTTTCTGGAGAGCTCTGCAGCAAGGTCAAATAGAATTTCCGCTGTTTTTACAAGGCAGCTTTCATCGAGCATGTTTGAAACAACCATTGTGTGAAGCCCGAAAGTTTTTGCCCCTTTTTGCTTCATTATCCTGTATGCCTCAAAAATTTGTTCCTTTGTAAGGCCGTATTTTGCCTCTTCTGGCTTTCCTATTATCTCATTTCCCTCAACTATTGGGCCGGGATTATACCTGAAGCAGATTGTTTCCGGTATCCCTGCAGTTCTTTCAAGAAAAGCTATATGCGTTATGTCATCAAGGTTTATTATTGCTCCAAGCCCGTATGCTTTTTTAAATTCCTGATCAGGTGTGTCATTTGACGTGAACATTATATTTTTGCCCCTCATTCCGACTTTCTCAGATATTATCAGCTCTGTCAGTGAGCTGCAGTCAACCCCTGAGCCCTCTTCTTTAACTATCTTCAGGATATGCGGGTTTGGGCAGGCTTTCAGCGCAAAATAATTCCTAAAGCCCGGGCTCCATGAGAATGCATTGCTGAGTTTTCTTATGCCCTCCCTTATTCCTCTCTCGTCGTATATATGGAAAGGCGTCGGGTGCTCCTGTATTATATTTTCTATCTGCTCTTTTGTAAAAGGCAGTTTTTTATCCACCATTTTAGACCTCAATCACAAGGCTTGGCTCAAACCCAAAGAAAGTTTGGAACTCACCTAAAAGCTCTGGGTGTTTTTCCTTGATTATGTTGTTAATGTCCCCTATAAAGCAGTATGGGCATATCTCAACCTGCTTTCCGCACTTTATGCATTTTGGGCCATTGATTTCCTTACTCTCAAAGTGTGCAATGCTTTTTCTTATATTGTCCAGATAGATTGGATCCTTGCCTGAGAGCCATTGCTCTATCTCCTTCCCAAGGCAGTCAGGGCATATTGGGTTGTCTATTACATCCCTGCATAGGGGGCATGTTGCATCCCAGTTTTTTTCTTGCATTGCATTCACCTCTAGCTTTTTAACTGGGCTTTGCAAAAAACTCAAAAAATTTTGTCAGAAGAAAAGAAAACATTGCACGAGCCCAGAAAAATAAGGGGTCTTACCATGTCTTCTTATAGCAAATTAATGCCATATTGTCATGGGTAAATGGTCTAGATAAAATTCTCACACTATGTTTAACTAGCCCTATATCTGACATCTTACTACCAGGAAATAATTTTTCATATAAATAGTTTTCTATGCTTAAGGCAATAATTCAACTTTGTTGAAAAACCAAACTAATATAAACAAAAAATCTTTTTTTAGCTGGATGGAAAGTGTTGTTATAGTAAGGTATTCTGAAATAGGCCTGAAGGGCAGGAACAGGATTGCTTTTGAGAAAAGGCTTATTGATAACATAAAGGACTGCCTCAAGAAAAACAGGGCTGACTATGAAAAAATAGAGAGGCTCAGGGGAAGGATTATCATCTTCACAGAAAAGAGGCCAGATTGCCTGAAATATGTTTTTGGGATTTCATCTTTTAGTTCTGCATTGGTTGTTGAGCCAGAAATAAATGAAATAGAAAAAGCAGTTTTAAAGCTTGTGGGAAACAAAAAGTTCAGGAGCTTCAGGGTTTCTGCGCAAAGGCTTAACAAGGATTTTCCCCTGAAATCCCCTGAGATAGAAAAAGCAATTGGCTCTTTTGTGTGTGAAAGGCTCAATAAAAAAGTCAGCTTAAGGGATTTTGATCTGGAGATAGGCATAGAGGTTTTAGACAAGGCCTATGTTTTTGCAGAGAGAGTTAAGGGCCTTAACGGCCTTCCGGTCGGCTGCCAGGGAACTGTGCTCTCTTTAATGGAAAATGAAAACTCCCTGCTTGCCTCATTATTAATCATGAAGCGCGGATGTTTTGTGGTTCCTGTTTCACTTAAAAAAACAGATATTGATTTAATTGAAAAATATGCATACGGGTTTGAGCCAAGACTAATCATAATGAAAAATATTAATGAGATAGACAAACTAGCAGAAGAGCATGATGCAAAGGCCATTGCTCTTGGCCAAACACTTAAAAGCTTTAAAGAGCTGAAACTGAAGGCAATGGTTTTGAGGCCATTGATAGGTCTTGATAAAAAGCTTATTAAAGAATTTTTTAATTTTTCCTGACTCTTTCATAAACCTGCTGGGTAACTTCATTGAGGTGCATTATTTTATTGCTGTTGTACATTATGTTTTTATCTATCACCCTGACATTAATTAAATAGCTTATTTTTTCTCTCAGCCCCATTTCCCTTACCTCTCCTTTTGTTTTGCCCTCTGCTATAAAAGGCAGGCGCTGGACCATTTCTGCATTGATGATGTATTCTCCGCCCGGCGCAAATTCAATTACCTTTTTTTTCTCGAAGTGCGTTGAAACCGCAAAAAACCTGTCTAAAAAATAACTGCTATCCAACAGGGCCATATCAATATTTATCCTGTTTTTGTCGCTGAGGGAGTTTACTATTGAGTACAGGTCATCCTGGCATTTTTCAATGCCTAACTTTAATTTAGCTGGTTTGATCTGGCTTTCATGCCTGGCTGTATATTGCACAAGATAGTTTGCAAACAGGCTGTCCAGATTGACCTTGACATTCTGCCCGATAGTGTTAATAATATCTTCTGCAAATTTTTTCCTGGAATTTATAAGGTCTTTTTCTGGTTTAAATGTTTTGTATCTGCCAAAAGTGACTGCGACATTTCCCAGCACATCGTAGGTTATTGCAACTGGCAGTATCTTCACCAGATTGCCGCTTTCCTTCTGTGCCAATTCTGCAAGATGGATAAGGCTGGTTGGAGGCCTTTTTTCTTTGAGCATATAATTAAATCTTCCATCCCTGGAGCGAGTTCCTGCAAAAAAAACCGCCAGAAAGTCATCCAATAAAATATTTTTAAAGAAATTGCGCTGGTTCTTTGTTATCATTTCACGGTTTACCGGGTAGCTGTTCACCAAATTAACGAGCTTATTGAACCATCTTGTAAAACAGGTGTTTTCCCCAAAAAAATCATCCAGCATCATGAAATTAAGGTGTATCCTGCTTTTTGTGTGCTTATGAAAGGCATAGGCAAGACAAACAGGGTCAAAATAATTTGTGTGGTTTGCAAGAACAAGCATGGGGCCTTTTTCAGGTATTTTCTCAGCACCCTCAACACTAATCTTACCTTTGTAGAGATCCAAGAGCCGTGCACATAAGTCATATAACCATTCTCTTGGCTCTTTGTATCCTATTTCTTTTAGGCCTTTCTTCATTTTTGCCTAGCTTGCCTAAATCAGTTGCTATATAAATCTTTTTGCATAAAAAAGCAGCTTTATAAACTAAGGGTATTTTAATTTAACAATGGGAATGCAAAAGACAGAAAAGAAGATAAAGGATACAATAAGAAAATACAATCTGCTCTCAAAAAAAGAGAAAATCATTGTTGCATGCTCAGGCGGCAAGGACAGCACTACCTTGGCTTATATTCTCAAAAAGCTCG
Source organism: uncultured Methanosarcinales archaeon (assembly GCA_964403775.1). Classification (GTDB taxonomy): domain Archaea; phylum Nanobdellota; class Nanobdellia; order Woesearchaeales; family CG1-02-33-12; genus CG1-02-33-12. The sequence continues at coordinate 8,810 of CAYOHL010000005.1, forward strand.
GCTACAGAATAGAGGCAGTTACAATAAACCCTTGTATAAAGGGCTACAGCAGGAAAAACCTAACCAACTTAAGGGCATTTTGCACTAACAATAAAATAAAGCTGTATGAAATCTCATTTAAGCAGGAATTTAATTATGCTCTTGATGAGATTAAAAAAATCCTTTGCTCAAAAAGGATTGAAATGCCCTACTGCACAATATGCGGGATTCTGAAGCGCTATCTGCTGAACAAAAAGGCAAGAGAGCTTAAGGCAGACAAAATTGCAACAGGCCACAACCTTGATGATGAATCAGAATCAGTCTTTATGAACCTATTAAGGGGGAACATAGGGCTTATGGCAAGGCTCGGCCCGCTAACAGGCGTTATTAAAAGCAGAGGATTTATTCCAAGAGTAAAGCCATTATACCTTTGCAATGAAAAAGAGATAATTGCTTATTCAAAACTAAAGAAATTTCCAGTTGTCTACAGGAGATGTCCTTATGCAGGCTCATCTTACAGGGAAGTCATAAGGAATGAGCTGATTGGTTTTGAGAAAAAATACCCAAAAGCAAAGGAAAACATTATTAACTGGTTTTTAAAAATAATGCCTGAACTGAAAAAAAGCCTTAAAAAAGGCAAAATAGCATACTGCACAATTTGCGGAGAGCCATCGCAAAGAACTGTCTGCAATGCATGCGCAATAACCTCAAACCTAAAACAAAAAGATTTAAATAAAGCACATAATTAAAAGCAAATATGTTTATTGACCTTGTTCTTCCAAAAAACAATGAAAAAGAGTTTATTGAAATAGCAGAAAAATTAAGGATTGATGGCCTGTGTTTTGTTTATTCCTTTAAAACCAAGGAAGATTTTCTGAAAAAAAATGAAGAAATAAAAAAACTGCAGGAAAAGACAAAACTAAAGCTTTTTAGCGGCCTTATTGCAGATTCTAAAAATATTATTAAAGCAAAAAAGCTGGCAAAAATTGTTGTTTATAAGTCAACTGGAAATGACAGATATGCTGTTGAAAAAAGCAGGGCAGGCATTGTTTTTGGCCTTGAGGCAGTTGCAAACAAGGATTCTATGCACAGCCGTAATTCCGGCCTTAACCAGGTCTTGTGCAAGCTTGCAAATAAAAACAACATTATAATCAGCTTTTCATTTTCAGGCATATTAAACACAGATGGAATTAAAAGGTCGCAGATTTTAGGCAGGATTATGCAGAACATAAGGCTCTGCCGGAAGTATAATGTCAAAACAATAATTGCATCTTTTGCTAATAAGCCGTATGAAATTAGGCCATATCATGATTTAAAGAGAGTTTTTGTCTGCTTTGGAATGCACCCAACAGAGGCGCATGCCTCATTAGAAAACATGCACAAGCGATTATTTTAAGCAAAAAACCCAATTTCATCGAAAGATTTTAATATAAAGTTTATTTCAAGTCACTAAAAGGCATTTACAAGGTCCAACAATGCATAAGAAAAAGAGGTCTCAGGTTACATTATACATGATTCTGGGGATTATTATCCTTTTTGTAGCTATTCTATTTTTTTATTTAAGGGGAACAACTGAAAAAAAAATCAGCATGCAGGAGCTTGTAACAGCCCAGAAAATACCAAGAGAGGTAAGGCCAATAACAAATTATATAACAACACAGCTTGATGATGCAGCAAAAAAAGGCCTTTACCTTGCTGGAATGCAGGGCGGCTATATTTATGCGAGCCAGGGGGTTCTAAGCATACCAGACCCAGCAGAAGAGGGCAGGGATTTTATTTATTATCAGGGGCATAATGTTTCTTATGATATACACAAGCTGGGCATTGACAAGCACAATTCTTATTTCTATAAGCCAAGATATTATCCCTGGTATTACTACCCATACCATAATCTTCTAAATCTAAAATCAGGGGAAGGCTCTTTTGGGGGATTTTTCGGAACAACTAACCTGCCGCCATTAAACGGCTCTGGCAATTCAATCCAGTCGCAGCTTACAGAGTTCATAACAAGTTATTTGCAGGACAATATCAACCTGACAATCTTTGAGGAGCAGGGCTTTGAAATAAGCCATGGCGAGATTAATGTTTCTGTTATAATAGGCGAGAATGATGTAACTGCATTTCTGGAATACCCTCTTGGGATAAGGAAAAAATCAGAGAACATAATAACAAATGTCAGCTATTTTTACACAAACCCCAAGGTAAGGCTGAAAAAGGTTTATAACTTCACTGATTTTATCATAAACAAGGATATTACAGATATCTTATTTGATATAAATAACCCAAATAATGATAAAGATGGCATCAGCATTGGAAAAATTGAGAATGCCTATGATTATGATGATATTATTATAATATCTGACAATAAATCAGTGCTCTATGCCGAGCCCTATACATTCCAGTTTGCTCGAGAGAATAGGTATCCTGCATTAAGGTATATTGCTATTCCAAAGATTACGTTTTTCGGGATTCAAGCCATAATGAATGCAAAAATAACAGAAGACAGGATAAACCCAAAGGCAGATGACCCTGACGAGGATGAGATTATTTTCAGTTATTCGCCAAATTTGCCATATCCTGTAACACAATCAGATTTTGACAGGGGCTATGTTATTTTAACAGTCTATGCAAAAGAAAAAGACAACCCTGACCCTGATTACAGGGACTGGCAGGAGCTTAAGATTGATGTGATAGGCGAGTCAGAGGTTTGACAACCAAAACAATTAAAAACAAAAACATTTATATAGAGATTTATACACAAAACAAAATAAGAGACAATATTGCATATATTCAAGGAAATTAAAGTTTAAATTTAATAAAAAAGGGATATTATGAGGCTTACTAAAAACAAAAAAGCACAAGGATGGGAGATTGCTATTTTTGTTGGTATTTTTGCTTTAATTGCATGGTTGATTTATCAAGGCGGAGGAGAGGAGGCTTTTGTACCGCCTGACCTTACAGATGCAAACTGCGAGCCCATTAATCCAGAGCCTTGGTCTCCTCCGGAATCAGCATATTATGCTAGTTCTTGTTCCTGCCCGGCTACTCATAACAAAGGGAGTTGTAGTTATGCTCCTTATGAGTATGATGACCCTGACAACCCCACAACTCCCACAGGAGGAGGAGAGTGTATTAGTTGTTATTGCAGTCCGAAAACATGCGGTGATAGCGGCTATCAGGGTTTTGTATGCTGTGGCGGAGCAGTATGTGCCGGGAGCTGGGTAAGCCCGCCTGATGGAAATGACAGATGCTGCAGTGAGGAATGCTTAATACCTTGTGCTTTTGGAGAGCCATTCCCTTGTTCTTCTCTTGCCTCAACTGATATAACCGAGGAATTAGCAGGCGGAGGATATGCTACCTGTTCATATGGATGCCCTGATTATAAGTATGCTGTGGAGGGGCCAGCTGAGCCAAGCAAGTGGTGCGAGAAATGTTCTGATCCCTCAGGCTCCCATTGCTGCATCTATTGCCCTCCAAAGACTGTTTATATAGCTGGAGAGGGATGCAAGCCGCCATCATGCTGCCATTCCTGCCAGAGGGAAACCGGTCTTCCATACAATGACCCTTCTGATGAGTCAAGCTATCCTGATCAGGGTTATTCAGTATGCAAGCCGTCAACAAAATGTGTTAATAAGGATTTAGGAGATGGAGTAATATGGAAGGCTTATGCAGTTAACACAGGAAATAAATGGTGCTCAGAAATAAACGGGGGAACTGATTTTGAATATTATACACAATGCTGTGCATACTGCCCTCCTGAAACCCATTACTCGCCTGCAAGCAAGTCCTGCGAGCCAGACTCAGAGGTTAGTGAGCTTACATGGGAGCTTGACTGCCCTTCCATAATTTTGTTTTGGGGCGAGTATGCAAATGCAATATCCTATAAGATTATTCCATTTTATGATAAAGACAAAGACAAAACAGAGGATGGGATATGCGAAGATGATGTTGTTTCAGTTGGAGCTGAAGAAAGGCAATATTATTATAACTTGGAATTAAGCAATTGTGTAGAGCATTACACAGGCAATGTAAGGCTTCAGCTTATCCCGCAATACTCTGGCGCCATGTCAATAGAATCATATAATACAGACTGGATTGATGTAAGCATATGTGAGTTTGAACCTGAACCACAAAATTGTGAAGATGGCACATTGCATAATTCATGCTCCAATAACAAGCCTTATTTCTGCGATAACGGCGAGCTAGTGCCTGACTGCCCTGTCTGCGGATGCCCTGATGGCTATGGATGCAATACTACTGAAGGCTCATGTTATGAGGTGTTTCAGGAATGCGGCAACAGCATAAGGGAAGGAGCAGAGAAATGCGATGGAACAGATGATGATGCATGCCCTGGAATGTGCAGGAATGACTGTACATGCCCGCCATCAGAATGTGATGATTCAAAAACTGGTCCAAATGGAGACTGGGACAAAGACGGCATTTGCAATGATGACGACCCTGACAAAGACGGCGATGGTGTTCCTAACCATGCGGATAATGAGGAGTGGACAATCCTTGGATGCAAGGTTGATGAGTATGGTATTGCAATAGATAATGATAAAGACGGCATCTGCAAAGGGCTTGACTGCAATGATTATGATGCCTCTATTAAAATAACAAAAAATGACCCTGCATGCACAAAAGAAATGCTCTGCTCAAATCAAGAAAAAGACAGCATAACAAACGAGATAGAGGTTGACCTTGGCGGATTGTGCAGGCCATACATAAAACTTGTGCAGCCATTGTATGGAGTTTCTGAAACAGATGTCTTTGAGCTTGTGGTTTCAACAGACCATGATGCAGACTGCAGGTTCAGCATTGATGTCAGCCTGCTTTACAGCAACATGCAGGCATTCAGCAGCTCAGGGGGCAAAACACACACCAAAACAGGCTTTAGCCTGGGTGATGAAAACACCCACAAGCTTTATGTAAAATGCGATGATGGTTACTGGCCTGCTGAAGAAGCTGCTGAATTTGAGCTGGCAGTTGATTCCTCGAAGCCAGTTATAAAAATATACTATGCAGAGCCAAACCCAATTATTGAGAGGCCTATTGAAACAGTGCTTGTTGTTGGGACAGATGACAAAACAATATGCAAATATGATGCAAAAGAACAGAATTATGAATCAATGAAAGATAAGTTCCCTAAATTTGATACTCCAGAGTTTTCAACAAAGCATACACAGACAATAACTCTTCCAGATAGCACAAAGGATTATACTTATTATATTGCATGCAAGAACAGGGCAGGCCTGATTTCAGACACAAAAGACATTGTTGTCAGTGTTGACCTGAGCCAGGACCTTGTTGTGACATCAACAACAAAAAGGTATACTAATGAGTCAAGGATATACCTAAGTGTTAAAACAAACAAAAATGCGCAATGCTTCTACAATAATCTTTCAACTGACATAACAAAACCTTTTGGAGATAGTGCCTATGAGCACAAGAAACTCTTAACTCAGTTAAGCGATGGCGATCATAGGTATTATGTAAGGTGCTATAAAGAAGGGCTTCAATCCCCTATTACAACCATTATATTTACTGTTGACACAAGCACTGTAAAAAAACCAGAGGTTAATGACACAAGCAATATCCCTGATTACCCTGACTATTCTTATTACACAGACAGGCTGAGGGTAAAATGGAAGTTAGATGAAAAACCGCCATCAGGAATAGGGCACTTTAGCTATATGCTCGAGGATGAGTCAGGAAGCACAATAGTCAACTGGACACAAAGCACTGAAGAGAATGAATGGGTGTGGGTTGATGAGGACCATAACGGCAATGAGCTTAATCTAACCAAGGGAACAAAATATTTCTTTAGCGTAGTTGCAGTAAGCAATGCAGGCTCATCCAGTGAAGCAGGCAGGAGCGATGGAGTCACTGTTGACCCTTTCAAGAAGCCGGCTACATGCACTGACCTTGAGCTTAACGGCGATGAAACAGACATTGACTGCGGAGGCTCATGCCCGAAATGCGAGCTTAATAAAAACTGCTTGGCTAATAGTGACTGTTACAGCGGATTCTGCAACTCAAGCAATAAATGTGCAAAGCCATCATGCGATGACGGAATAAAAAACGGCGATGAAACAGACATTGACTGCGGAGGCTCATGCCCAAAATGCGATAATGATGACGAATGCAAAAAGGACTCTGACTGCAAGTCAGGGAAATGCGACCCTAACCTTAAAATCTGCATAGGCGTTGACACATGCTCCAACAACAGGCTTGACAGCGATGAGACAGACATTGACTGCGGCGGTTATTGCGCTGAGTTCAAGGACAAGAAATGTGATATTGGACAGAAATGCAAGAAAAACTTTGACTGCAAGTCAGGCAGCTGTTTGAATGGCAAGTGCGTTGCCTTTGAAAAAGACTCTGATAATGATGGAATACCTGACAGCGAGGACAACTGCCCGTATGTAAGCAATCCAGGCCAGGAAGACATGGACGGAGACGGAATAGGAGATGCCTGTGACACAGACAATGATAATGACGGAATGCCTGATGACTGGGAGAAGAAATACGGCCTTGACCCTTTCTTCAATGATGCAAATGAGGACAAGGACAATGACGGCCTTACAAACTTAGAGGAATACAAATATGGTACAGACCCAACAAATCCAGATACTGACGGCGATGGAGTTTCAGACGGAGATGAGGTCAAGAAAGGATTTGACCCAACTGACCCAAACAGCCGTCCAAAATCCAATTTCTGGCCAATCTTCTTCCTGATAGTTGGAATCATTTTCTTACTGGCAGGAATCGGCTATCTGCTCTATAAAAAATCCACAAAGCCAAAAGCGAAAAAGCCATTTACTCCGGGTTCTCCAATCAGACCAACAACACCATTCAGGCCATTTACTCCAGGAAGCACAAGCTCGCTAGAGCTTAGAAGAAAACAGGCAATGGAAAAAATCATAAGAGACAGGGAAAAATTCAAGGAGCATGACAAGGCATTTGGCGCATTTACTGTTCCTCCAAAAACAGATGTAAAGGAAAAGCTTCACGGAAGGCTTGACATAGGCAAACCAGAGGCTGTAAGGCCTGCTCCAAAGAAAGCAACCACTGCCAAGAAAACTCCTGCAGCAAAGAAAAAAATAATAAGAAAGAAGGAAAAGAAGCCAAGGGATGTTTTTGAGGAACTGTCAAAAGTGGCAACTGCTGAGCTGAAAAAATACAGGAAAAGATAAACCAGTTGAATTTAACCTGTCTCTTCTAAGGCATTTTTGCAAAAATGAAACCAAAAAAAGGGCTGATTGGCATCCAGTTTAACTGGGTCTTTATCTTGATAGCAGGCGTGTTAATCCTCTCATTCTTTGGCTCGCTGGTTTTTAAGGGCAAAGAAGTGTCTGACCTTGCAATTGCTGAAACAGTGCTGACAAATATGCAGACAATAATGACAGGAGCAGAGGTAAGTGTAAGAACCATTAACCCAATCAAGATTCCTGACAAAGAGATTAGGGTTGATTGCGATTCACTGTCTGTTGGCAAGGTTTCAAAGCCAATAACAAAAAATACAATTGTTTTTTCCCCTGAGTCAATAAAGGGAAGAACATTGCTTGCATGGGCGCTTGACTTTAACATGCCATATCATGTTGCTAATTTTCTTTATTTAACAACGCCTGATATCAAATACATCTTTGTAAACTCCAATCATGGCTATGCAAAAGAGCTGTATGATTTATTGCCCAATGAGATAAACAAAAAGATTGTAGAGCCTGAAAATATAGGAGACATGAAGGATACAGGCAATCAGCTTAGGTTTGTATTTTTCAATGAGCCAAAGCCAGAGGATATTACCCTTTCAGCCAGCGTTGAAAAGCTTTCTAACACAAGGGTTAGTGCAATAAATGTGAACCCGGATTTTAATGAAATAGGATTTTATAAAAAATCAGGTTCTGGCTTTGAATCAGCCGGAACTTCAGTTTATCTTAGCAGCCCCATGGTTTTAGGGGCCATGTTCAGCGGAAACCTTGAGGATTACAACTGCAATCTTAAAAAGGCATTTAACAAACTGAATATAGTAAGCAAGATTTATGAAAGAAGAACAAATGCACTGCGAAAATTGTATATTGGAACTGGCTGCATACCTTACTATGACACAAGCCCATTTTCAATGGACTATTCAAAAGCCAGCATTGCTGATATTAAGTCAGCTGTAAAATCCATAGAAACAAGCAATAGCTATTTGCAGTCATCATCATGCCCGACAATCTATTAAAATGAAAAGCAAAAAATCACAGATAAAGATGTTTGAGACAATTGCTGTCCTATTGATATTTTTTGTGTTGGTTGGCTTCGGGCTTATATTTTATAGCAGGATACAGGCAGGGAGTTTTCAGGCAAGGCAGGAGGAGAATTTTGAGCTAAAGGCAATCCAGACAGCACAGCTTGTCTCTTTTTTGCCAGAGCTGCAGTGCTCTTCCAACAACATTATTGTTGATGACTGCTTTGACATACTCAAGGTTGAGGCGCTCACTGACTTTATTGCGCAAAACCCGGGCATCAGGAATGAGCATTACTATGACCTTTTTGGATTTAGCATAATCACTGTTGAGCAGGTTTACCCCTCTGGGCTTAGCTGGAGGGTTTATGAAAAAACAATCAACTGGGATAAGGCAAGGTCATCCATTCAGATTCCTGTTTCACTTTACAATGCAAGTTCAAGATCATACAACTTCGGGGTTTTAACTGTTGATGTTTTAAAATGAAAAGCAAAAAATCGCAGGCAGAGATTATTGGCCTTGTTATTATAGTCCTTCTTATCACAATGGGGCTTTTGTTTGTTGTCAAGTTTGTTGTTTTAAAAGAGCAGTCTGACATTAAAAAGGGATTTGTCCACTCAGGGCTTGCTTCCAATATGGTTAATGTCCTGCTGAAAACAACAACTGACTGCAGGGGAAGCTCTGTTACCGAGCTGTTTCAGGACTGCGCAGGGTTTGAGAAAATTGACTGCAATGATGACAGTGTTCCTGACTCCTGCGAAAAGATTGAGGAGACAATTGAGATGATTTTCAAAAATAGCTTGGAAAAATGGAACAAGCCATATGAGCTTAAGGCATTTGTTGGCTCCAGGACAATAGCTGAAAGGAGCTATGGAAAATGCTCCAGGCAATCTGACAGGGAATCAAAAACATACCCAATTCCAACAGACAGGGGCACTTTATTTATAAAGCTCGATATCTGCGGCTAAACATATTCTGGGCTTAAGAATAGAAACCTTTATATAGTTATTGTATATACAATAGCTATATGGGAACTGAAATGATAACTGTTAAACTGGATAATGTATTCTTAGGAGATATAGACACAATTGTGAAAAAAGAAGGCTATCAGAATAGAACTGAATTTATTAGAAATGCTCTTAGAGAAAAAATAGAGGAAATAAAACTTAGAAAAGCGATGATGAGCATAGCTCATCTGAAAGGAGCAGCTAAAAAGAAAACAACTGATGCAGAATATGAAAAAATAAGAATAAGGGCTTTTGAAGAAATTTCCAAAAAACTTAGATAATGTCTTCAGGTTTATAATTTTTAGAGATGTCTTTTAATTGCCTAAAGTGCTTATCTCTGGTTATAAAGATTAAGTTATGATCTCTTGCTATAATGGCATGTAAAACATCTCCTGGAGGCAGGCCTTTTTCTTCAGCAATTTTCTTAGACTCATCACGTTGTTCAGTTGTAGCAATAACCTTTTTAGGGAGTTGCTTGAATAAAACTTTTTATAACAAAATTTTTCGATAATTTTAAATACTAGCTAACCCAAATAGCTTATATTTGCTTTATATTCAGTTTATTTAGCCTATTATAAAAAGCAAAAACAAACAAACGAGGTGAAACAGATGAAATCCAAAAGAGGCCAGGGCCTTCCACTGAATACCATTGTTATTGCGGCCATTGTTTTGATAGTTCTAGTAGTTTTAGTAATGATTTTTACTGGCAGCATGGGCGGCTTTGTGAAAGGACTTAAAAAAGACTGTGTCAATGATTTAGGTGGGGTTTGTGGGAATTTTAAATGTGATTCTCCAGCCCCTGCGGGCAGTATCCCGATTACAGGAACAGATTGTGAATTAGGAGACACAAAAGAACTTGCACCATATTGTTGCGTCGTTCAAGAATAAGGAGATATCTGCCTATTAAATAGTAGAAGTATACTTATTAACTAATTTTTTAATTTTTTTCTTAAGTTTTTTAAAATCATAAACTATTTATAGTTCTTGACTGGCCTTTATGCTGAAAAGAGGTGCAGCATGAGCTTTAAGGATATTGATGAGCTTATAAGAAATAGAAAGGATAGTCTGCTTCTGCCAATGCTTCAGGCTATTCAAGCAAAATTTGGCTATATTTCTGAGGCAAATGCGCACTATTTAAGCAAAAAGACAGGAATCCCATTCTCAAGCATTTATGGCGTTATAACCTTTTATGAGATGCTTTATGCAGAGCCAAAAGGCAAATATATTATAAGGATATGCAACAGCCCCTCATGCTATCTCAATGGCTCATTAAACCTAATCAAGTTTCTTACATTATTGTTGAAAATAAAGTCAGGAGAAACAACAAAAGACAAAAAATTTTCTTTGGAAATTGTTTCATGCATTGGCTGCTGTGATAAAGCGCCGGCAATGATGATTAACAATAAGGTTTATGGCAATCTTAACGAGAAAAAGATAAGGGAGATAATCTCAGCTTTAAAATGAAAAACCTGAATAAAATTAAAGATAAACAAAATTAAGAATAGTGAATTAAAATAAAAATTATGAATGAAATTAAAGATAAACAAAATCAAAAATCATAAATTAAAATGAAAATACTGAAAAACTCTAACTTCAGGGCATTAGATAAAATAGCCAGAATGAGCCCTGAGGAAATAATTGAGCTGATAAAAAAATCAGGCCTTACTGGAAGAGGAGGCGCTTGTTTTCCAGCAGGCCTAAAGCTTGAGTTCACAAGAAATTCCCAGGGAGAGAAATACCTTATCTGCAATGCTGACGAGGGCGAGCCAGGAACCTTCAAGGACAAGCTGATTCTTGAAAAAAACCCGAATAATGTGATAGAGGGAATGATAATAGCCGGCTATGCAATCGGCTCAAGCAAAGGCTACCTATACCTAAGAGGCGAATATTCTTACCTGAAAAACAGGCTGCAAAAAGCTATCAGTAATGCAAAGAAAACAGCAGACAGGCTGAAAATATACTTTGATATTGAGATTATCTCAGGTGCAGGAGCTTATATCTGCGGCGATGAGACAGCTATAATTGAATCTATTGAAGGAAAAAGAGGAAATCCAAGGATAAAGCCGCCATTTCCAGCCAACAAAGGCCTTTTTGATAAGCCAACTTTAATAAATAATGTTGAAACCCTGGCAAATATTCCATTGATTATTCTGGATAAAGACTGGAACAACAACCTTAGGCTTTTCTCATTGTCTGGAAATGTCACAAAACCAGGTGTTTATGAGCTTGAATTAGGAATTTCGCTAAAAGAATTAATCAGCCTGGGAAAGCCAAAAAACAATATCAAGGCAATATACCTTGGGTGCTCGGGGGGGTGCATCCCTTATGAAAATATAAGCTTGGATTATGAGACAATAAAGGAAAAAGGCGCAATACTCGGCTCATGCACAATCATAGCTGTTGATGAAAAGCAGGATATTGTTGATGTTGCAACAAATATTGCAAAGTTCTTTGAGTATGAAAGCTGCGGAAAATGCACTCCATGCAGGGAAGGGACAATGAGGGTTTTGGAGCTATTGGAAAAAATCTCCCTGAAAAAAGCAACAAACAAAGATTTAGAATTATTGGAAGAGCTCTGCAGGGTTATAACTGAAACATCCTTGTGCGGATTGGGCCAGTCATCAACTAACCACTTAACAACAGCCTTAAAATATTTTAGAAATGAGTTTACTAACAAATTAAAATGAAAATCACACTAAACAGCAGGGAAATTGAATGCCATGAAGGCCAGACAATACTTGATGTAGCAAAGGAAAACAATATAGAAATCCCAAGCCTGTGCTGTCAGGAGGGCTTTGAGCCAATCTCTGTGTGCAGGATTTGTGTTGTTGAGGTAAACAATAAGCTATTGCCCTCATGCTCAACAAAGGTAAAAGATGGAATGATAGTAAACACAGAATCAAAAAAGGTTCTTGAGGCAAGGAAAATAAACACAGAGCTTCTGATGTCAAAGCACATACAGTCATGCTTTGTTGAGAGCAGGGAGCATGAGCTGTGCAGAATAGCAAGGAACGCTGGGATAAGGCAGGTAAGGTTTGCCGGAGCTAAAAAAATATATATTATTGACAAGGGAAAGGCAATTATAACAGACAACAACAAGTGTATTTTATGCGGCAGATGTGTCCAGCAGTGCCAGATGCAGAATGTCAATGCAATAGACTTTGCCTACAGAAGCTATCACACAAAGGTAACCCCTGCCTATGAAAACAAATTAGATGATTCTGTCTGCGTTAACTGCGGCCAGTGTATTTTGGCATGCCCTGTCAATGCTATTTATGAGAAAAATGATACTAAAGAGGTTTTAAGAGCACTAAAAACAAAAAAACATGTTATTGTGCAGGCAGCCCCTGCTGTAAGGGCTTCCTTAGGAGAGGAGTTTGGCTTGCCTGCCGGAACACTTGTTACAGGAAAAATGGTTGCTGGCTTGAGAAAGCTTGGGTTTAAGAAGATATTTGACACCCAGTTTGGGGCTGATTTGACAATAATGGAAGAGGCAGCTGAGCTGATTGAAAGATTAAGGCAGAATAAAAACCTTCCAATGATTACCTCATGCTGCCCTGCATGGGTAAAGTATATTGAGCATTTCTATCCAGGGCTTTTAAACCATGTTTCAACATGCAAGAGCCCGCATGACATGTTCGGGGCAGTTGCAAAGAGCTATTACAGGGAGAAATATAAGGTCAACAAGAAGGGGCTTGTTGTTGTCAGCATAATGCCATGCACTGCAAAAAAGTTTGAGATCCAGAGAAAAGAGCTGAAAAAAGAGGTTGACTATGTTTTAACAACAAGGGAGCTTGCAAGATTAATAAAAGTCAAGAAAATAGAATTTAATAAATTAAAAGATGAAGAATTTGACACTCCACTGGGATTGTCTTCAGGAGCTGGAACAATCTTTGGAGTTAGTGGAGGCGTAATGGAGGCTGCATTAAGAACAGCCTATGAGACAGCAACTGGAAAAAAGCTTGAGATGCTTGAATTCAACCAGATAAGAGGCATGTCTGATTTCAAGGAGGGCAGCATAATAATTAATGGCAGGGAAGTTAATTTTGCTGTTGTAAACGGACTGCATAATGCAAAACAGGTTCTTGAGCAGGTAAAGAACAAGAAATGCAAATATGATTTTATTGAGGTCATGGCCTGCCCAGGAGGCTGTATTGCTGGAGGAGGCCAGCCAATTCCAACCAACAGAGAGATTGTTGAGAAGAGAATGCAGGCCCTTTACCTTAGCGATAAAAACAAAACAATAAGAAAGTCCCATGAAAACCCTGCAATAATCCAGCTTTACAAGGAATTCTTGGGAAGGCCTTTGAGCAGGAAAGCTGAGAAATTATTGCATACGAGCTATATTAAAAGGGGAACATAACCAACAGGTTTTTAAATTTCTTTTTTTAATACAATCTTATGGCCAAAGAAAAAGTCCTTGTGATAGGAGGAACAGGCTTTCTTGGAAGCAGGGTTGTTGATTACCTTGAAAAAGAGAACTATGAAGTTAGCATATTGTCAAGAAGTGTAGATCAAAGAAAGGAAAAATCAAAATCCTATAAATGCGACATCACAGAAAAAGGGAGCATCCTGGAGAAAGCTGTTCAGGAATCTGATCTGGTTATTCATTGTGCTGGCAAGGTAAGCTATAATAAAAAAGATGCAGGCCTTTTACAAAGGCTTCATGTTGAGGCAACAAAAAACATTGTTGAGCTCTGCCATGAAAAAGGAAAAAAATTAATTTACACAAGCTCTGCTGCTGTCTTAGGCATTTCAAACAGCCCTTATGGAAGTGTTGAAGAGCAGCTGCCGCAAATTGAAGAGATTAAGCGCATCAAGTCCGCCTACTTTACAACAAAATACATTGCAGAAACCGGAGTTAGGGAATCAGGCCTGGATGCAATAATACTAAGGCCAAGCTCGCTTATTGGTCCTGGAAAAACCTCTACAACAAGGCTTTTAGGTTTTTTGAAAAGAGGATTTGAGCCCTGCCTTAATGGCGGAGCAAGTTTTGCATATGTGGATGATGTGGCAAGGGCTTATGTTATGGCACTAAAAAGAATTATCAATCCCGGAAAAAGGCAGGGCAAAGCTGAAATATACAATCTCGGGGGCCATAACCTTACATTTAACCAGCTAGTTAAAGAAGCAAAGAAAGCATTAGGAACTAGGAAAATAATAAAAATCCCCAGGATTGTTAATGCACTGGCCCCTTTGTTTGTCCCATCACTAATTACAAGAGAGAACCTTAGAATAATGAATTATTGTTTTTATGTTAATTCAGCTAAAGCAAGGGATGAATTGAGCTATAGTCTAACACCAATAAGCAATGCATTAAAAGAAACTGCAAAGTGCCTATGCCTTTAATTTAATCAAAAAGGTTATATACTCTTTTATGTTTTTTTAGCTTATGAAGAAATATAAGAAAAAATCTTCAGGCCAAAGGCAGATTGCGCTTGAGAGGATTAAAGCCCTTTTCAGGCAGGCAAGGGCTGTTTTCAGGAAAGACAAAAAGCTTGCAGACAGGTATGTCGAGCTTGCAAGAAAAATAGCAATGAAATACAAGGTCAGGATTCCCTCTGAACTGCAGAGGCAGTTCTGCAAGCACTGCTACAAGTTTCTTATGCCGAATATTAACTGCAGGATAAGGCTAAAAAATAACAGGGTTGTTTATTACTGCCTTGAATGCAAAAAGTTTATGAGATTCCCGTATACAAAGGAAAAAAAGGCCGTAAAATAACTTATTTCTATATATTTTACTACCAACATGTAATAACAAAATAGAAAGATTTATATAGTAGTTATACTTACTGTAAAATAGCAAATATCAGGTGATTAAATGAAGGATTTGTCAGATATTGTAAAAAAAAGCAAGGCAAGAGTAAAATATGACTCTAGCTTGGAATATGTAAAAGAGCAATCTAAATACATGGAGGCAAAAAATGACAATAATAAAGCATGATAACAAGGAAATATCCTTTGGAATGTGGGACACATTCAACCTAAATGAAGTATTAGAGGAATTCAACAAAAAGCATAAGCTTAACCTGAGATTAGTAGGCTAAACAGCAAGAAGTGTTGAAATGGCATACAAAAATATAAAAACAAAAATTAAGAGGGGATTATACAGGGCTGGAGGCACTATTTTAATTGCCGGCCTTTTGGCTACAGGGGCTCTTGCACAAGAGGGAGCAATTGATGATAAAGTTAATAATGAATTGACCCCTCCTGCTAGTGCTATTGAGGAAACAGAAAAAAACCCATACAAAGAGCTTAGCGATGAAATAAACCTTGAATTTAATAAATACAGGGAAAACCTTTTTAAAATCGGAAAATGGGAAGGTCATAAAGAAGAAAGAGACGGAAAAACACTTTATTTTGTTGATGGTTTTGACTATGCATTTTTAGAGCTTGAAATCAGGAGTGACGAAGCCCCTGGTTTTGCATCATGCGCAAACTATGCGCTTGAGAATAAAATTAGGGAAGCTGTATCTGCAATAAAATACAATAAAGAAGATGCCTTATTTTTTTGGTTATCAATGAAGAAAAAAGATGAGGGGGTTTACACTGTTTGTGTCAAAACAAGCATAAAAAACAAAGAATAAACATAGACCCATATTCATCTATAAAACATAGGGAGGGATAAAAATGGAAAAAAATTATTTGTCAAAAAGCCAACAGGAAAGGTTAGTAAGAGAAAGACCGGGAAAAAAATATTTTGTTTTATATGATGGAAGCGTTGCATCTGAAAACCCATACACGGGCAATACCCAGGAAGCCTACAATTGCATTGAAGAGAGAAAAAGATTCCTGAGGGAAATAAGCGGGCTTTGATAGGTTACCATATTAAAACCACAAATTATTTATGCACAGAAATGCTTGCGAAAACCTCATACTTTAGTATGAGGATGAGCAT
>CAYOHL010000006.1:0-5810 GCA_964403775.1 uncultured Methanosarcinales archaeon
AAATAGAAGAAATAGCCTATTTTATAACTAGAAATATCAATTTTTTTCAAAAAAAACATCCTAAAAAAATTATAAAGTTGTTTTGATTTATATAGTTTTATCTTTTGCAGAATATATTTGTCAAAAGCAAAACCCATTTTAAATGAAAAATAGAAAGATTTTTAAATCACCAAATAATTGGTAATAGGTGACCAAAAAAGTGGTAAAATGCTTACAAAAGAACAATTAAAAATCTTGTCTGTATTCAAGAAAAGATTATTTTTTCAACTTACTTTCACGCAGATAAAGGAGAAGGCAAAGCAGAAATCAAACAACTTAATACAGAGAGCAATCAAGGAATTCAAAAAACAAAGGGTAATAAAAACAAAAAAAACAGGAGATGTAACAACATATTCCTTAAATTATGATAATAACCTGACATACTCTTACCTTAACCTGATTAATGATTTGGAAATAGCTAAAAATAAATTGTTGCCTAAGGAGATTTTAAATACACTTCAATGGAGAATATCAAGGAATACTCAGCTTTTTATACTTATTGTTTTTGGAAGCTATGCAAAATCAAAGGCAGATGAGAAATCTGACTTGGACATTGCGGTAATTGTTAAATCAGAAGAAACAAAGAAGGAAATTTTGCCTTTTATAGAGACTCTAAAACGGAGGGAATTAATAAATATTGATTACCATGTTTTTACAGAGGCTGATTTTATTGAAATGCTCAATGAAGAGCAGGAAAATGTAGGAAAGCAGATTTATAAAAACAGCATAATATACTACAATTTTATATCCTATTTGAATATAATCAGGAAAGAAAATGAATGACAAAGCAAGATTATATCTACAAAGGTCAGAAAATGAGCTTATAACCGCACAAATACTTTTTGATGTTTCAAAGAATTTTAGATTGCAAAAAGAGCAATTTAAACTTGAGCAGGATTTTACATTCTACAGCTCAACAATAAGCCATGCTTATTACTGCATATTCTACGCTGCAAAATCAATACTTTTAGAGAATGAAATCAAAACAGAAGCACCTGAAGTTCATAAGAAAACACTTGAAGCATTTGAAAAATATTTAGTCAAGACAGGAAAACTGGATTTTGAATTGTTGAGCATATATAAAACAATGATAGTAAGGGCAGATAAACTCTTGGGAATTTTTTCTTATGAGAAAAAGAAAAGGGGCAACTTTACATATCAGAAGCTGCCACAGGCAAATCTTGAGCCAGCTGAAGAATCATTGAAAAATGCATCTCTCTTTTTCAAGACAATAAACAAAATCTTAAACAGTTAATACCTAACAGAAAATTTAGTTCATTTTGACTATTATCTAAAATTTGCCTGGAATTATTTTAATTAAATCTTCTTCCATTGGTCTCGTGAAGTTATAATTAAGTTCTATAAGTTCTTAAAAAACAAAGGTTTTAATATTAATTTAACTACTAACTTAATATGAAAGAAGCAGGCTATTACAAAAAGCTCAGGAATGGAAATGTCCAGTGTGTTTTATGCCCTCGGGAGTGTGTTATAAAAAAAGATTCCTATGGCTTTTGCAATGCAAGAAAAAACATTGATGGAAGGCTTTATTCTATGGTTTATGCAAGGCCTTGCGCAGTCCACATTGACCCTATTGAGAAAAAGCCATTGTATCATTTTATGCCGGGCGAGAAGGCATTGTCAGTTGGAACAGTCAGCTGCAATCTTGAATGCAAGCACTGCCAGAACTTCACAATGTCAAGGGCAAGGCCAGAAGAGGTTTTAACAGAAAAAATCAGCCCTGAGGAGCTTGTTGGGCTTGCATTAAAAAACAAATGCAGGATTATCTCCTACACATACAATGAGCCAACAGTGTTTTTTGAATACATGTTAGATTGTGCAAAGATTGCAAAAAAGAAAGGAATTAAAAACACAATTGTTTCAAACGGCTTTATCAATGAAGAGCCATTAAAAGAGCTGTGCAAATACATTGATGGGGCAAATGTTGACCTGAAGGCATTTGACAACAAATTTTACAAAGAGATATGCTCTGCATGGCTTGAGCCAGTTCTTGAGTCATTAAAAATTCTTAAAAACAAAAATATATGGCTTGAGATAACCAACCTTATAATACCGACTCTTAATGATGATATTGAAGAAATAAAGAAGATGTGCATTTGGATTAAGGAAAACCTCGGGGCAGATGTTCCACTGCATTTCACAGCATTTTATCCCTGCTACAAGCTTTTAGACCTTCCAGGAACAAGCCCTGAAATATTAAAACAAGCGAGAAAGATTGCACTAAAGACAGGAATAAAATATTCCTATGTTGGCAATGTTTCTGCAGCAGAGGAAAACAACACATACTGCCCAAAATGTGGCAGGCTTTTGATAGAAAGGTCTGGCTTCGGCATAATAAAAAACAATATAAAAAACAGCAAATGCTCTTGCAGGGAAAAAATAGCAGGGGTTTTTGAATGAATGCAAAATATAATCCAGATTTTGCAGAAAATTCCATTGATGCAGTTGTGCTTGCAGGAAGAAGCAGACTCATTGTTCAGGATAAACTAAACATTATATACCCTTATTTTCCTACAGATCATCCATACCCTTTTGTTTCATACCATCTAGAAATTGTGAATCCTCAAGAACCCATTGATAAAGCAAGTATTGATTACAAGGCAATTATTAAAATAAACAACAAGCCAATGGTTAATTATGTTATGGAGGCATTGGCTGAATCAGCTTATACCAAAAATATTTATGTTGTGGGGGAAAAGGACCAGCTGGATAAAGCAGATATCCAGAGAGGGAAGGAAAAAATAAAGTTCGTAGATGACAAGGGCAGCTTTGTTGATAATCTTATTGGGGCAGGCAGTAAATCAAGGACAAAGAAAATAATATATTCAACCTCAGACATCCCTTTAATTACAAGCAAGGATATTGACAATTTTATTGAGGGGTGTTCCCATAGAAGCAATGGCCATTTCTACCTTGCCTATTACCTGAAGGAAGACTATGAAAAAAGCTTTTCAGGAGTAAAGAGCGGCAAGTTCTATGCCTTAGGCAAAAAACTTGTTAAAAATGGATGCATATTTATGCTTGACCAAGACTTTTTAAATGAAATAAACAAAAATAAGGAATTTCAGAAAATAATAGGATATCTTTATGACCAAAGAAAATATGCATGGAAACTTTTTGCTACACTTGCAAAATATCGCTTATTTAATCTTATATCCAAATATATATTTAAAAATCTTACAATAGAAGAAGCAGAAAAAATCCTATATGAAAAAATAGGATATAAATTCTATGGAATAGAGAGTTCTCCTAGAGTTGGGGTAGATATAGACAGTGGAAAAGAACTACACGAAATTGAGAAAATCATAAAAAATAATAAAAAATTTAGATAACAAGATTAAAACTTTAATTAGGAGGAATTAAAATAAAATTAAGACAAATTGTGAAAAACATTATTTTAGTAGGCCTATCAGCTATATACTTATTTACTACAGGAGCCTATGCCTCAAAAATAAATAAAGCTAATTTAAATCCAAACCAAGAGGCAATAGTAAGAGAACTTAAAAATCCAGATAGTTCATACTTTGCAGAAGATTCTATTGATGCAGTTGTGCTTGCAGGAAGAAATCCTGTTCTCGACTGGGGCACTGATTACGAGGCAATTCTTGATATAAATGACAAACCAATGATTTGCTATGTTGTGGAAGCATTAGCTGAATCAGACTATATTAATAATATTTATATTGTGGGAGAAGAAGATAAGCTAAATAAGATTGATTTTTCAGTGGAAAAAGAAATAAAAATTGTGAATGGTACGGGTAAATATCTTGATGATTTTGTTAATGGTGGTAATGCCTCAGAAACAGAGAAAATCCTCTATTCAACCTGTGATATCCCCTTGATTGAAAAAGTGCACATTGATGGTTTTATTGAGGATTGTGCTGAGAAAGGAGAAGCTGATCTTTATCTTCCCTATTGCATAGAAGAAGAAGATAAAAGAAAATTTCCAGAAATAGAAACCCGTTATGTTCTAGAATTTCCAATAGGGGGTAATAGTAGGACTGCCTACATTCTTTTACTTAACAGATACTGTTTAGATAAAGTAAATAAAAATAAAGATATAAAAAAAATTATAGCTTCCCTTGACAGTACAAGAGAAGAAAGAATTAAGATTTATGAGGACATAGTTAAAAGAAATCTTTCACTTCGTTTATTGAAACTTTACATTCGATATAAGCGTGGAACACTCATAGTAGATGAAGCAGGAGAATTTCTTTCTAAGCTAACAAGAAAAAATATTGTTTTGATAAAGAGTAGTTCTGAGATTGGGACAAATATAAAGAGTCGTAAAGATTTGGAGAATATTGAAGAAATTATGATAAAAAAATCAGAAAATTAAAAAAGCTTACATCAAAACCGAAGATATTCCTTAATAGCTAAAAATTCTTTGCTTTTTCTTTGCTTATTCTTATAAATTCCATTTGAATCAGCTGGTTTATGAAGAAAATACTGCTTTTGGCTGTCTTGGTCTGTGTTCTTGACTCTCTTTTAGTTTCAGCAGCAGATGATAACAAAAGTTATGAAGGATTAAAAATAGAAGTTAGTTTAGATAATGTCTTATTTTTAGGAAAAACATACACTGGCCTTTTCAGGATAGACAACCTTGACCATGTTTCCGGCATAACAGACTACATAAATTTAACAGTTGTTTACAATATCTCTGGCCATGATTTTTTCAAGCAGGAGGTTTTTGAGCTGGCTAACCTAAACAGCTATAAAACAGCAGGCACAGGGGATTTCAGGCCAGAGAATGAAGGGGATTACCTTGTGTGCGGCCAAATAATAAGTTCAACTGTCAATGACCAGAATAAAGAGGATGACATTAGTTGCAAGAACATTTCTGTTATAAACACATTGGACATTCCTTGCAATGTATCCCTAAATATTGGAACCTGGAAAAGCATTTATTTTGATGAGCCAACTGTTTTCTATCTTAACCTTAATAATGAAACCTTTCCATTTGTGATAGAATACTGGGTTGAGGATTTATTTGGCAATGTTGTAAAAAATCCAATAAACACAACAAACACAAACAAAAAGAGCTTTTCTCCAAAGCTAGATGAGCCGGACAAGGCATTTATGATAAAATCAAGAATTGCCTTTATTGCATGCAATGACTCAAACAAAGAGGATAATTATGCTGAAATGCTTTTTGTTGTTAAGGGGGAGGAGCCGGCAAAAGAGTCAAAAATTGAAATATCCGAGCTCTATTTAAACAAAGACAATGCAATTGAGTTTGGAAAAACATTGAAGGTAAAACTTAGTATCTATAAAGGGGATTCAACAAAAAATGTAATAAGTGTATGGGTTGAGGACCAAAAGGCAAACAAAATAAGCACTGAAACATCAAAAATTACAGCGGAAAAAAGGTTTTCTGAAAGCATACTAACTGTTCCTGTCCAGCTAAAGCTGAACTGCGATAAAAAGCTTGATGAGGGCATGCATTTGCTTGTTGTTGATGGCCTCGGCATCAAGGCAAAAAAAGAGTTTCTGGTTAAGGGCAATCTAGATTCTCTCTGCCCAAAAGAGCCAAAGGCTTCTGCTGAAGCAGCATCAGAGGCATCATCAAGCTCAAAATTTTCCTACAAGATAATCTCCATGCCCTTAACAGTTGAAAACAACAAGGAGTTTAAGACACAGGTCATGATTACAGCAAGAGATGAAACCAAGCTGAAAATATGGAGCTATGTTTACCGAGGCAGTAAATGCTACTCTGGTGAAAGACAGGATAATCTAAAGGAAATTTTAATTCA
>CAYOHL010000006.1:5910-16369 GCA_964403775.1 uncultured Methanosarcinales archaeon
GCAAGAGGCCTTGCAAACTATATCTTTTTGGGCCTGTCTGTTCTATTGAATGTTTTGTTGATATGGAAAAGGTGAATCAGATTTAAATTATATGGTAATTATCCTTAATTTCAATAATTTTCTGAAAAGTTATTAATCCTGGTTTTTCTGGTATCTCTTTATGTTCTCTTTCATAAGCCCATGTTTCGCATGGTATGTAAATCATCCTGATTCCTGCCTCAAGTGCTGGTGAAACATCACTTCTTGCAGAATTGCCCACATGCCATACCTTTGTTTTATCTCTGCTACCCGCAACCATGTTTATTGTACCTGCATCTTTTTTTGGAACTATGTAAATTTCCTTGCCAAACCATTTTTTACAATTAGTTGCCTTTATCTTCTTCTCTTGGATTTTTAGGTCACCTTTTGTCAGGAGAATCAGCTCATCCCTATTTTCAACAAGGAAATCAAGTGTTTCTTTAGCGCCTTCAACAAGACCCAGGTTTTTATACCTTTCTTCGTCAAATGCCAGCATTCCTATTTCATATGCTTTTTTCAGGTCTTCTTTATTATAGCTTTTATGCTTCTCATCACAGATAGCTTTGTAGGTTTGTTGAAAAGAAGTTGGAAACCTTTTCATTGAAAAGCCCATTGTTTTGACATTTTCATTGTCTATCTCAACCTCGAGGTTTATGATGTATTGCAAATCAGGCGCATTGGGCCATAATTTTTCAAATATAACCCACCTGATAAATTCAAGCTGGGCATAAGAGTAATCATGCTGGTTCCATGCAAGGGTATCATCATAGTCAAATATAAATGTCTTATTCATTTTTGTTTTGTATGATTTGGCATTATTGATTTATCAACAATTATTTCAATCTTAGACCCAGCAATTAATTCTTCTGCCATCTCAAAATTATATGGCTGATTTCTTAATTCAGGGACAAGAGTTCTTTCTTTTTCATTTGAATATACCTCATTAGGTGTAACTAATCTCTTAATTTCTGCGTCAACTATTAATTTTGCACAATCAGCACATGGAAACCAGCCACTTAAGTAAACTGTTCCCCTATATATGTTGCCACTATATTTAGCTGCATTACTAATTGCCCTTGCTTCTGCGTGCGAGCCAGGGCAAAGCTCCATTCCTTTTCCAGAATCATAACCTTCTCTTAAGCATTTATCATGTTTCATGAAATCAGGCGGGCCGTTCCAACCTGATTCAACATAATCTCCGCAAAAGTCATATATTACAGCTGCAACTGGGTGTTTTAGACAAGTTGAATTTTTAAGCGCTTCTTCTAAACGAGATTTAATTTCTTCAGTTTTATCCTTACCCATTTCAACCTAAGAAATTCTGGTTCTTACATATATATAAACCTTTTGCTTGTATCTATTATAAAATAGTAATAGTTTATGCATTTCAAAAGCATAGAAACTTTTTTAAACCACCCTGTTTTTTTAGTTTGTTATGGTCTCTGAGGAAAAGAAAAGGGAAATAAAAGAAAAAGTAGCTGAAGGCAGGATTCTTGCAAGAGCCATAATAGAGATATTGGGAAAGCCAAAAGAGCATGTTGAAAAGGCATTAAGGGTTGTTATTGGCAAGATAAAAGAACAAAAAGGCATCAAAATAGTTGAAGAGAAGCTCTTCAATGCAGAAAAGCAGGAAGAGATGTTCAGCACATTTGCAGAGCTGGGGATATTATTCGAGAATATGGAAACATTAGTGGGATTCTGCTTTGATTTCATGCCCTCTTCTGTTGAGATACTGGATCCTGAAAAACTCAGCTTTAAATCAAATAATTTTGCAGGGCTTATAAATGACCTCTTAGCAAGGCTTCACCAGATAAACCTTAAGGTTGTTCAAAACAATTCTGAAAAAAAGTTATTAAAGAAGAACATGCTGAACATGCTTAAAAACACTGTTGTGATACTTCTCAGCATTAAAACAATGCCCCTGGAGCAGCTTTCAAAGAGCAGCGGAATAATTGAAAAGGACCTGAAGCCATTGCTTGATTCCATGGTTAAGGAAAAAACAATTGATTTAAAAGAAGGGGTTTACAGCTTAAAAAAATAAAATGCATGACCTAAAAAAACAGGCAGAGGCAGTTCTTTTTGCAGCCGGCAGCAGGATTGAAATCAGCGAAATAGCCAGGTTATGCAAATCAGACATAAATTCTTTGAAAGGGGCATTAAAGGAATTGAAAAAGGATTATGATGAAAAAGATTCAAGCCTTATGCTGTCTGAGGAGGGAAATTTCTGGAAGCTTACTGTCAGGGAAGCATATATGGCTTTAGTGCAGCAGATAAATCCCCATACAGAGCTTGACAAAACAACAATTGAAACATTGGCAGTTATTGCATGGAAGGCCCCTATACTGCAGTCAGATGTTATTAAGACAAGGACAAACAAGGCCTATGACCACATAAAGGAATTAGTTGATTCCGGATTTCTGATAAAGCAAAGGCATGGAAGAAGCTACATGCTAAGGCTGTCACAAAAATTCTTTGAGTACTTTGACCTAAAGGACAAGAGAGATATTAAGGAAAGGTTTAAGGATTTTGCAGACATTGATGAGGAAGAGCTTAAGAAGGCAGAGGAAGAGAGATTAAAAAAAGAAGAGGAATTAGAAGAAACCAAAGAAGAGGCAGAAGAGATAAAAACTGAAAGAACAGAAAAAGAAGAGAAAGAGACAGAAGAGCCAATAGAAAAAAAGCCAGAGCCAGCAAAAGAATAAATTAAAGGGGATAAATATGTCATCTATATCAGGGGATAATAACCCATTGCGGGATAAGATAGAACCATACATTAAAAGAATAAAAGAAGCAAGGGAAAGAGGGCTATATTTCTACCTTCAGAGCATTGAGGGGCCATCTGGGCCAAGAGTTATGGTTGATGGCAAAGAAAAAATAAACCTGTCTTCTTATAATTATCCGTCAATAGTCAATCACCCAAAAATAACAAAAGCAGCTATCAGGGCCATTAAAGAATATGGCGCTGGGACAGCAGGAGTAAGGTTATTGGCTGGAACATCTCCAATACATAAAGAGCTGGAAGCCAAGATTGCAGAATTCAAAAGAGCAGAAGATGCCGTTACCTACAGCAGCGGGTATGTAACAAATCTGACAGCTGTATCAACTCTGTGCAGAACAGGGGATTTGGTTATAATGGACAAGCTGGACCATGCAAGCATAATTGACGGCTGTGTGCTTTCAGGCGCTGACCACAAAACATACCTGCATAATAATATGGAAAGTTTAGAAAAGATTTTGGCTGGCTCAAAGGAAAAGTATGAAGGCAGATTTAAATTAATAATAGTGGATGCAGTATACAGCATGGATGGGGACATAGCCAACCTGCCTGAGATATCCTATTTGGCTAAAAAATATAATGCAAAGCTTATGGTAGATGAGGCCCATTCTATCGGCCACATAGGTAAAACAGGCCATGGTATAGAGGAGCATTTTAACATGAAGGGGGCTGTTGACATACATATGGGAACACTGAGCAAGGCAATTCCAAGCATAGGCGGCTATATAGCTAGTGATAAAGACCTGGTTGCTTATCTGAAACATGGTTCCAGGGCATTTATTTTTTCAGCCAGCATTCCGCAAGTTAATATTGCTGTTGCAAAAGCCTCTCTTGAGGTCATAGAAAGCGAGCCCTGGCGTATGACCAGATTACATAACAGGGCTGAGCAATTCAGAAAAGGCCTGAAAAAAATGGGTTATGATACTGGATACAGCAATACTGCTCTTATTCCCATAATGATTCGTGACGAGGAAAAGACCCTAAAGCTGGCTAGATTAATTAATGACAGAGGATTATTTGTAATGCCCATAATCTTTCCGGCAGTTCCAAAAAATACTGACAGGTTGAGAACCCATGTCCAAGCAGGGCATACTGAGGAAGATATTTCCAAAGCACTGGATATTCTTGAGGTATCAGGAAAAGAGCTAGGGATATTAAAATAAGATAAACCAAAACCATAAAACAAAAAATAAGATGCTTTTGCTAAAATGCCCAAAATGCGGCCAAAAGATGAAATACAGCAGTGCAACTGGCATGCTTACAAAGAAAAGAAAGAGATGCGTTTACTGCGGCCATTCTTTTAAGGTTGTTGAAAATATTCTGAAAAAAATTAAAATTTAAAAATCTCTAGAAAACTTTAAATAGTTACAGTTTAACTATTGTTTTGTAACTGAACACAAGCTTCGGTTAAAAAGGTGGTAAAAATAGCAGGAGAAAAACCTGAGACAATACTAAAACTAAAGAAGCTTTCCAAGGATGTTGAACTTCCAGAGTATGCCTTGGACACAGACCTTGGTTTTGACATAAGGGCAAACGAAACAGTCACAATACCTATTTCTGAGCAAAGAACAATAAAAACAGGCTTTGCAATAGAAATACCTGAGGGCCACATAGGCCTTGTAAGGGACAGGGCAGGCATTATAACAAAGATGGGCCTTCACACAGCAGCAGGGACATTTGACCCTGCATACCGCGGTGAGGTTTCAATAGTGCTTGTAAACTGCGGAGAGCATGATGTTCAGGTTGAAAAAGGCATGAGGATTGCCCAAATGATAATCCTTCCTGTAACAAAGGCCAAATTAAAAGAAGTAAAAGAGCTTTCTTCAACTGAAAGAGACAAAAGAGGCTTCAGCTCAACAGGCTTCAGGGAAATCATAAAGGAGCTTGAAAACTGCAGCAAATAGCCATTTAAAAATTCCTGATTTTTATTCTTTTTTTAATTATTAAAACCCTTCAATTCTAGCAGTACAAGGCCTATACTCCTAACCCAAAAGATATATAAACTAAGCTGGATTACTATTTGCCGAGAGAAAATGCCTGAAAATGAGCAAAAGGAACAGAGAATTGTAAAGAGATTAATTGCTGATGAGATGAGGGAATCCTATATTTCATACTCAATGAGCGTAATAGTTGGAAGGGCCCTTCCAGATGCCCGTGACGGCCTAAAGCCAGTGCACAGAAGGGTTTTATATACAATGTATGAAAATGGCCTGTTCCACAACAAGCCATTCAGGAAATCAGCAAATGTTGTGGGCAATTGTATGGCTAAATACCACCCACATGGCGATGCAGCCATTTATGATACATTGGTTAGGATGGCCCAGGATTTCTCACTTAGGTATCCTTTGGTGCAGGGCCATGGCAACTTTGGCTCAATTGACGGCGACAGCCCGGCTGCCATGCGATATTCTGAGGCAAGGCTGTCAAAACTTGCAGAGGAAATGCTTGAAGATATTGACAAGGAAACAGTCAAATTCCAGCCAAACTTTGATGACTCGGCAAAAGAGCCAATCATATTGCCATCAAAACTTCCCAACTTATTGATTAACGGCTCTTCTGGAATTGCTGTTGGCATGGCAACCAATATGCCCCCTCATAACCTTGTTGAGATAGCAGACGGCATAATAAAGGTTATTGACAATCCAAATATAACTGTTGATGAGCTTATTGCTGTAATAAAAGGTCCTGATTTTCCAACTGGTGGATTAATCTGCGGCAGAGCAGGAATAATAAGTGCATATCATACAGGCCGCGGGAGAATAGTTGTAAGGTCAAAGACAGAGATTATTGACAAGGCAAACAAAAAAGCAATAATCATCTCTGAAATACCTTATATGGTTAATAAGGCAGTTTTAGTAGAGCAGATAGCGGATAATGTTAGGAATAAAAGAATAAGTGGGATATCTGACTTAAGGGATGAATCAGACAGGGAGGGCATAAGAGTAGTTGTAGAGCTGAAAAAAGATGCTAACCCTGAGATTGTGCTTAACCAGCTTTACAAGCACACAAGAATGCAGGATTCATTTGGAATCATAAACCTTGCTCTTGTGAATAACCAGCCAAAAGTCCTTAACCTCAGGGAATTGATTATCTGCCACATAAACCACCGCAGGCAGGTTATAAGGAAAAGAACAGAGTTTGACTTAACAAAAGCAGAGGAAAGAGCCCATATTTTGAAAGGGCTTAGGATTGCGCTTGCAAACATTGACAATGTTATAACTTTAATAAAAAAATCAGTCTCAGCAGATGATGCAAGAAAGCTGTTGATTTCAAGATTTAAGCTGACTGAAAAACAGGCAAACGCTGTTCTTGATATGAAACTGCAGAAATTAAGCTCGCTTGAGCAGAAGAAAATAAAGGATGAGCTTGAATCATTGCTGAAGCTAATAGAGCAGCTGAAGGCAATACTTGCATCAGAGCAGAAGATTCTCAATATAATAAAAACCGAGCTTTTGGAATTAAAGAAAAAATATGGAGATGAGCGAAGAACCCATTTCACAGACATAGAAGAGGATATTGAGATAGAGGACCTGATAAAAGAGGAGGAGATGGTAATCATAGTAACCCATGACGGCTATATAAAAAGACTGCCTTTGGATACATACAAGCAGCAGCATCGTGGCGGTAAAGGAGTTATAGCAACCAAAACAAAGGAAGAGGACTTTGTTGAGGATATTTTTATTACATCAACCCATTCATACCTGCTGTTTTTCACAGACAGGGGAATGGTTTACTGGCTCAAGGCATATAAAGTGCCAGAGGAGTCAAGGATTGCAAAGGGAAAGGCAATCATCAATCTTTTAAATCTTAAGAATGAAAAGATAACCTCTGTTATTCCAATAAGGGAATTCAAAAAAGGCTATTATCTGCTTATGGCAACAAAGAACGGAATTATCAAGAAAACAGAGTTAGAGGCATATTCAAGGCCAAGGGCAAACGGCATAATTGCAATAAACCTTGATAAGGGAGACGAGCTTATTAATGCTGTTTTAACAGATGGGGCAAAAAATATTCTTTTGGCAACAAGAAGCGGAATGGCTGTAAAGTTTAATGAAAGGGATGCAAGGCCTGTTGGCAGGACTTCAAGAGGGGTTATAGGAATAAGGCTCAGGGAAAATGATTGTGTTGTTGGGATGATAATTGCAGATGATAATAAGGCTTTGCTGACCATAACTGAAAACGGGTATGGAAAAAGAACATTGATCAATAATTATAGATTAATAAACAGGGGAGGTTATGGTGTTATAAACATACAGTGCAGCGAGAGAAACGGAAATGTTGTCTCTGTAAACTCTATTAATGGCAGCGATGAAATAATATTGATAAGCAGAAGGGGAATTGTTATAAGAATGCCTGCAAACGGCATTTCCCTAATAGGCAGGAACACCCAGGGAGTCAGGCTTATGAGGCTTAGCAATGATGACAGCGTTGTTTCTGCTGCAAAAATAATCAATGACTAAATTTAAATAAACTAACTTCTTTTTTACTCTCATGAAAGCAATTGCAATAACACACAAGGGAACAGAGGACATAGCTGCTTTGGAGGTCAAAGAGTTAATTAAAGCTGATTCCAAGATTAATGAGACAGTTGTATTGTTTGAGCCAAAAAATATGGTTGATTTGTGCATATTGGCTTATAAGGCGCAGTCAATAACCAGGGTTGTCTATTTATTTGATGAGTTTAAAATCCAGACTGATTTTAATGAAATCCTTAAAACAATAGAAAAAAGAATCAAGAAAATAAATCTTGACAAATGGCTTGATAAAAACAAGAGCTTTAAGGTAGCTTGCAAAAGAATCAACAGCCATGATTTCAGCAGCCAGGATATGGAAAAAGAAGCAGGCGCTTTCATAATAGAGAATATAAAACAAAAAAAAGCATATGACCAAAAGGTTGACCTTGAAAACCCTGACTTGGTATTTTATATTTATATCTTCAATGAAAGATGCTATCTTGGAATTGATTTCTGCGGGTTTGACCTGGGCAAAAGGGATTACAAGGTTTTCAGCAACGCATCTGACATAAAGGGAACAATAGCCTACTCATTATTAAGGATCGCTGGCTATGAAAAACAAAAAAGGCTTCTTGACCCCTTCTGCAGCTCAGGTGTTATCCCAATAGAGGCAGCTCTTTACAGCAGAGGAACTGTAAATTACCACAGAAAAGATGAATTTGCCTTTCTTAAGCTAAAGCCATTTGAAAAAAATGATTTTGAGGGCTTATTTAACAAACTGGACAAAGAAGGCAACAAAAGCAAACCCCTTATTTCAGCAACTGACCAGCAGTTATATCATATAAGGTCTGCAAAAAAGAATGCAAAGATAGCTGCAGTAAGCAAAGATATTGAATTTTCAAGAGTAGACATTGAATGGCTTGACACAAGGTTTGATAAGAATGAGATTGATTTAATTGTTGCAAAGCCATTGTTTTCAAAATATGACCTGCAAAGAACAAAAAAGACCTATGATGAGTTCTTTTATGCTGCAAAATATATTCTTTCGGAAAAGGGAAAAATTGTCTTGATATCAAGATCAGCAGAGCTCTTAAATCAGAGCGCAGAAAAGCATGGCTTTAAGACAGCAGAGGAGAGGAATGTTTGGCAGGGTCAGCAAAAGCTTGAAATAACTGTTTTTAATAACTAAAACATCAAAAGTTTTATATACAACCCATGTTATTAAACTAGTATGAAAAAAAGAGGGCAAATAACTCCGTTTATTATTCTTGGATTAGTGTTCCTATTGTTCTTCCTGATTATTTTATTTACCAAAAGCTACCGCATTGAAAAAATAGGGGCTATCTCATCGCATGAGATAAACCCTATAAAATATTATGTTGATTTATGTGTAAAGTCATCTGCATCTGACGCATTATACATCCTTGGTGTGCAGGGCGGTTATACAGCTCAACCACAGCTTTATTTTCAGTCTGCTTATGCAAAGATAGCTTATTGGTACTACAAAGGATATGATATACCCCCTACAATTGAAGAAATGGAGCAGGAGCTTTCTGCATATGTGGAAAAGGCTCTGCCGGAGTGTGTTGAATACCTTGGTGCTTTCAGTGATATGGGCTTTGAGTTTGAATTTGGAGAAATCAATGCAAAAACAAAAATAAATGAAAACAATGTTGAGTTTAATATTGATTACCCTATAACCATAAAAAAAGGAGACTCTGAATCAAAAATAAAAGACTTTTACAGGAGTTTTCCAGTAAGGCTTGGCCATGTCCATGGCATAGCAGAAGAAATAGTCGGAAAAGAGGTTGAAGACCCTGACTGGATAGATATGACTTATTTAGTCAGCCAGGACCTTAATTTCAAATTGTATTTCCCTGACAAAAATACATTAATTTATTCTATTTTAGACAACCAGTCTGTTATTAAGTATGGCACTCCATTTATGTTTTTATTTGCAAACCTATTTGAAGAAAAAGAATCTCTCAAGGAAAATGAATAAAACTAATTTAGTTAAAGCCCTTAATGTTTTTGCTGTATTTATTGTATTAACAGCTCCATTTATCTACCCTGTTTTTGGGCAGATTGCAGGAGTTGGTTCTAGCGGCGATGTTGAAACAGACCTGGAATTTGAGGTTGTTGATGGAATTTACAACCTTAAAGACAAAACAGGCAAAGTTGAAGTGGGTGAGGGATGCGATATAGAAACAGCAAAGGGAACTATCCCTAATGTAAAGTCTGGAAGCCTTGTTGTTGAGGATGGAAACCCTGTAAGCGGGAAATTATTTTTTTCTGCTGACTCCAGCTTTGACTTGGATGACAAGCACATCACTGTTCCGGAAGAGGGATATATTGAATTCAAGGACGGGAAAATAATAGTCAGCAAAGATACAACTATTGAAGTAGATAACGCTAAACTTGAGGCGGTTATTGATGGGACAGAGATAAGGATAGAAGAGAATTTTATTGATGTTAAAGGAATTATTTCTGTTGATTACAAACTAAGCCCTGCCAAAATAATTCTTTCTGGAAAAGATACTATCCTTGAGGTGCAGATAAATGAGAATGAGAAATTTGAGTTTAAGAACCCAGATGATAGTCAGCTTATCGTGAATATTGGCTCATTTCACAAGAGTGAGGACTGTATTGAGAAAAACTGCATTTCTTATAAGGAGATGGGCATAGGCATGAGCGGAGAAGAATGGAATAAGATAAAGATTGACGGCAATGCCTTAATAACAAAATATTATAATGATGAGCAAGTGTACACAATCAAATTCGAGGAGGGAGAAGCTAAGCTCTACAAGGATTTATCAAAGCTTAAGGATGCAGAATTCAGCAAGAAAACAGTTATCAACTATAACAGCAGGGATATAACCCTCTTTATTGAGACCTCAGAAAAGAGAGCAGAAGAAATAAACAAAGGCAGAATATACATAGGCAAAGGGATAATTGATGAAGAATTTTGTGATGATGAAGATATTCAGCTAGCTATTATTTCAAAAGAAGTGCTTGAGGAATCAATACAAGAACAGATTTATCCAGGAACCATCTCAGATATACCAAACCAACTTAAGAAAAAAGCCAATGAAGTTTATGTTGATGGCAAAACCTTGGTTGATATAATAAAGGAAATAGCAGAAAAAGAAGGGGGATATATTATGAGCGAGGAACTTATCCTTGCATGGATAAACCAGGAATCCTCAATGAG
>CAYOHL010000006.1:16469-24081 GCA_964403775.1 uncultured Methanosarcinales archaeon
GGCAGTGAAGAGGATATTCTCTTAATGGCTTATAATGCCGGCCCCACTGTAACAAAGGATATCCTAACTGAATTTAAAAATACAGGAGGGGGAGGCTGGTATGAGCTAAGAGAGTTTCTTAACACAAATGAGGCATTGGATATTTTTAAAAAATACAAAAAATCATACGGCATCAAAGATACAGACACAGAAGAGGAGGCCAGCTCCAAGCTTAGGTGGAAGATTAATATTGTTATTAAATATGTAGAAAATATAAAAAAGAATGCAAATCAATAAAGCTGTAAGATTTAAAAGCTAATATTCCTTCTGGATACATTCTTGAGAAAATGCCCGCAAAAACAAACAAACAAAACCTACTAAAACTTCTGGTATTTTCTTATATACTCTTTATAATCCTTGCTCTTAGAGTATATGCAGGTAATGGTGATAAAACCAATCCTTCAGAAGATTTTACAATAGCCCCAGAAGACATTATTACATCTAAGATTGATGGGGAGACAACAGAAATTACAGGTGTAAGCCTGACAGATGGTTATCTTGATGTCTCAAATTCAAAGGGAAGTTATACATTCTACAATGATATGCTCCTGGGTTATGGTGTTAAGGAAATCAACTCAAAAAAGGGAATCATAAACATAGAGGGCTGTATTGGGTATATTGATTCTGTTCTTGTTGAGGATGGCTCTGCGAAAATAACCTTTACAAAAACCACAACAATCCAGAGAGCAGGAGAAACTATAGATTTTCCCTCATTGCCCTTGACACCTATTAATGTAGGGATTAATGGTGAAATTTTTGGCCTTTCCTCGGATAAGGGCTATGCTGTCATTGAATTTGAGGATGGTGTCTTTACATTAAGCGAAGGGGCTGTTTTGACAGGTCCAGACAGAGGCAAAATAAAATCAATAAGTGATGGAACAAAAATAAAATATGAAAGCGGAATTCCTGTTTTAGTAAACCCAAAAGCAGAGATTTCTGTTGATTATGATACCAGCCCCTTGCAGATAAAGCTTTATGGAACATACAGCAGTATTGAAATAAACACAGAAAATAATGAGAAATTCAAGGTTGAGAATATTGATGAAGGGACAGAATTAATTGTTAGCGTAGGGGCATACCACAAGATATGCAATGGAAACTGCGTTTCATATGTTGATGAGGGGGCTTATGAAAAAATGAAAATTAATGGTAACGCCAAAACAACAAAATACAATGAAGGCGTTAAGATATATGCTATTAAATTTGAAAATGGGATAGCCAAACTCGGCAGGCCAACTTCAAGGCAACAACTATTATCTGCATACATTGACTTAAGCAGGAATGCAGTGTTTAATTATAATGACGAAGACATCATATTCACATTTTATAAATCTGAAAAAGAAGTAGAAAAAATAAGAGAGGAGATAAAGGAAGCAGAGGGCAAACCAATAGAGCTTGTCAGAATAATGATAAACGGCAAAATAGGGGAGGGAGTGGTTGAATTAACTGACCTTTCAAATTTAGAAGCATTAGATTACATAAAGGAGCTTTTTTTCAGAATTGAAGAAGAGGAAAAGAAAAAGACAGTAATGGGCAAGGTTGTCCCCCTTGATTATTTTGACTCTGGAGGCTATCCAAAAGAACTAAGCAGACTAATGAAGGAATCACAAGGATATTTTGTTTACTCCAATGGAAGAAAGTATTCAATTTATGATTTAGCTGCACAGGTTGTTGAAGACATAGATGAAATGGCAATCGCTATAGCTGTATTCAGCCAAGAATCAACATTTGGAACCAATCCCTATATGAATGAAGGAGACCGCGTTGGCTTGGGCCAGGTAGGATACCCTGCATTTGTTGATGTAATGAGAAAATACTACTCAGAATTCAGCGAATACAGCATTTCAAGGTATAAAGAGTCTCATGGCGGAAGTGATATTGGTTATGAGGATTATATTCTTGACAACCTTAAAAATGACCCATACTTTAACGCTAAAGTAGCTGCCAGATACCTTACAGTTCTTGAAACCGAAGAGAAATTCTCAACCCTGCCCCAGATATTGGTCGGCTATAACTATGGGCCTGGAAATACCAAAGATGTTCTGAACAAGATCGGCTGGGACAGCAGCTGGGAAGAAATCAGAAAAGAGCTTTTAAAAAGGGGGAACACTGAATCAGTAAACTATGTTGAGAAAATATATGAAAACCTTGGCCAGAAGTTAACCTAAAACCCCAAGATATAAATAATATAATCTTATTCTTGGCTTAATGCTTAAAAAAGAGTATATATGGCTGGCTTTAATATTCGGCCTTGTGCTTGGTGTAAGGCTTTATTTTGCCTTTCAGACGCCTTACTTTAGCCAGGATGCTTATTTCAACATAAGGCAGGTAGAGCACATAACCAAAACAGGATTGCCCCTTTTTAAGGATGAATTAAGCTATGGGGGGAGAAATTTTGTTTTTCAGCCCTTTTTTCATTATATTTTAGCCTTTTTCAACCTTTTCATGCCATTAAGCCTGGTATGCAAGATATTGCCAAACATCTTTGCCTCTTGCCTTGTTTTTATTGTTTATCTTATTGCAAGGGAAATAACAAAAAGCACTGGTGCAGCAATATTTTCATCATTCATCTCTGGCTTTATTCCAGTATTCTTTGCTGAAACAGTAAACAGTGTTTCTGTATATTCCCTTCTTGTCCCTTTGATATTTTTTTTGATGTACGCATTGATAATGGTCAGCAAGGATGGGAAGTATATAATTTGTTTTATTGTTGCTATTACAATAACTGCATTAATGCACCCGTCTTCCTTTTTATTGATTTTAGCGCTGCTGCTTTATGTCCTATTTGCCAAGATGGAGCATTTAAAGCAGAGAAAGGCTGAGCTTGAACTTATCATATTTTCAACAATCCTTGTTGTCTGGCTTAACTTTATCATATACAAAAATGCGTTTCTGATTCACGGCCAGTTTGTTATCTGGCAGAACATACCAAAACTCCTGCTTGGCCAGTATTTCTCACAGCTAAGCATTCTTAGTGCATTATATTACATTGGGATAATCCCTTTTGTTTCAGGCATCTATATAATCTATAAATATGTCCTTAAAAAGAAAAACAGGAATATATACCTTTTAATAGGCTTTGCCCTTTCCAGTCTCTTTTTATTATGGCTCAAGCTGATACAGCTGAAGACAGGCCTTGTTTTTTTTGGCGTAATCCTTGTTTTATTGTTCAGCAGGTTTTATTCTGACTTCCTTTTTTTCATAGAAAAGACAAGGCTTTCTGGCTATAAGAGGCTCTTTATTGCACTGATTTTCTTGGTTTTTATTTTTAACTCCATCATTCCCACTATTAGCTACACTGCTCAGGTTGTCAGGGAAGCCCCCTCAAAAAATGAGATAGATGCCTTTTTATGGCTAAAGGAGAATAGTGATGAAAATGATGTTGTCCTTGCAAGCCTTGATCAGGGCTATCTAATAAATGCAGTTGCAGAAAGGAAAAATGTTATTGATAAAAACTTCCTTTTAATAAAGGATGCAGAGCAGCGCCTTGAAGATGTAAGAATCATTTACACCACATATTATGAGACAGATGCAATATCCCTGCTGAATAAATATAATATTAAATATATTGTATTGTCTAAAAGGTCAATGAGCGA
Source organism: uncultured Methanosarcinales archaeon (assembly GCA_964403775.1). Taxonomy (GTDB): domain Archaea; phylum Nanobdellota; class Nanobdellia; order Woesearchaeales; family CG1-02-33-12; genus CG1-02-33-12. The sequence goes on from CAYOHL010000006.1 coordinate 20,105, forward strand.
TTACGGCATAATTGACTTGAAGTACAGGACAGATGAAAAATGTTTTGAATTAGTCTATGATAAAGAGGTTAGGATATACAGGCCATTATGCAGGATGGAAGAAAAATGAAACTAACTGAAAAAAATGCATTGGTTTATGTAATGCTTGCAGCTGTTATAGTCCTTTTAATACCTCATCTGGCTAGGTTTTTATTCTACAATAATATTATGATTGGTCAGGAATCATACTATCATGCAACTATTGCAAAGCAGATTATTGGACAGAAGTCACTGATCCATGATCCAAAATATGTATTTAACCCATATCATCTTGTGCTTGCTTTAGCAGGATATTCAATTGGCGTTGAATTTGCATCAAAACTAATTCCTTTTTTATTGGGCATGCTTTCTGTCCTGTTTTTTTATTTAGTGCTCAAGGAATTTAAAATAGAAATAAAGAAAAGATTTGTTATTTCCATAATCCTTATTATATCTCCCAGTTTCATCTATTTATCCACACTATCAAACAGTTACTCTGTTCCTGTATTTCTGACTATCTTAGGCATTTACCTTCTCTTCAAAAAAAATATTTTTCTTACAATCCTGTCATTGATTGCTTTTGCTGCAGCAATACCCTTCGGCATATTTAATGCTTTACTAGCAATAACCATAATAATTGCCTATCTTATTAAGGAAACACAAAAAGACAAGGCCTCCAATGGAGCTAAAAAACCTGGATTTTCCTTTGAATCAAAAAAAGCAGCAGTTTTTTTGTTTATGCTGTTTATAATATCTGTCTTGTGTTTTCCGCTTTATTTCCAGCAGAGGACAAAGGTTCTTCCTGATGAAAATATTCTCCAGGGCTCTATCTCTGAGCTTGGAGCTTTGGTAGGAATAGGTGTTTTTAATCTTCTTCTTGCAGCTGTTGGATTTTTCTTGATTTGGAAAAAAAGAAAAGAGTATCCATTCATTTTCCTGCTGCTTTTGGTCATGCTTATGCTCTTTTTTTATACAAGAAATGTCAGTGTATATTTAACATTTATTCTTTCTGTCCTTGCCGGGCACGCATTTGTTAAAATAAGGGATATGGACTGGCAGGTTAAGATGATAAAGAATCTTACTGTCCTGCTTATAATCTGCGGGTTATTGTTCTCAACCATATCATATTTAAACAGGGTCAGCAATATGCAGCCTGATAATGGGGTAATAAAAAGCCTTGACTGGCTTAATCAGTATTCAAGGCAGGATGAGATTGTTTTTTCCCACTATTCAAAAGGGTTTTGGATAAGTTCTGTTGCAGAAAGACCTGTTGTAACAGACAAAATGCTTGAATACTACCCTAATGCAGAAGAAAAATTTAATGACTCTCTTGAAATATTTTACTCAAGAAATCTAAAGAATACAAAAAGCCTTTTGGAAAAATACAATATAAACTATATCTGGATTGACAATGAGATGAAAAATGGCCTGGTTTGGGAAAAAAAGCAGCAGGGCCTCTTGTTTTTGTTCAGAAACAACGAAACATTTAAGAACATCTACAACAACCAGGGCATAGAGATATGGGAAATAATCAAAGAGGTTTAAGATGGATTTGGTAAATTTAATCCTGCCGGTTATTTATATAATAACATTATTCTACACAATATTCTGGCTTATAACCTTTTTAGACACTAAGCAGGAAAAAAGCAAGGCTATCAAGGAATTTCCAGTTGTCTCAATTGTTGTTCCTGCATACAACGAACAAGATGTTGTTTTGGAAACCCTTGAATCTGTTATTAAGCTTGATTATCCAAAAGATAAACTAGACATAATCCTTGTAAATGACGGCTCAACAGACTCAACAAAAGAGATTATGCAGAAATTTATTGATGAACATAAAGAATATGATATTAAGCTGGTAAACCAGGATAACCAGGGCAAATGGGTTGCACTGAATAATGCACTAAAAACAGCAAGGGGCGAGTTTTTTACATGCCTTGATGCAGACTCTTCTGTAGAGAAAGCTGCGCTTAAGAAAATGCTGCCATATTTCGCTGATAATAAGGTGGCCTCTGTCCTGCCTTTGATTAAGATTAAGAATCCAAAGGGAATCCTGCAGAAGATACAGTGCTATGAATATATTGTGAACTTCTTCTATAAGAAAGTAATGAGCTATCTTAACTGCATCCATGTTACGCCCGGACCATTTGGAGTTTACAGAAAAGATGTTCTTAATAAAATCGGCGGCTTCAGGCAGGGCCATAACACAGAGGATATGGAGATTGCCTTTAGGTTGCAGAAAAACCAGTATAAGATAATACAGCTGCTGAATGTAAATGTACACACATATGCTCCAGGCAGTTTAAGGAATTTTTACTTCCAGAGAAACAGGTGGAACAAGGGCTCAATCCTAAATGTCTGGGACTACAGGAAAATGATGTTTAACAAAAAATATGGCGACTTTGGCATGCTGCAGATGCCAATGGTGCTGTGCGCTGGCTTTATTGCAATGGCAATAATAACTCTTGTGCTTTTTTACAATGTCTTTAAACCATTGTTCAACAGTTTACATAATCTAAGTCTTGTTGACTTTGACATATTCTCGTTTATAGCTAACATTAGTTTTAATCTTAATTTATTGGACTTCAACTATTATAAGGTTATTATAATAGCTGTGATACTAACAGTCTCTTTAACAGTATTTACCCTTGCACATAAATACACAAGGGAAAAACTTACAAACCAGGGGATAGCGCCCTTACTGGTATTTATATTGTTTTATCACCTATTGCTGGGGGCAATATGGCTTGGAATAGCAAAGGATTTGGTATTTAGAAAGGTTAAAAAATGGTAAGGGAACTTAACAAAAAAAGGTATTTTATTGCAGCTCTGCTCACATTGTTTGTGTTTATTTTTGGCCTAATGCTTGGGCTTGTGATTGAGGGCAAAAGGCTTCAATATATTGAATCAGTGAACAGGATAGAGAAACTTGACTACAGCAGTTTGCAGCTTCAGTACGCCTATATTGACCAGCTGAGCCAGGAAAAAAACTGCGATGCTGTTTCAAAAACCTTTGAAAGAAGTGTAAAGAGCCTGATTGAAACAAGCGAAAGGCTGGAAAACTATCAGAAAAATGCAAACATCAACAAAGAGGAGTTTACCATCTTAAAAAGAGAGTACATACTTGCACAGCTTAACTACTGGCTTTTGGCACAGAAGACAAAGGAAATATGCAACCGTGATTTAGTTACCATACTTTATTTTTATTCTGTTGACAAGGAATGCCCAAACTGTGAGGAACAGGCTTTTGTTTTAACCTATTTAAAAAATGAGTTTAAGGACAAGCTGCTTATTTTTGCACTTGACTCAACATATACTGATGAGCCGATGATTGAAATGCTGAAAAACCAGTATGGAATAAAAAAATATCCTACATTGATTATTGAAGGCAATGTTTTTGAGGGCTTTGTATCAAAAGACAGGATTATTGAGGCAATATGCCCTTTGTACAGCGAGGATTTTGATTACTGCAATAGATAAATCATTTCTTTACCTCTACCAAATCGCCTATTGTGAACCCATCTGCTTCTGTTTTAGAGCCTTTTTTATGCTCTTCCTCATACTCCTCAATTAATTTTATCTTAAGAAATTTTTCTATTTTTGTTGCAAGGCTTATGCTTGGCTCAAAAGTGCCTGTTTCTAGGTTATGAATCAGTGATTCTTTTTCTGAGATTTTTTTTGCAAGCTCCTCTTGCTTTAATCCAAGGGATTCTCTTTTGTTTTTGATTCTTTGTGCAAAATCCGGAACAATAACCTGGATTACCTCTTTTTCTGGTTCAGCAGGTTTAGCACGCTCTTTTCTTGGTTGTTCTTTGACAGGAACTTTTTTTTCAATAACCTTCCCATACTTAGCGCAGTTTTTGCATACATTAAGCTCTGTTCCCTCTATTATTGTCCTAAAGATATTTTCTGTTTCAGCACCGCAGAGGTCGCACTGCATAAGAAATCACCCCTTTATT
>CAYOHL010000007.1:0-23850 GCA_964403775.1 uncultured Methanosarcinales archaeon
AGAGACAGACTTTAATATACTAACATAAGATTTATTATTAAGCTTGGTTTATTAGTGTTATAAGCTAATAAAATCTTATAAAAGGGGTTGAATAATGCAACAAACACCTGAAACAGAATTAAATCAAGCAGCCAGAATATCAGGGATTATCAATAGCATCAACCGCAGGGTCAGGGTTCTTGAGGAAAGAAACAGCAATATCCAGAGAAAAACAGAGGTTATTGAAGATAACATGATCAATAACTATAAAGAGGTCTCTGAAGGCATAAAAAAAATAAACTCTGATATAAAGGAGCTGAAAAAGGATTTTGAGGATGTCAGGGAGAATATCAGGATGCTGGTTAAGGAAGTGCAGTCAAGGGCAAGGAAAGAGGATGTTGATGTCATACAGCAATATATTAATCTTTGGAATCCAACAAACTTTGTAACAAACCGCGAGCTGGATAAAGCAGTCAAAAGAATAGTCAGTGAGAAATAGAAAGTTTTAAAAAGTTCTTATAAAATAAGATAAGCAAGGTGAAATAATGGCCTTATTTGGCTCAAAAAAGGGTGATGAAGAAACGCAACAGGGCACTAGTGGGGCTCCTGTTGATATGGTTCTCAGGATGAGGGAGCAGGGCCTTTCAAACAACCAGATTATCTCGAGTCTTCAGAGGGAGGGGTATCAGACAACAGATATATTTGATGCAATGAACCAGGCAGACCTTAAAAGGGCAAATGGGGCTGCTGCTGAAGAAGGAGAAATGCAAAACCAGATTTACCCAGAAGAGCTGATTGATGAGCCGCAGCAATTTGAACAGCAGCCGTCTTATCAGGAGCCAAGCTATGACAGCAACATAACAAAGGTAGAAGAGCTTGTGGAGGCTGTTATAGAGGAAAAATGGGTTGATTTGGTAAAGGATGTTAATAAGATTACTGAATGGAAAACCAGCGTGGAATCAGATATAAGTGCAATAAACCAGGAGATAGAGGACTTAAAGTCAAGTTTTAATGAGCTGCAAAAGAGCATAGTTACTAAAATAGACGAGTATGACAGGAATATTGTCAAGGTCAGCACCAATATAAAAGCCATGGAAAATGTTTTCCAGAAGGCAATACCAGCATTTACAGAAAACATAAACGAGCTTGCAAGGACAGTTGAAAGCCTGAAAAATATTTCAAAGAAAAGGAAAAAATAGGATTTCTACTCTCTTTTTATTATAGCAGGTGTTGCAGATAAATAACTCATTGCATAAGCACCTATAATCAATATCAATACAAGACCCAAAACCCTTGGATGTGTTAAGGTAGCAGTCAATGCAGATTGGCCTGTAGTTCCAACAGCTGATTTATTTACAGCAGTTTCATTAACATCTGATGTTGTCGGTCCTGTAAAAAAGACCTTGCCTATTGAAGATAAAATAATTACTAAAATTATTATAAGTATAAAACCCCTAGTACTATGCTTACTAGAGCCCATAATCTCCAGTACATCCTTATCAGACGCTCCCATAAACCTGTAAATCAGGACTGCAAAGAATGCAAAGAATATAAAGACAAAAAATGTAGGGGTTACAAAGCTTATTAGTTCCCTTGTAGGTCCTGATAAGCCCAATATTAATGCCAAGGCAAGTGCAAGCATTGCATTAAGGTTTTTGTTCTCGCCTAATACTTTTGTAAGAGACAAAATAGCGTATATCAAAACAAATATGAATATTAAATAAAAGATTATGCTGAAATTCTCAACTAGCCCTATATCCAAAAAAGTAGCCATTTTATTTATTCCCTTTAAAGGCATTTATAATGCCCTTGAGGGGTTTAAAGGTTTCCTCACCAGAGGTGATAATTGCAATGATTATACCAAATACCAAGAGCACCAAAATAACAGCCAGCGTGTCTGGATCAACATTAAACCAGCTAAAGTTTTTCCACCATCCTGCTGAAACCCCAAATATGTATATTATGACAGCAAAAGCAGGAATCAGTATTGCGCCGCCAGCGCCTTTAGTTTCATAACCAAAAACACCGGACAGCAGTAAAACCATTATAATTGCTATAAGCACCAATGCAACATTTGGCAATGCATTGTTAATTATAACAACAGCATCCTGGCCTTCTGGATAAGTTCCCATAATATGGGGGATAACAACAACCATTCCAAGGACCAAGGCAATAATAACATTGAACCTTTTGCTGTCATCTCCGAATATTTTTGCTTTTTGAAGAACTGCAAAAACAACAGTGAATATTAGGAGAAATGGAAGCATCACATCAAGCATGCCCCAGCTTTCCATTATCTCAAACAACTCAACAAAATTAGCCATTTTTCATCCTCCTTTTTATGATTAATCCTTTTTCTTTTCTTTTTTAGGGCTGCCTCCCATGACATAAGCCATAAAGCCAATAACAACGCCTATAAGTATTAATGATGCAACCCAGTCTGTATTCCACTTTGTGCTTATGAAATCCATAATAAAACTAAGCCATGTTTGTCCGCTTTCTAGTTTAATTGCATTAAGGAATATCCCTAATATTCCGACAAACATAATCACCATAAATGTTGTGTTCCAGCCCCCCTGCAGGAAAAAACCCTCTTCAGTTTCCTTATGGAATGAGCCAACTAATATTAGGAATAGGACAGACAGCAAAAGAAGTATCACAACCTGGGAGGATATCTGTGTTATAGCCTCAACAAGCTGTGATGAGGCAACAACAAAAAATGCAATAACAAAGGCAACCATTGCATCAAGGTTCTTTTTTGTGTATTTTTTCCCCTCTATTTCCTCTACGCCAAAAATCCTTGTTTTTTCAAGTATTGCAAAGACAATTGTAAAAACCAATAAGAAAGGAAGGATAACATCATAAATTCCAAGTTTTCCAAAAAATTCCAGCGTTCCTCTAAACACAGATTGCTCTACCATTATGCAATATCAGGGATTGAGTGATATATAAAACTTTCGCTTTTTTAAGAACATGGTTTAAAATTTTAATTAAGCCAAAAAACTTTCTGATAGTTCATAAATATATTGTTTATGGCTTCAGTTATGCTTATGTTTTTTATTTCTGCAATTTTTTTTATTGTTTCTATTATAAAAGAGGGCTCATTTCTCCTGTTTTTGTAAGGGCTTAAATACGGTGAGTCTGTTTCTGTTAAAATCTGGTTTATGTCAACTGCTTTTGTCAGGCTCTGGAAATGCTGTGAATAGGCTATGTTTGTTGGTATTGAAAAAGAATAAGATAAGTCCTCTGCTGTTTTTACCAGTTTCAAATTCCCGCTAAAGCAGTGGAGTATTACATTTTCTGCATTTGAATTTCTTAATAAGTCAATAACATCTTGCTCTGCTTTCCTTGAATGGACAATTATTGGCTTTTTTATTTTTTTTGAAAGCTCTATTAATTTAATGAAAACTTGCTTTTGTTTTTCCTGCTCCTGCTTTTTTTTGCAGAATTTATAATCAAGGCCAACCTCGCCAACTGCAATTATCTTATCCCTGTTTTTTTCAATAAATTTCAGTTCTTTTTCAATTTCCTTTTCAGTCAGCTTAAGCGCATCATCCGGGTACAGGCCAAGGGCTGGCTTTACAATTTTGTATTTTTTGCTTAATTCCAGGGTTCTTCTGTTGCTTTCGGGGTTAAGGCCGTTGCTTATTACTGCCTTAATTCCTGCAGTTTCAGCCCTTTTTATGACTTCATCTAAATCAGAACTAAATTCCTTCAAGTCAAGGTGCGCATGAACATCTACCAGCAGCATAAAAGAATAATATTGTTGATGTATATAAAGTTTTAGTTAAAATTATCTAATCAGCAACAACTGTCTCAAGCTTTTCAAGGTTGCAGAAGTCTGTTGAGTATGTGTAGGCGCCTGCATTCAGAAAGACTATTTTATCCCCTGCTTTTGGATTTTTTAAATAAACCCTGTATCTGAAAATATCCATAGAATCAGGAGTGCATCCCTTAATTACATAAGGTGTTCCTTGCTTTAGTTCGCCCTCAACCAATAACCTTATGTCTGCAACAAAGGTGTCCATGGCAGAGTTGAAAACAGAGCAGTTTATAACGATGTTGTTGTTGTATATATTAACTATCCCGGCCTCTAGCTTTATGCTCGGCCCTGCAATAAACCTTCCAGGCTCAACAATCATTTTTATATTATATTTATTAAGCCATTCTTTTAGTTCTTTTATTTTTTTGAATATAGCTGGCTCGAGATTTTCATTATAATTCCTGTAGCCGATAGGTATGCCTCCGCCAATGTTTACAATGTCTATTTGTTTTATTACCTCCTCAGGAATTGACTGGCTTAACTCATATTTGAGAGACCATTCGCTTATATTCTGTGTTTTCCTGTGAAAATGTATTCCTAATTTTTTTATGTTATTGTTTTTTCTAAGCCTTGGAATAAGCTCATTAACCTGATGGGAATAAAAACCATAAACATAATGCTTGCCTGTTCTTATTGTGTTTTCCTTTAAACGCATTCTTAACAGCAGGTTGATTTTTCTGTTATTTTTGTTTATGTAATCAACTAAAACATTTAAATCATTCTCATTGTCCGCAACAAAATTTTCAATGTTTTTTTCAAACAGGATATCAAGCTCTTTATTGTTGCATGCCTGCGCAAAAAACCACACCCTTTTTTTGTCTTTAACATGCTCTAATGATGAGATAAAATGGACTGCAAAAAAAGAATCAGTATTTTCCTCTAAAACTTCAGCTACAATAGGGTTTGTCTTCACGCTGTATGAAACAAAATCTGCAATTTTTTTTATTTTGTTGTACTGCTCAATTACCTTTGATTTTGAAAGAATGAATCGTGCGCTTGTCAGCATTTTATAATTCCCTCTTTGCATAATATTTCCAATGCATTTATCATTGCTATTGGGAAGGTTATTGAAACATCGCCAATAACAGTAGCAGCATCTGCATCATCCTTTATCTTGCCCCATGATTTTGCTTCGCGAGTTGTTGCGCCGCTCATGCTTCCAGAGAAATGCCTTGCAGTTGTCATGTAAACAGCGTAGTTCAGGCCGCCATTTAACAGGCATGAGAAGATTGCATGATGCTTTGAAACCCCTCCGCCAAGAGAAATAACACCTTTTCTTTCATCATGGCTTGTTGAGAACAAGATGTTTGCAAAATCCCTTACAACATCAACAGCAAAATCAGGATGCTTCTGCTGAAACATAAACAGATGGAATCCAAATGCGCCGTCTGTTATTGCAGGGCAGAATATCGGAACATTGTTTTTTGCCGCCTGGTATAAAATAGAGTCCTCATCTTTTAAGGTTAAGCCAATTTCTTTTAGTAATTCTGAGACAGGCCATGCCTTTTTTTTATTATAAAGCTTTTGCAATAATGGCTGTATCATATCCTCAAATCTTGCATAACTCTCATTTCTTATGAAAAGGTTTCCAACGCGGTTAACCCCTTTTTCATAAAGCTCAATATCATCCATATTAAAATCCCCGATTATGAATTTCTCTCCAATTGCCTTCATAAAATCCTCTTCAAGCCCTCCAATTGTTGTAACAACAACATCTGCCATCTTCAGCTTTATAAGCTGGGCAAAAAAGCCCCTTAAGCCGGATGTAACCATATTGGATGTAAAGGTAAAAAATATTTTTACAGCCTCTTTTTTCATTTTTATAATTATATTTGAGGCCTTTGCAAGCTCTGCCCCCTGAAACCCAACCCTGCCTATTTTATCTGCAAGCAAATCAGCGCTCATTCCCTTCTCCCATTTTAAATCATGCACATTTTCCATAACAAACACCTTCCTGGCTTAATTTTGAATTTAAACCATGTTAATGAAATATAGGTAAGTCTAGTTAAAAGAAACAGCTTATGAACCCATTTTTCTTACTGAACTCATATGAGATGGAAAAGGAGAGGCATATTTAAAGCTTTGCATATATTTGTGCAAAAGTTTAAATATCAAATATGTTTTTTTGGTTTTGGTGGTAATCATGGCAGTAATAGGATTTGATTTAAACAAGATAATGGTTGAAAGAACAGGCAATGTGGCTGGAGAAATAAAAATCAACAACAATGTTGCTATAAAAGAGATTGACAAGATAGGCATCCCTATCAAGAGGGATGACCAAGAGGGCCTAAGATTTGGCTTTGAGTTTACATCAAGCTATGAGCCAAAAATGGGTAAGGTAATTATTAGGGGAAATATTGTTGTTGTAGAGAACAAGAAAAAGGCAGAAGATATTTTAAAGCAGTGGAAAAAGGACAAAAAAGCAGAGAGCGATGTTATGACATCTGTTTTGAATATGGTGCTTGAGAAATGCAATATAGAGGCATTGATATTAAGCAGGGATGTTAATCTTCCGCCGTCAATACCATTGCCAAAGGTAAAACCAAAAGAAAAATAGTTCTAAAACCAAAAGGTTTATTTATTAGGTTAGCTTTGTTGGAAAAGGGGAAAATGCCGGAAAAAGAGTTCAAACTAAAGGTAATAGAAGCCTTGCAGGATGATGTCAACAAAAGCATTGTCAGGATAGACTCTAATTTTATGCAGCAGATAGGTGTTAGGCCTGGCGATGTTATTAAGATAACTGGCGAGAGGGAAACAGTTTCAATAGTTGACAGGGCATACCCTGGTGATATAGGCCTTAATATAATAAGAATGGACGGCATTACAAGAAGAAATGCAAAAACAGGCATTGGGGAAGTTGTTAAAATAACAAAGGCAGATGTCAAAGAGGCAAAGAAAATTATTATAGCGCCTGCAAGCAAGGGCATTATGATAAATGCTCCCCCACAGATTTTTAAACAGGGTCTTTTGGGAAAGCCGGTTGTAAAGGGGGATATTGTATCATTGGGCGGAACTAGAAAAAGGAGAGAATATGGTGGAATGAATGATATTTATGAGGCAATAAGCGAGAGCATGGTTGGCTTTGGCCTTGGAAGCCTGAAGTTTGTTGTTGCTGATTCTAATCCAAAGCAGGCTGTTATAATATCTGAACTAACAGATGTTGTGTTTAATCCAGAGGCCATTGAGATAAAGGAAGAGAAAATATTAGAAGTAACTTATGATGACATTGGCGGCCTAAAGGATGAAATTGACAAGGTTAGGGAGATGGTTGAGCTTCCATTAAAGCATCCTGAAATATTTGAAAGACTAGGAATAGACCCCCCAAAAGGGGTTTTACTGCATGGGCCGCCTGGATGCGGAAAAACATTATTGGCTAAAGCAGTTGCAAATGAAACAAATTCGCATTTTATTTTGATTAACGGCCCAGAAATAATGAGCAAATTCTATGGGGAGTCTGAAAGCAATCTAAGAAAGAAGTTTGAGGAGGCTGAAAAAAGCTCTCCATCAATTGTGTTTATAGATGAGATTGATGCAATTGCCCCGAAAAGAGAAGAGGTTCATGGCGAGGTTGAGAGAAGGGTTGTTGCCCAATTGCTTGCCTTAATGGACGGCCTTAATGCTAGAGGCAAGGTTGTTGTTATTGCTGCAACAAACATACCAAACTCAATTGATATTGCTTTAAGGAGGCCTGGAAGGTTTGACAGGGAGATAGAAATAGGAATCCCTGGAAAGCAGGGCCGTTTAGATGTTCTTAAGATCCATACAAGGAATATGCCTTTGGCAAAGAATGTTAATTTAAAGGATATTGCCAACACAACATACGGCTTTGTTGGGGCTGATTTAGCAGCGCTTTCAAAAGAGGCTGCAATGATTGTCTTGAGGAGGATACTGCCTGACTTAAAGCTAAAGGAGAAAAACATCATTCCAAAAGAGGTTTTGGAAAAATTAAAGATTACAAAAAAGGACTTTGCAAATGCATTGAAAATTGTGAGGCCATCTGCATTAAGGGAAGTCCTGGTTGAGGTTCCGGATGTAAAATGGGATGATATTGGCGGCCTTGAGGATGTAAAGCAGGAACTAAAAGAGGCTGTTGAGTGGCCATTAAAGAATCCTGATTCATTTAAAAATTTGGGTGTCAAGCCGCCAAAAGGTATATTAATTTATGGAGCGCCAGGAACAGGAAAAACCTTACTGGCAAAGGCAGTTGCAAATGAGTCTGATGCAAACTTTATTTTGGTTAAAGGGCCAGAAATGCTGAGCAAGTGGGTTGGCGAGAGCGAGAAAGCAGTAAGGGCTGTTTTCAAGAAGGCAAGGCAGACAGCTCCGACAATAATATTTTTTGATGAGGTTGACTCAATAGCCCCTAGAAGAGGAATTAGCTCTGACAGCCATGTTAGTGAAAGGGTTGTAAACCAGATTTTGACAGAGATGGATGGCCTGGAGAATTTGCAGGATGTTGTTGTTATTGCTGCAACAAACCGGCCGGACATGCTGGATACTGCTCTTTTGAGGCCTGGTCGTTTTGATAGGATTATATTATGCCCTGCTCCTGACAAGAAAACAAGAGAGGAAATCTTTAAAGTGCATACAAAGGGAATGCCCTTAAAGGATGTAAGGATTGGGGAGCTTGCTGAAAAAACAGAGGGCTATGTTGGAGCAGATATTGAGGCCATATGCAGAGAGGCGGCAATCTTCGCATTAAGAAAGGACATAAAATCAACAAAGGTTTCAATGAAGAATTTTGAGCAGGCATTAAACAAAGTAAATCCATCAATCACAAAGGAGATTGAGAAGGCCTATGAGGATATAAGAAAGCATTTCAAATCAGCAAGGGCAAAGGAGATGAAGGAGGAAAAGCCCTCTTATATGGGATAATGGCAAAATTAAAAGAGGTTGTGGATTTTCTTGACAATGAGCTTGGAATAAAGGATGTTGAAGACAGCTCAAACAACGGGCTTCAGGTTTCTGGCAATAGCCATGTTAGAAAAATAGCATTTGCTGTTGATGCATGCCTTGAGGTTTTTGAGAAAGCAAAAGATTATGATATGATTATAGTCCACCACGGCATTAGCTGGGGGGATTCTTTGAAATACCTGACTGGCATTAACTATTCCCGTGTAAGGTTTTTAGTTGGGAATAACATTTCCCTTTATGCCGCCCATCTGCCTCTTGATAAACATAAGGTTTATGGAAACAACGCCCAGTTTTGCAGGCTTTTTGGGTTTAGCAATGTAAAGGAGTTTGGTGACTACAATGGCCAGGCTATCGGATTTTCAGGTGAGAAAGAGATTAGCTTAAATGGTTTTGTAAAAGAGATTAATGAGAGATTGAACACCTCTTGCAGGGTTCTTGATTTTGGAGAAAGGCAAATTAAAAAAATAGGTGTTGTCTCTGGGGGCGGGAGCTCTGCTTTAAATGAGGCAATTGATAAAGGCCTTGACTGCTTTGTCACAGGCGAGATACCGCATTATGCTTATCATCTTGCCAAGGAGGGAAGGATTAATCTGATTGCAGCAGGCCATTATGCAACAGAAAGCCTTGGAGTTAAGGCCCTGATGAACCTTGTAAAAGAGAAGCTTAATGTTGAGGTTAAGTTCATTGATGCCCCCAGCGGACTATGAAAATTCAGCAAGATTTAAATATCAAATAAAAACTGCTTTCTTTTTATGAAAGATTATGTTGCTGTAACAATTGTCCCAAAGTATAACTGCGTTGTTGAAACATACAACATGCTCAATGAGATGGGGATTTCTGTTTTAAAGGGATTTTCCAATGATGTTAAAAGGGCAGTTGCCCTAACTGCAAGTGTTGCAAGGGACAAGATTTCAAAGCTTGAGGAGCTCCGCAGCATTGTTGACCTTATTGCAGTTTATTCAGTAAATAAGACAGAGCTTGATAAGGTTTACAAGTCAATTTCCTCAAGAGACCTAAAGATTGAGCAGGATTTTGTGCTCTATTCTCCTACAGCTGTAAAACATCCTGGAAAGATGTCAAATTCCCAGAAGTCAGATGCAAAGTATTACTGGGTTATACCAAGGGATGAGCCTGCTGATAAAAAAAACCCTGTAAGCTTATTGCTCCAGTTCATAAAGCCAAATTCAAGCACATCAAGGCATTATCATGTCAGGACAATTGAGTCATTTCTTCCTCTCTTCGGCAAGACAATAATAACATGCCACAGGATTAATGAAAAGCTTCCTGCAAAAGCGCAGAACCTGATTTATTCTAGTTTTAAGAAAATAATGCCAAAAACAGCCCACCAGCTAAAGACCCTGGATGGGCCTGCTGTAAACCTCATCTGCATGAGGCCGTATGATCCAAAGCTAAAGGACCATTTTTATGAAGAATGAGCATAGATTAAGCTGTAAGAATTCCAGCATTAAGACTAAGTTTAGTGTTTTTGATTATTGCATAAACATATTATAAAATTTCTGCAAAAACAAATATTTATATAATTGTTTATTATTTATAGGCATAATATGGAATCTTTAAAAGAAATTATTGACCAAGTATGGCAGATAGTTCCAATAGTTGTTATAACAGGTGCTGCTGCTTATGCAACTCATAGACTACAGAAGCGCATTTGGCGTCCAGCTTCTCTTTCTTATGGAATGGATGTTCTTGTAAGGAAAGAGCATAACCAACTTTCTGAACTAAAGATAAACAGACCACTTCTTGTAATCTCCTATAAAGATGAATATAATAAGGGTAGGGATATTTACTATTGTGAACGTCCAGAAAAAAGATTTCTTGTAAAAAAATTTATTGGTTTCAGAGAACCAACCATAGAGGAAATGGTTGAAATCCAAAACAGGGTTGAGGAGGCTAAGAAAGCTTACAAAAAAAGAGAATCAGAAGAGCTCAAAAAATATGTGATTTAATATTATTCAGTGGCCCAAACCACGAAGAAGCTATGAGAATAAAAGGGATTGCAAGAGGCATGCTAAGGAAGATAGAAAAAAGGCAGTAATTTAATATCAACCACCTTGAATTTAATGCAAAATAAAAGAAATATTATAACAAAAATCAAGGGTATAAGTATGAATTCATATTTCTGGAACAATGTGCTCTTTAAAACAGGGCATATCAAAGTCTCAGACAAAAGAACAGTTACAAATGCATAAACAAGGATGTATGCTATAAATATATAAAAGTCAGACAAGAAGAAATACCAGTTTGGAATCTTCAGGATTTTTGATATATACCAATCACTGATAAGGAAGAGTAGTAAAGCAGATATTGTATGGCTGATAATTCTTTTTATTTGCTCATACTGTGTTATAGTGACTGAATAATATCTCCTCATACAGAGCAAAGTATATTTGCATGTTTTTAAATCTTGCCATATGTTTTTGATTTTTCTTATTAGGGCAAAGTTTTTATATTGTTTGTGTATTCTTGATTGAAAGGGTGGTTAAATGAAAAAACCAAAGAACCTTATTAAGTATCTGATTGGCTTGATAACTGTTGTTTTTTTAAGGCTTGTTCCTCATCCGCCAAATGTTGAGCCAATAATGGCCACAATGATGCCATTTGCAAAGAGATGGGGCAAGTTAGCAGGATTATTTTTTACCCTGCTTGCAATATTAAGCTTTGATGTAATAACAGGAACATTAGGCGTTTGGTCTATTATGACAGCAGGCACATATGCTTTGCTTGGAATTGCTGCTGGATTTTACTTTAAGAACAAGGAAAACAAGGCAAGGTATTATGTTGGATTTTCAGTTGCTGGAACATTAATATATGATGCAATAACAGGCATTGGAACAGGAATGCTTTTCTTTAAGCAAACATTCATGGTAACTTTCCTGGGCCAAATCCCCTTCACTTTATACCATCTGGCTGGAAACATAGCCTTGGCAGCAATAATATCTCCATTATTGTACAAATGGGTTCTTGAAAACAAGCAGCTAGAAACACAGCCAGTTATTGACAAGCTTAAGTCTGTGTTTGGCGCAGCAAACTGATGTTTGGTGCCTTATTTATAAAAAAAATTGTAATCAACATTAAACAGGGGTCTGCTTTTTTATTACAGGGTATTTATCAAAGGGGTTAGGCCATGGAATAATGTCCTCCCTCAAAAGTATATTTGTGTTAATATTGCCTCTTAGTATTATATCTGCCAATGAATCATAGTCAAAGTCCTTTTCATTTAGTTTTTGAACTACTGGATATAAAAAATTTAGAAATAATTCCTTTTTCTGTACATCTTCGGACTTCTCATCTAACTGTCTTAGGAATATATAAGGTATCTGACATTGGGTTAATAAGATATGTTGTTCTAAGATCCCAAACTTATAATTTCCTGAAACATCTCTCCAGAAATTCTTAAGTTCAGAAATAGGTTTTTTTTGAATCTCAAGCATACTATCTGAATATGTATACAATGGAAAAATATTTTTTATAAAGGATTCTGCAATATCTTTGATTGATGTTTCTTCATTAAAAGCACTTTCACATATTTGATTTAACCCGTAATCTATTAAGAAAAATATTTTCCCTTTAATCTTTTCATTTTCCAGCACCTGGCTTAACCCATAATCCAGTGAGCCATATTCCTCTTTTTTGATTTTTTTACCTTCTAATATCCGGGGCAGTGTATCTGGGTCTATTAAGTTATACAACTCTTCTCTGATTTTTTCAATCTCTGTTAATTTTTTCATTGTTTTGGATATATTTGTCAAAATAAAGAAATTCAGACTTCCCTGAGATAGCCCCAGGTGTTTAGTTTATCTCCGTCGTCAAACCAGCGGTCTCCTATGTCTGTCCTGTAATACATATGCGGTATTAAGATGTTTTTTATGCGGCTGTATACCTGGTTTTGGGCCTGCTTCATTGTCTGCCCTGTTCCGCAGACAATAAGGATAACTCCTGATGTCCCTGTAACAAGCCACTCACTGTTTATTTTCTTTACATCCTCTATATGAACCCCCTCAACAGGCCTCTTAAAGAAAATAACAGAATCCTTTGACTTGACCTCAAATGTTTCCGGGTCCTTGAATGGAAATGGTGGAACAACAATTCTCACGCCAATCTGGAATCCGCTTTTTATTCTGAAATTTGGCTTATTGCCTTTTGCAAGGTCATAAAGAAACTCGCCTATTGGTGTTATCATTCCCTCATGCTGTATGCAGATTGTTGGGTAGCCAAAGCGTGCAGTCCACTCAAGAGGATAAATCCCGTGGCTGTTGACAATGCAGTTTATGTCAATATAGCCAACGTAATGCTCCTCTGCAAGCTTTGGCTCAAATTTCCTAAGTGTTGAGTTGAATATCCTGTTCGGCCCGCTCCAGAACATTGATGTTCCCATCTCGCCTGTTGAAGGGCCAAGGTCACCTGGAAAAAGCTTCTTGTGCTCAAAATTGACATTTATAGGATAGATGAATTCCTTGCCATTGAAGAAAGCCCCGACCGCAACCTCAACCCCTGATATCCTCTTCTGAAGCTGGAATGATGAGATTTTTTTTGCCCATGCCTTGTTGTAGTCATTAAGCACCTGTATAACATCCCTGCCGTCATCCTCCTCGCCTATAAACAAAAGCCCTTTTATGTTCTGCGCCTTGCCACTCGGCTTTATAACATATTTTGCAGGGTTTTCCCTGACAAAGGCTATTGCCTCCTCAAATGATGTAAAGTCCTTGTATGGGATTATAGGAATGCCAAATTTTTTCAGCTCCTCCTGGCCAAATGCCCTATCATCCTCAAGCCTGTCTGTGTACGGAGTTCCTCCTATCACAAATTTGCCCTGCTCCCTAAGTTTTTTGGCCTTTGTGCCCTGGCCCAGAACATCATCAAAAACTATGATATCAGCCCAGCCAACCTCTTTTTCCCAGTCATCTATTTTTTCAACAAAGCCGTCAGCAACCTCTTTGTCCTCTTTTGAGTCAATAAAATACTTGACATTATGGCCTTCCTTAGAAATCTGCCATGCAATATCCCCTATAAGTCCCTCGAGTGATACAAACAGAAAATTCTTTGGCTCCATTGTTTTTTAAAAGAGTAAAAGAACTAGTTTTTATATTTTGTGTTTTGTGATGTGTTAAGAATATAAAAACATTTAAATAATAACTAAGTTAATTTGCTCATATGGAGCCAAAAACAGGGGACAGAGTAATTGTTGAGACAAAGGAAAAAAAGATAAATGGAGTCCTAATGCCTGTTCCTGAAAGCGAGGGAAATATTGTTATACTAAAGCTTGAAAGCGGCTATAATGTTGGGATTGATAAAAAGAGCATAAAGTCAATAAAACTTGTAGAGAGTTACAAAGAAAAAAAGGAAAAAACATCTGAAGTCAAGTTTGACAAGAAGCTTCCAACAGTTTCGATACTGCATACTGGCGGGACAATTGCCTCAAAGGTTGATTACAAGACAGGGGCTGTTAGTGCAAAATTCTCTGCAGCTGAGATTATGGATATGTTTCCTGAGCTTAAAAAGATTGCAAATATAAAATCAAGAAAGATAGCAAGCATGCAGTCAGAGATGATGAGGTTTCCACATTATAATCTTATGGCCAAAGAAATTGAAAAAGAGATAAAATCAGGGACAGAAGGCATAATAATAACCCATGGGACAGACACAATGCACTATACAAGCGCTGCATTGAGGTTTATTTTAGATGATTTGCCTGTTCCTGTTGTTCTGGTCGGCTCGCAGAGAAGCTCTGACAGGGGCTCGACTGATGCTGGCTTAAATTTAGTATCTGCCTGCTATCTTATTGCAAATTCTGATTTTGCAGATGTTGCAATATGCATGCATGAAAACCTTGATGATGAATCATGCTTAATCCTGCCAGCTCTAAAAACAAGAAAAATGCACACTAGCAGGAGAGATGCATTCAGGCCAATTAATTCTCTCCCAGTTGCAAGAGTAAATCTCAATGAAAAGAATATTTCTTTTATGAAAAAGGATTATGACAAAAAAGACAAGAATAAAAAATTAAAATTAAGATTGTTTAATGAAAAAATCAAGGTTGGGATAGTTAAAACACATACAAACATGTTTGCTGAAGAATTCTTAACTTACAAGAATTTTGATGGTTTGGTTGTTGAGGGAACTGGGCTTGGCCATTTGCCAAACGAGGAGATAGATGAGCATACAAAGGAGAACAAAAAGATTTTTGATTCCTTGAAAAAAATGATAAGTGAAGGCCTTTTAGTGGTTATGTCATCCCAGGCAATCTACGGCAGAATCCAGATGAATGTTTACACCCCATTAAGGGAATTGCAGGATATTGGGGTTTTGGGCCATTTGAGTGATATGACTCCTGAGACTGCTTTTATTAAACTGGCCTGGCTTTTGAGCAACTATAAGAAAGAGGAAGTTAAAGAACTGATTACAAAAAATATTAGAGGAGAAATCTCAGAAAGAGTTGAAGACAAAACATTCCTTAGCTGAAAGATGCAGTATATCCGTGATTTGTTGAATAAGATAAAATGGGACAAGAACGAAAAACCAGAAGATTATTCTATAGCTTATTTTGATAGAATAAGCAATAAAAAGGAAAATATTAAATATAGCGAGATAAAAAGGATTGAAGGAGGTTTTGTTGTATTAACTAAAAAAAATGAAGAGTCATATATCCCATTGCATAGAATAAAGGAGGTGAGGAAAAAAGGGGTTGTTATTTGGAAAAGGTAATTTTCATGAAAAAGCCAATGTTGATTGGGGTTACTGGAGCAAGTGGTTCTGGAAAAACAACTATTGCTGAAACAATAATAAGCAACTTGCCTGATATCAGTAAATATCTTAATAGGAATCTTACTGGCATAATCTTTGGGATGGATAGCTACTACAAAGATCAGTCAGATATTACATTTGAGGAAAGGCAGAAAACAAACTATGATATTCCAGATGCATTTGAGTGGCCCTTAATGAAAAAACATCTTTCAGAACTTCTACAAAGCAAAAGAATTGAAAAGCCGGTTTATTCATTTGCTGAGCACACCAGAGAGAAAAGAACAGAAATAACCCATCCAGCAGACTTGATTATTTTTGAAGGAATTCTTGCATTATATAATAACGAGATTTGTGATCTGATGAGTTACAAGTTCTTTATTAATACTGACTTAGATGTATGCTTAATGAGAAGAATGAAAAGAGATATGGAAGAAAGGGGTCGAACATTTGATTCTGTTTCAAAACAATGGGAGAAAACAGTTAAGCCAAGCTATATAAGATATATCCTTCCTTCACTAAAAAATGCAGACTTTATTATTAACTGGGAGGGCAATACTGAAAAATCTATTCAGGGCATAGTTGCAATAATAAAGGATCATTTTAGTGCTAACTCTTACAATAGGAAATGGCAGCCTTGTTAATTTTAATTTAATCAGCAAGATTTATAAAGTTCTTATATTTTTATTGGATTATGGGGTTGGATTATAAAAAACTTAATTTCAAATGCGGCATTGAGATACACCAGCAGCTTGACACCCATAAATTATTCTGCAGCTGCCCTTCTTTGATAAGGGATGATAAGCCAGACATCATAATAAAAAGAAGATTAAGACCAAGCGCAGGAGAAAGTGGAGAGGTTGATGAGGCAGCATTGCATGAATTCAGGAGGGGAAAGCAGTTTATTTACCAGGCTTATTCTAATACAACATGCCTTGTTGAGCTGGATGAAGAGCCGCCGCATGATGTTAACAAAGAGGCTTTAGAAACAGCATTGCAGGTTGCATTGATGCTCAATGCAAAGGTAGTTGACAGAATCTGCTTTATGAGAAAAACAGTTGTTGATGGCTCAAACACATCCGGCTTCCAGAGGACTGCATTAATTGCAACAAATGGATTTATTGAAACATCAAAAGGAAAAGTAAAGATTGACACTGTATGCCTTGAAGAGGAAGCTGCAAAAATTGTTAAAAGAACTGAAAAACAAGATACATATAATCTTTCAAGGTTGGGAATTCCCTTAATTGAAATTGCAACTGCCCCTGACATAAAAGACCCTGAGCACTGCAGGGAAACTGCTGAAAAGATTGGAATGATTTTAAGGTCAACAAACAAGGTAAAAAGAGGCCTTGGAACAATAAGGCAGGATGTTAACTTATCAATTAAAAACAAGGCAAGGGTTGAGATAAAGGGATTTCAGGACTTAAGGAACATGCCAAAAATCATTGAAAACGAGGTAAAGAGGCATCTTAAACTAATTGAAAATGGAGAGCAGTTAAAAAAAGAAGTCAGGAAAGCAAACAAGGACTTGACAACAAGCTTTATGAGGCCTATGCCTGGCTCTGCAAGGATGTATCCTGAGACTGATATTAGGACGATAAGGCCAGATACAAGCAGAATAAAAATTCCAGAATTGATAGCAGACAAATCAGAGAGGCTTGAAAGAGATTTCAACTTAAACAAGGACATTGCAAACCTTATAACAAAGTCTGGCAAAACAGAATTCTTCATAAAGCTTGCTAAAAAATACAAGAGTATTAAGCCATTGTTCATAGCAGACACATTGATTAACTCAGAAAAAGAGATAAAAAAGAGGTACAAAAAAGAAATATATGTAACTGAGCACATAGAAGAAATCCTTGACTATCTTGAAAAGCAGAAAATACCGAAAGAAGCTGTATTTGAGATTCTTGTTGAAATAGCGCATGGAAAAAAGCCTGGTTACTCAAAATACTTTTTAATGGATGAAAAGGAAATAAAAAAAGTTCTAAAGGAGATAGTTGAAAAGAACAAAGGAGCTCCATTCAATGCTTTGATGGGCCAGGCAATGGCCAGGCTAAGGGGCAAGGCAGACGGAAAAAAGATTGTTGAATTATTGAAAAAAGAAATCTCATAATTATTTTTTTATTATTATCAGAGGGACATGCATTTCTTGTTTGCTTACGCTGCCATGGTTAGCTATGTGGAATTCTCTTTCCTCTCCGGGAAGAGAGTCCATTATCACATAATTTTTTTTCATTACCAGAACATAATCCCCGACCCTTTCATAAAGTTTTTTATTTGGCTTGAACAACCCAAAATAATTGTTTTTTATTAGTTCTTCGCTTTTATAGAGGCAACATGCATGCTTAAGGCTTTTCCTTACATAATCCCCAAACTGCCTTGTTTTTGAAGGCCGAACATAGCAGTAAGCAAGCCTTCGCTCACCGCAGAGGGGAATTATCATTGCATCTGCAAGCTTTGGATGCTTCTTTAGTTCAATTAACCTGGATTTATCTGAATCAATAAAGCCATGGTCAGAGGTTATTATTATTGTTGTGTCTGTGCCTTTTATTGAGTTGAGGAATGATTTGAGCTTTTTGTTTACAGCCATGATATGCCTGCCTGCCTTAATGCTCTTGGTTCCATAATTATGGCATAAAGTATCAAATTCAGGCCAGTAGGCATAAATGTATTTTCTTCTATTGCTTGATTTTATTGCCTTTTTTATCTGCTTGAATAATCCATTAAGAGATGACGGCTTAAATGACAATGTCCTTGCCTTTCCCTTGCTTGCCAATGAAAAGTCAGAATATGCAATTGTTTTGTCCTGGATTATGTATGATGTGGCTTTTATTCTGTCAAAAAATGGTTTTTGGGTAAATATCTTTTTTGGCTTAACTCCTGACTTGCTGAAAGGCTGTGACTTAACTCTTGCAATAAAAGGTAGGATTTTGGAAACTAAGCCCAGCTCTTTTAAGTATACAAACCATCCTGTTATGGCATGCTGCTGCACTGGAACTCCTGTAAGGAATGTTGGAACTGCTGATCCTGTTGTTGCGGGAAACACTGAGGTTATCCTGCCTCTCAGGTTTTGTTTTAGTATATTATCCTTTTTATAGTTTATAAGGTATTCATAACCGAGCCCGTCAATAACCAGGAGAACTATGTTTTTTGATTTTAATTCAGAAGGGTTTAATATTTTCAGTGGCTTGTATTTTGCTCTTGACCCAAATGCTTTTGAAATAGAGCTCATAAGGTTTACAATGCTCCCATCTTCATAATTTGGCAGGTACATATTTTTTTGATAAGACACTGATTTAAAAACCTGTCGTTTAAGGAATCGATAATCTTGCTCTTAAAGATAGATAAACATATTCTTCTTTATTTCATCTTAATATATATACTTTAGTTTAACTATATTTATAAACCAATTCAAATCCCTTTTCAGATTAGAGGGATAGTTGAAATGAAAGATAAAAAGTATGTGTATTTTTTTGGAGAGGGAACCAAGGATATGAAGGCCCTGCTTGGCGGCAAGGGTGCTGGCCTAAGCGAGATGACAAAAATAGGAATACCAGTTCCAGCCGGCTTTACAATCACAACAGAGGTTTGCAATTTATATTCTAAAAACAAGAAATACCCAGAAGATTTAGATGTTGAGATAGAAGATAACCTAAACAAGCTTGAGGAAAAAACACAAAAAAAGTTTGGAGATGCAAAAAACCCTCTGCTTGTTTCTGTAAGGTCTGGAGCAGCTGTTTCAATGCCGGGAATGATGGATACAATACTTAACCTTGGTTTAAATCCAGATACAGTGCAAGGGCTTATTGAACTCACAAAAAACGAGAGATTTGTCTGGGATTCTTACCGCAGATTTATACAGATGTTTGGAAATGTTGTGCTTGGAATACCTCATGAGAACTTTGAGAAAATACTAAAAGAGGTAAAAGAAGAAAACAAGCTTAAGCTTGATACAGAGCTTGATGTTAAGGCATTGCAAAAGGTTGTTCAACTCTATAAGGCAAGGGTAAAGGAAGTAACAAACAAAGAGTTTCCAGAAAAACCCAATATACAGCTAAATATGGCGATAAACGCTGTCTTTGACTCATGGGATAATGAAAGGGCAATTGCATACCGCAAGCTAAATGATATTCCAGACAACCTTGGAACAGCTGTCAACATACAGGCAATGGTTTTTGGAAACATGGGAAATGACTCCGGAACAGGCGTTGCCTTTACTAGAAATCCAAGCACAGGAGAAAAAAGATTCTTTGGAGAGTATTTGATGAATGCCCAGGGCGAGGATGTTGTTGCAGGAATAAGAACACCAAAAGAGATTGAAGAACTAAAAAAAGACATGCCTCTTGTTTATAATCAGCTTGTTGATGTATATAAAAAACTAGAGCTGCATTACAAGGATATGCAGGACATTGAGTTCACAATAGAAAAAGGAAAATTATTTCTGTTGCAGACAAGAACAGGAAAGAGAACAGCACATGCAGCTGTAAAAATAGCTGTTGATATGGTTAATGAAAGATTGATAACAAAACAAGAGGCTGTTTTAAGAATAGAGCCAAGCCAGCTTGATCAGTTATTGCATAAAACAATTGATCCAAAAGCAAAACTTAAGGTTATTGCAAAGGGTCTTCCGGCTTCTCCAGGAGCAGCTGTTGGCTCTGTTGTTTTTGATGCAAAAAAGGCCCATGACCTTAATGAGGAAAGCAAAAAAGTAATCCTTGTAAGAAATGAAACAAGCCCAGAGGATATTGAGGGAATGGCAGCTGCACAGGGAATTTTAACTGCCCGCGGAGGCATGACATCGCATGCAGCCGTTGTTGCTAGGGGCATGGGAAAGTGCTGCGTTGCAGGCTGTGAAAAAATAAGAATACATGAAAAAAGAAAAGAGTTTAAGATTAATGAGCTTATTGTTAAGGAAGATGACATAATAACCTTAAATGGCAACACAGGAGAGGTTATTTTAGGCAAGGTTAATTTAATAGACCCTGAGCTAAAAGGTGAATTCAAAACATTGATGCAATGGGCTGACTCATACAGGACATTAGGTGTTAGGACAAATGCCGATACTCCTCATGATGCCAAAATGTCTGTTGAGTTTGGAGCTGAGGGAATTGGTTTATGCAGGACAGAGCACATGTTCTTCCAAGAGGACAGGATAAAGGCTGTAAGGGAAATGATTCTTGCAGAAGATATTGTTGGAAGGAAAAAAGCACTTGACAAGCTTTTGCCAATGCAGAAATCAGACTTTATTGGCATATTTAAGGTTATGAATGGTCTGCCAGTTACAATAAGATTATTGGATCCCCCGTTGCATGAATTTCTGCCCCAAGCCAAAGAGGATATAAAGGCCCTTGCCCAAGAAACAGGTGTTACAGAAGAAAAAATAAATGAAACTGTAATAGCACTGCATGAGATGAATCCGATGCTCGGCCATAGGGGCTGCAGGCTTGCAATTACCTATCCAGAGATAGCAGAGATGCAAACAAAGGCAATATTTGAGGCTGGCTGCGAGCTTGTAAAACAAGGCGTAAAGGTAACTCCAGAGGTAATGATTCCATTGGTTGGGGCATTAAAGGAATTCACAATTTTAAAGGATCTTGTAAAAAACAAGGCTGATGAGATAATCAAAAAATATGGTGTTAAACTAGACTATAAGGTTGGAACAATGATAGAAATACCTAGGGCTTGTATAATAGCTGATAAAATCGCTAAAGAAGCAGAGTTTTTCTCATTCGGAACAAATGACTTAACACAAATGACATTTGGCTTTAGCAGGGATGATGTTGGAAAGTTTACACCAGAATATATTGAAAAGGGGATTCTTGAGAAAGACCCATTCCAGGTTATTGATAAAGAAGGAGTTGGAAGCCTTGTTAAGATGGGTGTTGAAAAAGGACGAAAAGCAAGAAAAGACCTTAAAATTGGCATTTGCGGAGAGCACGGCGGCGACCCAGGCTCTATTGAGTTCTGCCATAATGTAAAAATGACTTATGTAAGCTGCTCGCCATTCAGGGTTCCAATAGCAAGGCTTGCTGCAGCACATGCAAAGCTTAACGAGAAATAATTTTTTATTTATATTTAGAAGGTATGTTAAAATATTCTGGGTTTATTGCTGCAAAAGTATGTTTAGATATTTTGCCTTTAATTAAATCATTGATACTAACATAATCTTTATGTTTAATTTCCTCAGGAAATAAATGCCCAATCGGAGTATCATCTGAAAAAACAATAAATTTACTTTTCATTTGTTTTTTTAAATTAATAATATAGCCACTAATTTGATATTGGTTATCTTTAGTTAAGAATGAAAAGTACTCTTTTTTTAAAGAGGAGCGACTTGTTCTCATTCTGTCAAAGCGATTCCCCCTGTATTTTGCATTTTCAAGGGCAATTACTATATCTGATAAGCTAATATTTTGCTCTCCAGATTCAGTCTTAACAATTATTTTTGGTTTAATTGATTCTCCAAGTTTGGCAACTAACCTTGGGTTATTTAGAAGATCTGAGAATCTTATATAGAATTCTATAGGTTTATAAATTTTTAGACCAACTTCTCCTTCTATGGAACTATATGTTCCTTTTTTATATACAATTAATGTTATCTTAGCATAATCTTGGTTTGTTTCCATAGTGGAATATAAGGATTTATTATTATTTAAATCTTTCTATATTTTAATTACCATATAGTGATTATCCATAGCATGCTAAGAAAACAGCCAGCCCTTTTTTTATTCTTCAGGCTTCATCATTGGGAATAAAATAACATCCCTTATGGTTGGCTGGTCTGTTAATATTGCCAATAACCTGTCAATTCCCAGGCCAAAGCCAGCTGTAGGAGGCATTCCTATTTCCAGGGCCTCAATAAAATCCTTGTCCATCATCTGGGCCTCTTGATCCCCTGCAGCCCTCAGCCTCATCTGCTCCTCAAATCTTTCCTTCTGGTCAATCGGGTCATTTAATTCTGTGAAAGCATTTACAATCTCTGAGCCTGCAACCAATAATTGAAATCTCTGTGTAAGCTTTGGATTGTCTTTATGCTTTTTTGCAAGAGGGGAAATATCAATTGGATGGTTTATTAGAAAGCATGGCTGGATTAATTTTGGCCTTACATACTGCTTATACATTTGGTCAATTATGCGGCCGCGTCCAAGATTCTCGTCAATATCTATTTTAAGGCCTTTTTTTCTTATTGCTGATATTAGCTTTTCCTTTGTATCTTCCTTGTTTAGGTCAATGCCTGTCTCTTTTTTCATTGTTTCTGTGTAATCTACCTTTTTCCATTTTTTGCTTAAATCAATTATTTTGTTATTATATTTAATTTTAAGACTATTGAATGTCTGCTTTATTACTGTCTGCAAAAAATTTTCAGTGAAATCCATTAGCTCATTATAATCCATGTAAGCAACATAAAATTCAAGCATAGTAAACTCCTGCAAATGCTGTGTTGATAAGCCCTCATTCCTGAAAACCTTTCCAATCTCATAAACCCTTTCATATCCGCCCACAATAAGCCTTTTATGGTGAAGCTCTAATGATATTCTCAGATACATATCCATATTAAGGGTATTGTGGTGTGTTATGAAAGGCCTTGCATCAGCCCCTCCTGGAACTAGCTCAAGAACAGGTGTCTCAACCTCTAAAAACCTGTTTTCATCAAGAAATTTCCTTATGTTATTTATGAATTTTGCCCTTGTGATGAAGAAATCAAAAACCTTTCTGTTTGAGATTAAATCAATGTATCTTTTTCTATATCTTAATTCCTGGTCTTTTAAGCCGTGCCATTTTTCAGGCAGTTGTGCAAGGCTTTTTGTCAATAGTTTGAATGAATCAACATGAATGGTTATTTCCCCTGTTTTTGTCTTAAATACAGTTCCGTTTATTCCTATTATATCGCCAATATCCAATAATTTCAGATTTTGGTATTGCTCTTTCCCAATGTCATCCTGCCTAAAGTATAATTGTATTTTTCCCTCTCTATCTAATAAATTCATAAAGCAGGCTTTCCCCATTATTCTGGTTTGCATTATCCTGCCTGCAACAGAGACTTTCTTTTTGGTGTGCTCTCCCTTGGATAGGCTTTTGAATTTGGCCTTGATTTCTTTGCTGTCTGAATCAACCTTAAACACGCTTGGGTATGGGTCTATCCCCTTTTCATATATTTTGTCCAGCTTCTCTTTTTTGGTTTGGTTTATCATCTTATTTTTATTATCTTAAATTATTTATAAATGTTGCTAATTTAACTTTAAATATTGAAAATCCTGCGGAATTTTTTACAAAAGTCTTATAAAAAGATTCTTTGTTTTTTATTCATGGATAAAAAATTAAATGAACTTAATAGATTTATTAAGGGTTACGGCGACCTTATTACAAAAAAA
>CAYOHL010000008.1:0-21935 GCA_964403775.1 uncultured Methanosarcinales archaeon
ATGATTCTTTCGTTTCATTAAATTCCCCTTCTGATTATTAGGTTTCTTAGCTTTCTTCTTTTCACCAAGGTTTTTTTAAAATTTAAAATATTCCAGGCAATTGCTTTGAAAAACAGGCATAGCAAAATAATTCTCGGCTTGTTTGTTATTTTTTTGTGTTTTTTTGCTAATAGGCTGGTTTTAGATAAAAAACTTTTGTTTCTTTTATAAGAAGACCAATCAAACCAGTTGAAGTTAAAGACTCCGCATACAAGATTTTTTAACAGTGACTGAACTTTGAAGGGGTGCTCAAGTCCTATATGCTTTGTTAAGCCTCTAAATTTTATAATTCCATAGGTTATATTTTTATTTTCCAGATAATACCTATTCTCACTATTTTTGGATGTGTTTATGTGCACAGCAAAAGATTTCTTTGAGTAATCTGCTTTTAGGCCAAATAATTTACATCTAAGGAAAAAATCAGAGTCTTCGTTAAAAGTTTTATATGTTTCATCAAACATCTCATCAAGCTTTTCAATTGATTCTCTTTTAATCATAAAACATGCACTTACTAAGGGGTATTTCTTCTCTTCTAAAGTAAGAGGATACATTATTGATTTATTCTCATAAATTATTGTTGGAAAGCTGATATCTGCATATTTAGTTAATTTAACTAATTCATTTAAGCAATTCTTCCTGAGATATACATCGCTGTCAATAAAAGCAATATAATCGCCTGAGCTTTTTAACACTCCAAGGTTCCTGCAGTAAGCTGCACCCTTATTTTTTTGGCTGCAGATGACCTTAACTTTCGGAAAATTCTTTTTTATTATATCAATGCTCTTATCATTAGAGAAGTCATCAACAACTATAATCTCCATATTTTCTTTTGTGGAGTATATGCTCTTAATGCATTTTTTAATGGTATCTTCACTATTATAATTAGGGATAATCACACTTATTCTCATCATGAAATATTAATACCCTAAAGATTTCTTTTTTTCTATAAAAAGTATTATGAGCAGGATTGATGATATTGTGGTAATACAAATCCAAAGGTTTTTGGATGTAAAAATTTTATTGAAGGCAAGCAAAAGCCCAATGAATATGTTAATAGCGAGACTTAGGCCAATGCTTAATGCTATTTTTTCAAAATAGGTTGTATCTTTCTTAAATAAAACAAGGGTTAGCAAATAGCCGGGTATAAAAAAGAAAAATGCAGCTCCCAATAAAACCTGAAATGCTTGTAGTATCATTTAATCCATTATTCTATTAAAAAGTTGTAGTTTAAATACTTTATTGAGTTTTATTCAATATATCCAAAAGTCTAATTTCCACTACACTGCTTATAAATGCTCTCTAAATTAGCAACAGCATTTTTTATATCATAGCCTTTTACATGCTTTACTGAATTTTTACTCATATATTTCCTTAACTTTTTGTTTTTTAGCAGCATTATCATCTTTTCTGCAATATGGACTTCTGACAATTTGCACACAAAGCCGTTATCATAATCTCTTATTAAGTCAGCAGATGCGTTTCTTTCGTGCTTAACAGTGATTACTGGAAGCCCGCATGCATTTGCCTCAATAACAATTATGCCAAAGCCCTCAAGGACAGATGGCAGAACAAACAATTTGGATGATTTCATGAAACCATAAACCTCTTCTTTAAGCATAAAATCCATAAATCTTATGTTTTTCTCAAGGCCTAAGCTTTTTGTTAAAGCCTTTAATTTTGCTTTTTCAGGGCCCTTCCCTATAATAACTGCATTTAGGTCTGGAAATTCTTTTTTAGCCAGATAAATTGATTTTATTAGAACATCAATATTTTTATGTTTCATTAGCCTTCCAGCATATATTATTTCTGATTTCTCCTTGGATTTCTTAATTTTTTGGATTTCTTTAATATCAACCCAGTTGTACACTGTAGAAATATGTTCTTTATTAATACCCAGCTTAATTAAATTATCTCTTGTCCTATTGGAAACTGAAATAATATTTTTTGTAATTTTTGAAACAATCTTTTCAATAACTATCCCAAATACTCCTTTCCAGCCAAAATACTCATACCAGTAATCCATCCAAACCTCATGCCATGTTATTATCAAAGGAGTATTTTTTATAATGCTGTAAAGTTTGCAGCTGAATGCAGGAAAATACGGAAATGCACTGCAGTCAATTATATCAAACTTTTCTTTGACCAAATGCTTGAAAAGGCAATATGAGAACTTGATTGGCTCAAAAATTAAACGATTTCCCTTAAAGTTGTATTTTTGTATGTAAGTGCAGACTCCGTGTATGAAGATTCCATCTCTTTTTATTGTAACTGGACCTTTCCATAGTTTAACCCCATATATGTGAACTTCATGGCCTTGCTCAGCTAATCTTTTTGCAAGGCTGTAATTGCGCACTTCAGCCCCTCCGATTGTGTAGGGGTATATCATATCATATATTAAAGCTATTTTCATCCCACTTAATAAATCGAGAGCTTATAAAAATCTTTCTTAAAGCCTGCTCTTTTCAACCAGCAACATGCTTAGAAAAAATGATGAAAATAGTGTCTGTATACCAACAATCAGAATGGTTATTGAGAATATCAAATTTCTTATTTCATTCATAGATGAAAATCCGCCATAAATCCAGCTGAAAAGTATTTTTAAGCTTATAAAAAAACCTATTAAAAATACTGCCAGACCAATAACAATTCCCCTCTCCAAGCTTATGTATTTAGCAATAAAATCTATTAATTTATCATGCTTTTCAAATCCAATTGTTATTGCATAAGTTCTTGCATAAAGACCAATAGTCACTATATGGTATCCAAGCAATGTTAGTAATGATCCAAAAAGCATAAAATGGATGTCTATGTTAAAACCGCTGATTAATAATGGCCCGTGTTTTAAGATGGTTATGCTAACCAGCCCTACTAAAAATAAGAATATGCCGGGTACAAGAAAAAGATATGTTGGGCTGTACATAAGGATAAATCTCAGATGCCGCCAGCCGTCACTAAAGCTTTTTAGCTTGGACTTTCCCTTTCTTTTATTGTATGAAATTGGAACCTCACATATTTTAAGCCTGTTTTTTACTGCACTGATAATCATTTCAGAGGCAAATTCCATGCCTGTTGTTTTAAGATTCATTTTTTCAAAGGTTTTTTTTGTGAATGCCCTAAAGCCAGAGTGCACATCAGAAAGGTTTGTTTTAAAAAATCTGTTTAGTATGAATGATAGGAAAGGGTTTCCTATATACCTATGAGCCCATGGCATGGCACCTTTGTTTATCTTGCCCTTAAACCTTGTGCCAATAACAAAATCATATCCTTTTTTAAGGGGTTTTATTAATTCAGGAATCTCTAAGAAATTATATGTAGCATCAGAATCACCCATAACAACGAATTTTCCCCTTGCTGTATAAATTCCCTTAATGCATGCAGCCCCATAACCACTCAATTTTTGGTGTATTACTCTTACATTCAGTGATTTAGCAATCATAACAGAATTGTCTATTGAACCATTATCAGAAACAATTATCTCTCCATTTATCTTTTCTTTTTCAAACACACTTTTAATGTTTTTGATGCATGCTCCTATAGTGGACTCTTCATTTAAGCATGGCAGAACAACTGAAACCTCTGGATTATCTTCCATTTTAATATGAATTTTTTTGTATTATTTAAATATTTAGATTCATTTTTTATAATATTAATAGGAAATTTTATATATAAAAGAGATTTAAGTGAAACTATGGTAGTTCAACAAGACCTAGAAAACATGTCTCCTGAGCAGCTGCAGGAATTGCAGAAGCAGAACTGCATATTCTGCCATATTATTTCTGGAAGGGTTGCCTCAAAAAAGATCTATGAGGATGATAAGGTTCTGGCAATCCTTGATATAAACCCTGCTAACCCAGGGCATATACTTCTATTGACAAAAGAGCATTATCAAGTAATGCCCCAGATTCCTGATGATGAGATTAGCCATATATTTATGGTTGCAAAGGCAATTTCGCATGCGTGCCTAAAGGCATTAAAAGCACATGGCACAAACATATTCATTGCAAACGGCTCGGTTGCAGGCCAGAAAGCCCCCCACTTCATGCTGCACATAATACCTAGGTTAAATGTTGATGAAATAAAGATTTTTGACCTGCCTGAAAAAAACATTCCAGATGATGTATTAGAGCAAATCAAAGAAAAATTAAATAGTAAAATCAATGAGCTTTCTGGTGTTAAAGCAGATGAACCTGTTGTCTTGGATAAAAAGCCTGAAAAAATTGGAACTAAAGCTGAAAAAACATCTGAAGATAGAATGTTACAGAAAAGGGAAGGAGTAACAAAAGAAAAAAATCAAAGAAAACTAGAGAATAAAAAAGGCAAACAAGAAAAAAAGCCCGAGATTAGTCTTGACGAAATATCAAAATTTATGATAGAAAATGAGCCAAAAAAATAACTGCGAGTTTTGTCAGATTACAGGTAAGAAAACAGATGCAAAGAGGATTTTTGAGGATGAAAAAGCCTTGGCTATTCTAAGCCCTAACCCATGCTGTGTAGGCCATATTCTTGTAATGCCAAAAGAGCACTTCTCAATAATAGAGCAGGTTCCGGACTACCTGCTTGCAGATTTATCAAAACTTGTTAACAAGATATCAATTGCTGTTTTTGAGGTTTTGCAAGCCAAGGGAACAAACATTCTTATACAGAATGGCGTTGCAGCTGGCCAGAAGACAAACCACTTTATGATTCACATAATCCCGAGAAAAGAGAATGATGGTCTTGATTTCCAGTGGCAGCCAAAACAGCTGAATGAAGAGCAGATGTCAACCATTGAGCTAAAGCTTAATGAAGAAACAAAGGGAATTGGCGATTTTGAAAAACAGGAAAAAAAGCCGGTCATGCTTGACAGGGAAATAGAAAAAATTGATAAAGAGGAAAATTATCTTATTAAACAGCTTGATAGAATACCATAAAAAGAGGTTTTGAAATGAAAAAGCTAGTCATAATGTTAGTGATATGCCTGGCTCTTGCCCCTTTTGCCAATGCAATTACTCCTTTTGTTGCAAAATGTGATGATTCTGGCTCTGTAACAATACAATCTAATCAAAATATTGACGGCAAGGTATACGGCACCAAGGACCGCAAAACATGGTTTGATGTTCCAGGAGAGTGGAATGATGACCTAACTGTCTTTAGGTCAGAAGATATGATTCTCATTGATAACTTTAATTATAGGCTTAAAATAGATTCTCCAGGGGTTTATATAGTAGACGTATACTGCCCTGGATATAAGTTCAGCTGTAAGGAATTGAATATATCAATTAACAGCTGTTACAAAAGAAGCGGAGTTTTTTCTGTTGATTTTAACTCGGTCAACCATAATGGGATTTATGATTTAAAATATTTATTTGAAACTGATAAAGGCCGCTTGCTTGTCCATAGTCCCTCGATACACAGCAAAGAAACCGAGAATATTAGTATAATCTATTTAGGGGGCAATCGCTATTTGCTCAATATGAAAACAGATGCTGAAATAAAAAAATTTTCAATTACACATGATAAATGCAGCGGAAAAAATGACAAATATTATAGGTATGTTGAGATGTACTGCAATAAAACCTCTTGCATTGCAAACAAAGACTGCAAAATTAGTGAATACTGCGATAACAGGGATTTTCTTTGCAAACCCCTCGAATGCGATGTTTGTGAAAAAATCTCAGAGCATGAATGCATTCCAAAATGCGATGACAACAATCCATGCACTGATGATGAATGTTTTGAGGGCAAATGTAAATTTATAGGAAGAGATGGCTGCGGGCTTAATGATTCATGCATCCCTCAGGGGCAGGTAAGAACTGTTAATAATGTTTCATCTTTTTGCAGTAGTTTTAATGAGTGGGTTCCACAGAAAAAAGACAATGAAAGCTGTAGCTATGACTATGAATGTTTAAATGGCTGTGTTGATAATGTTTGCGCTAAGCAAATGGAGAAAAGAGGGATTATCCAGATAATAATGGATTTTTTTGCAAACCTGTTTGGTTTTTAAAAGGGAAAACTATTTAAATAAAAATAAAACAGAAGTATTAGAGGTGAAAAATATGGACAAAAAAATAATTGTTTTGCTCCTGATTCTGGGAATAATGTTAAGCGGATGTAAAATTAGTGAAGAGCAGACAGAAGAGCCTGTCGAAACAGGAGAGCAAGAGGAACCTGTTGTTGAACCAGAACAAGAGGAGATTGAAGAACCCGAAGAGCCAATTGAAGAAGAACCAGCTGAAACAATAGAGCCAGGGGAAGAAAAAGAAGAGGCAAATGCCACAGAGCCTGAAAAAAATATCTTTAAAATTGAGATTGACAATCTTACACTAAGCCAGAAGGATGTAACTATTGAAAGGGGCACAACTGTTGTCTGGGAAAACAAGGGGGGAAATGTGCATAAGCTTACTATTTACAAACAGGTCCATGGACTGGCCCAAAGCCCAAGATTGTATAAGGGTGATTCCTTTGAGTACACTTTTGATGAGGAAGGAAAATATCCGTATGTCTGCGCAATATTCCCTGAGAACATAATGGGGACAATAACTGTTGAGTGAATTAGACAAGCCTTCCCATAAAGATATTGTGCTTGGTTCTTGTTATTTTTATTTTTACAATTCCCTTTTTAAAGCAGTTTGGGACAGAAATAACCCTGTTTGAGGCCGCAGCAAGCATCTCATTTTTTAGTCTTCCTGGGCAGAGAATCTCTGCTTTAACAACCTGTCCTTTTTTAAATGGCTTTGGAAGCTTTTTTGTTTTTTGAATGTTGAAATCTTCAGGGCCAAGAATTAGTCTTGTGCTGGTTTTTTTCTCTAAATCTTTCATTACACTATAAAAATTATCCCAGGGCAGCTGCCTGCATGGATTTCTCCCAAACCTGTAGTTAAGAAAATTCTGTATCCCAATAAAGTATCCATTTCTGTTAGTTTTCAGTTCTTTTGCAAATTCTATCAGCTTTTTCATTTCATTGTCATTAAATCCAGGCACAAGAACAGGGGCGATTGCAAGTTCTATCTTTTCTGCAGCATAAGAGGCGATTCTTTTTATTTTCTCCACATCATAATCACACCCCGCAAGCTTTCTTGCAAGGTTTTTGTCCATGGCATTTAAAGACAGGTTTATTCTTGTTAGGCCTGCCTCTGCTAGCTTATCAACAAGCCCTTCTGTTAGCAATGTTCCGTTTGTGTCCATTGATATTGTTTTAACTCTTTTAATTGATGAAATGTCCTTAATTAATTCAACAATTTCTGCATACAACAATGGTTCGCCCTGTGTTCCAAGATGCACTTCAACATCACATGCCTTAAAATCAACCAATTTCTTAAGCTCTTCAACTAAATAATCCTTTTCAACAACAAAATCAGCCTGGTTCCTGCTTGATATGCCGGAGTCAATTGAGCAGAAGATGCAGTTTAAGTTACAGCTTGTGATTGGCCTAAGATCAATAATTGAGGTGTTTCTGTCAACCAGGCCAAAGCTATTAGAGCCTATTAATGGAATTCCAGAGCTCTTATGCACATATACTGTCTTCTTGCCAGATATAGTGTTTTTAAGCTCACTGAATCCTTTAGCTAATAGGCTGTTAAACCTTTTCTCAGCCCTTTTTTTGGATATGCCCTTGAATATAATGGAATTGCCCTCTGCCCTGAATTCCCCTATTTTATTCAACAGCTTATTGTCTAGATAAAAGTAGAAGATTTTAAGGAAATTAACCCTTATTTTATTGCCCTCTTGCTTGAATGAGAGGGTTTTAAAGCTCAGCTCTGCCATTTTTACTTTAGTATGGTTTTTCCAAAACTTTAAATACTTTTAGCTCTTATATTGATTAAAGGGGGCAATATGGCAGAAAAGGATATCAATATAACATATGAAACTCTTTTTGACCTATTGAGAAGAGAGAAAAGCAGGGCAGAGCTGCAAAAGCTAGATAGCTCTTTTTTTGAGGATGTAAACAGCTATATAAAAGAAAAACATGCTATTCTTAAAGACCAGCAGATAAAGATAGGCATGTCTGCAATAGCTGAAAAAGAAAAAACAGAAAAACAGATTGAAAACATAAAGAGTATGTTAAAAGGCCTTTTTGAAAAAAGGCAGCAGAAGATAGTTGAGATGGCAATCATTAAATCAAGAACATCATCTGACACAACTGATTATTCTGCATTGCTTAAAGAAGAGAGGGAAATGTTTGATGAACTTTTTGAGCTGTTGCACAATTTCAAGAAAAAAGTTTTAGTCAGATTATTAACAGAGCCAGATTTCATGCAGCCAAAACAGGAAAAGAAAGAACCAGCTAAACCAGAAAAGCTGGAAACTGCAGAAGAAACAGAAGATATAACCAAAATAGAAAAAAGAGAAGCTGAGGTTAGAGAAGCAGAAGAGCCAGAAAAAACAAAATTAATTAGATTTATTTATTCTGTACCAAAATTTCTTGGCCATCAGTTAGAGATTTACGGCCCATTTGAAGAGGATGACACAGCAAATCTGCCAGAGGAAATAGCTGATATTCTTATAAAAAAAGGCAGGGCAGAGGAAATAAAAAAATAAAGATTTAAATATAACCTGCTTTTCCTACGACTATAAAGAAGGTATTTTAAATGAAAATTCCAAAAACAGTCAAAAGGTACTGCCCATACTGCAGAAAGCACACTGAGCACAAGGTTAGCCAGACAAAGAAGAAAAACCCAAGCTCTCTTAAAAAGGGCTCTAAGTACAGGGCAAGAAAGAGAGGCCTTGCCAGGGGCACGGGCAACCTGGGAAGGTATTCAAAACCAGCTATCTCAAAGTTTAAGATGGCTGGCAAGAAAACAACAAAGAAAACTGATTTTAGGTATCAATGTACTATATGCAAGAAAACCCACACCCAAAAAAAAGGCATTAGGGCAAAAAGGGTTGAGTTTGTATAAATTCTTTTTTTAACAAGATTTATATATTATCAGCAATTTCTTTTAGTAAATTGTTAAGGGTGATGTTTTATGTTAGAACTTAAAGAGCCAGAATCAAAGTTTATCAAGGTGAGATGCCCAAAGTGCAAGAATGAGCAGATAATATTTGGGAAATCGTCCTCAAAAGTCAAATGCCTTGTCTGCGGCAAGGTATTGGCAGAGCCAGCAGGAGGAAAAGCAAAAATAAAATCAAGGATATTAGAGGTTCTTGAATAAACTAAAATGCTATTAAAGAAGCAAGGGTTTCCAGAAGAATCAGAGATTGTTTTATGCACTGTAACTAGTGTAAGGTATAATTCTGTATTTGTTAATTTAAATGAGTATAATCATAGCGGAATGATACATATATCAGAAGTCTCTCCTGGAAGGATAAGAAACATAAGGGATTATGTAAAAGAGGGTAAGGTTATTGTCTGTAAAGTTTTGAGAATAAACAAGGAAAGGGGTTATATTGACTTATCATTGAGAAGGGTTAATGAAGGGCAGAGAAGATCAAAGGTAGATGAGATTAAGAAAGAGCAGAAAGCAGAAAAGATTATTGAACTTGTTGCGAAAAAGCTCAAGATAGATATAAAGGATGTCTATAAAGAGGTTAGTGACAAGGTCTTTAAAAAATATGATTTATTATGCCTTTTTTTTGAGGATGTAGCTGAAAAAAAGATCAGCTTGGAAGATATGGGTATTCCTAAGAAATTATCAAAAGAACTAAAAGAGGTTATTGACCAGAAAATAAGGCCTGCTGAGGTCAGTATTAAAGGCAACATTAAACTAGTAAGCTATGCTCCCAATGGTGTTGAAATTATAAAAAAGGCTCTGGAAAAAGGAATGAGCAAAAACATTAAGATATCATATATTGGCGGCGGGAAATATAGCATAAAAGTAAAGGCATCAGATTATAAGGAAGCTGAAAAGGCGCTTAAGGAGTCTACTGAAGCAATAGTCATGTATGCCAAAAATAACAATGCAGTGGCCTCTTTTGAAAGAGAGGAAAAATGAGGCACATCCTGAAGTGCGGTTCCTGCGGCAATTACACATTAAATGAAGAATGTAGATGCGGTGGCAGGGCTGTAACGCCCAAGCCGGCAAAATACACTCCAGAAGACAAGTACGGCAGTTACAGACGAGAAGCCAAAAAAGACAGCCTTGTTAGAAGAGGGTTATTGTAATTAAAATGAGCTGGAAAATAACAAAATCAGTTAGAAAAATGCCAAAGCTTAGAAAGCCGATATTAATAGAGGGCCTGCCAGGAATAGGAAATGTCGGGAAGGTTGCTGTTGATTTTATGATTGATGAGCTAAAGGCAAAAAAGATTTATGATGTATTTTCTTATACATTTCCGCATTCTGTTTTTGTAAATGAAGAAAACCTTGTAAGCCTGCCTCAGATAAGCCTTTATTACAAGCAGTTTAAAGGCAGGAGAAATGATATTCTGCTGCTTGCAGGCGATATTCAGCCAATAGATGAGGTTGCATCCTATGAATTTACAGAAAAAATACTGGATATTTTTGAAAAATTCAATGGAAAAGAGATAATAACTCTTGGAGGGATAGGATTATCAAATGTTCCAAAAAAACCAAAAATATACTGCACTGGCAACTCAAAGGAAATAATAAAAAAATACAAGAATGGGACAAAGATAAATACCAAGCTTTATGGTGTTGTTGGTCCAATAATAGGTGTTTCAGGCATTTTACTGGGAATGGCAGAAAAAAGAAACATAAAAGCAGTATCCTTCTTGGCTGAAACATTTGGCCATCCCCTCTACTTAGGAATAAATGGGGCAAAGGAGATAGTTAAAGTATTGGACAAGAAATTATGGTTAAAGATGGATATTAAAAAGCTTGAAAAAGAGATAGATGAGGTAGAGTCAGAAATGATGAAGATAACAAAAGGGCTTACAGATGTTTCAAAGCAGACTGCATTGAAAAAAATAAAGGATAAATTTGACCTTAGCTACATAGGATAAATTATTTATACTACCAAGTATAATTCTTTAGAAAAGGGGTTTATAATGGTAAAAAATGCCTGCATAAGAGCAAGAGAGGTTCTTGATTCAAGGGGCAACCCAACAGTTGAGGCTGAAATAGTTCTGAATAACCATACTATAAGGGCAATTTCCCCTTCTGGAGCATCGACAGGAAAATATGAAGCGCTTGAATTAAGAGATAAACAAAAAAGGTATAATGGCAAAGGGGTTCTTAAAGCTGTTAAGAATGTAAGCAGGATTTCTGATGCATTAAAAGGGATTAGTTTTACAAACCAGAGAGAGATTGATGAAAAAATAATCAGGTTGGATTCAACAAAAAACAAAACAAGGCTTGGTGCTAATGCAACACTTGCTGCAAGCATGGCCTGCTTAAGGGCAGGAGCATTCTTAAAGAAAAAGCCCCTCTATCAATATATAGCTGAAATCTCAGGCAGAAATCCATCAGTGCCTATTCCGTTCTGCAATGTGATTAATGGCGGCAAGCATGCTGATAACAAGCTCAAGATGCAGGAGTTTATGATTGCTCCTGTTGGCTTGAAAAGCTTTTCAGAAGCAGCAATGATTATCTCAGAAACATATCACACATTAAAAGCATTGGTTTCAAAAAAATACGGCATGAGTTGTGTCGGTGATGAGGGAGGCTTTGCTCCAAACATGAGAAATGCATTTGAGGCATTAGACTTAATAACGATGGCTATTGAAAAGTCAGGCCATGAGAAATATGTAAAGATGGCTCTTGACCCTGCTGCAAGCGAATTTTATAAAAATAACAAATATGTAATTGAAAAAAAGCTTACTGGCATGGAAATGGTGGATTATTACATAAATCTTGTAAAAAAATACCCAATAATCTCAATAGAGGACCCATTTGACCAGGATGACTTTAACTCATATGCTGAATTAACAAGAAAAATAGGCTCAAAAATCCAGATTGTTGGAGATGATTTATTAGTAACAGATGCTGAAAGAATAAGAAAGGCAGTTGAGCTTGAATTATGCAATGCCCTTCTGTTAAAGCCAAACCAGACTGGCACTGTGACAGAGGCAATAGGTGCAGCAAATCTTGCATTCAAAAGCAACTGGAATGCAATGGTCTCCCACCGCTCTGGAGAAACAGAGGATGCATTTATTGCAGACCTTGCTGTTGGCCTTGGCTGCGGACAGATAAAGCTCGGAGCTCCGTGCAGGGGTGAGAGAACATGCAAGTACAACCAATTACTAAGGATTGAAGAACAGCTTGGAAAAAATGCTTATGCAAGATGGAAAAACCACTAGTTCTTATTATTATGGATGGATGGGGAATAAGGAAAGAGAAAAAAGGCAATGCTATATTAAATGCAAAAACACCAAACTATAGTCTTTTAATGAAAAATTATCCACATTCAGCACTTTTTGCTTCTGGCGAACATGTTGGATTGCCCCATGGCTTTATAGGCAACAGTGAAGTGGGTCATCTTAACATGGGCGCTGGCAGAATTGTGCATCAGGATTTGACTAGGATTAGCAATGCAATAAAAGACAAGTCATTCTTTAGGAACAAAGTTTTGCTTGATGAGCTGAAAAAAGTAAGGAAAAACAAATCAAACCTCCATATCATTGGGCTTTTGAGCGATGCAGGTGTCCATTCACACACAAGCCATTTGTTTGCATTGCTAAAAATGGCAAGGGAAAATGGCGTAAATAATGTTTATATCCATGTGATAACTGACGGAAGGGACTGCCTGCCCGGAACTGCAAAAAAATATATTGAATCAGTTGAAAAACAGATATTAAGGCTGAAAGTTGGAAAAGTAGCAACTGTAATAGGAAGATATTACATAATGGACAGGGACAAAAGGTGGAACAGGGTAAAAAAAGCCTATGATGCAATAGTTAATGGCCATGGTTTTGGCTCAATTTCTGCACTAAACGCATTTAGCAATGCCCTTAGGAAAGGAGAAACAGACGAGTTCATAAGCCCAACTGTTATAATGGACTACAAAGGCATGAACAAGAAAGACTCAATAATAATATTTAATTTCAGGTCAGACAGGGCAAGAGAGATAAGTTATGCCCTTACTGATAAAAATTTTAAGTATTTCAGGACAGGCTCAAAATTCAGGCTTGTGTGCATGAGCGAGTATGATAACAAGATAAAGGCCCCTGTCTGTTTTCCCTCTCCAAGAATAAAGAATAATCTTGGGAATGTCCTCTCAAAAAAGATGTTAAGTCAGTTGAGGATTGCAGAAACAGAAAAATATGCACATGTAACTTTTTTCTTTAACAGCGGGGTTGAAAAGCCAAACAGAAAAGAAGATAGGATAATAATCCCAAGCCCAAAAATAGCAACATATGACCTAAAGCCGGAGATGAGCGCTTATAAAGTAAGGGATGAGGTTATTAGGAAAATTAAATCAAAGGAATATGATATGATTATAATTAACTTTGCAAACCCTGATATGGTTGGCCATACAGGAATCCTTGATGCCGCAATAAAGGCTGTAGAGACAACTGACGAGTGTGTTGGCGATGTTGTAAAAGAGGTTCAGAAGCTGAAGGGAACTGTATTGATAACAGCAGACCATGGCAATTGCGAGGAGATGGTTGGAAAGAGAAAAACATCCCACACAACAAATAAAGTGCCTTTTATTCTTGTTTCAGGGCAAAAGAAAAAAATCAGGTTAAGAAATGGGATTCTTGCTGACATAGCCCCAACAATTCTTGATATTTTAAACATAAAAGAGCCGAAAGAAATGACTGGCAAGAGCCTGATTAAACACTAATCGGAAATATATTCTTTTTATTAAACAAATATTTAAATAATTGTTAGTTGTTCTGTTTCATATGCCAACATATTCATATTCAAAGGTAAGCTGTTTTGAGCAGTGCCCTCTTAAGTTCAAGTTCCAGTATATTGACAAGATAAAAACAGAGATAGAGCAGACTGTTGAGGCATTTCTCGGCAGCTTAGTGCATGAGACCCTTGAAAAGCTTTACACTGACTTGAAGTTCCAAAAAGTTATGAAGCTCAATGAGGTTCTTGATTTCTATAATGACTTATGGAAAAAAAACTGGAATGATGCAATAGTTATTGTCAGAAAAGAGTATGATCAGGAAAACTACAAAAAGATGGGGGAAAAGTTCCTGACAGATTACTATAATCATTATAAGCCGTTTAATCAGGGAAAGGTTCTTGATTTAGAAACAACAGAATTTGTCGATCTCAATGATAACTATAAGTTTCATATTAGGATAGACAGGCTTAATGAAGCAGAGAATGGTGTTTACGAGGTTCATGATTACAAAACAGGCAACTATCTGCCAGAACAGGCAAGACTTGATGAGGACAGGCAGCTTGCTCTTTACTCATTATGGATACTGAAAAATTTTGATAA
The DNA here is from genome assembly GCA_964403775.1 of uncultured Methanosarcinales archaeon. Classification (GTDB taxonomy): domain Archaea; phylum Nanobdellota; class Nanobdellia; order Woesearchaeales; family CG1-02-33-12; genus CG1-02-33-12. The sequence continues at coordinate 14,316 of CAYOHL010000008.1, forward strand.
TATAAAAAAGATAAAGCTTGTATGGCATTATCTTGCATTTGACAAGGAGCTTGTTTCTGAAAGAACCCAGGACCAGCTTATGAAACTGAGAAAAGAAACAATAAAGGTAATTAATAAAATAGAGTCTGCAAGGGATTTTCCTGCTGTTATAACAAAATTATGCGACTGGTGCAAGTTCAGGCCAATCTGCCCGCATTTCAAGCATCTTTACAAAATAGAAGCTCTTGAGCCAGAGGAATACCTTAAAGATAAGGGTGTTGGTTTAGTTAACAAGTATTCTGAGGTTTATGGAAAAATACAAGACCTAGATGAAGAGCTTCAAAAAATAAGAAATGCCTTGATTGATTTTGCAAAAAAAGAGAATGTTGATGTTGTTTTTGGCTCTGATGTTAAGGCCTCTGTAAGCTCTTATGAATCCTTCAAATTTCCGCATAAGGATGAAAGAAGCAAATTTAACAAAATAATAAAAAAACTTGGCTTGTGGGATGAACTTGCAATAGTTGACACTTACGAGCTTGCAAAGAGGATAAAGAACAAAGAGCTGCACGAGGATTTCATAAAACTTCTTGACAAATTTATAAAAAAGGAAAGAACTGATGTGGTAAGGTTATCAAAAAACAATAATAGCAATTCTTGATTTATTATTATGAAGATCTTTAAAATAAAACCAAAGATTCCGGAAAGGGTTTATAATATTATCAAAAAGGATGTTAAGGAGCTTAGGCCATGCCAGTATAAAGCAGTTAAGAAAGGCCTTTTGGATGGAAAAAATCTTTTGATATGCACGCCAACTGCAAGCGGAAAAACCTTGTGCGCTGAGCTGGCCTTTACAAAAACTATTCTTGAGAAAAAAGGCAAGACTGTTTATGTTGTTCCATTAAAGGCGCTTGCTTCTGAGAAATTCAAGGATTTCAAGCAGAAGTATCCCTTTATAAAAACAGCACTATCAATAGGCGATATTGACTCATCAGACCCTTACCTTGCTGACTATGACTTAATAATAGCCACAAGCGAGAAGTTTGACTCATTGATAAGGCACAGGGCTGTTTGGCTGAATGATATTGCCTTAGTTGTTATTGATGAGATTCATTTATTGAATGACTCTAGAAGAGGCCCAACCCTTGAAATAGTCATAACAATCCTGAGAAAGCTTCTAAAAAACATACAGCTTTTAGGCCTTTCAGCAACAATAGGAAACCCTAAGCAGTTAGCAGAATGGCTTGATGCTGGTTTGGTTGAGGATGACTGGAGGCCTGTCAAGCTGCATAAGGGGATTTATCTCAATGGCCAGATAGAATTTGAATAAAAAAGAAAAAATTAAATAAAATTGCTTATTTAATCTCTGAATACACTTCTCCAAATATTGTCATGGATGTTATTGTCAAAATTATGTTCCAGAATCCCATTAATATCAAAGGTATGATTATTGTGATTGTTGTTGCAGCTGTCAATAATGCTACTATCCATCCTACAACCATTGCATAAGCAATTAAGATAATCCATGCAACAAAGTACTTTGATGTAAATGCCTTCTTAAAAACATCTCCAATCCTAAACGCATCACCAAAGTTCCATTTTTCAACAAAAAACATTATTGCCATTGGCAGTACATATGCTATTAAAACTGCAAACAATCCTAAAAATGCAATTGTGTTTCCTGCTGATCCAAGAGCTTCAATGAATGTTGCCGGGTTTGATGATAATATTCCTCCCATTAGTTTTGAGATTATTGGCCCTGCAAACAAAATTGAGAGTATTACCAATGGTAGGGCATATATTATTGAAATCAAAAGGCTCAGAAATCCCCTAATCCAAAGATTTCCCCAGTCTGCCCATTCAGGCAGATTTGATTTTTTCTTCATTGCTGTTTTTGCACATTCAAGCCCATATCCAGACGCAAAGAACATTGTTATTATGTTCACCAGGGGGATCATATACATAAGAGCCCCAATGCCTAACTTCTTAAAATCCTGAAAGGGCCTTTTTATTGCTTCCCTAAAATTAACCATTTTATCACCTCTTAAAGGGTTTATATTATTTTTAGTTTAGTATCTGATTTATTTAAATCTTTCTATAATCCGATTCCAGAAATAATAAGCTCAGGGTCAAATTCCTTTAAATCGTCATACTCCTGACCTGTGCCTAAATACAAAATAGGCTTTTTTGTGACATAAGAAACAGAGATTGCTGCTCCGCCCTTTTCATCAACGTCTGATTTGGTTAAGATTATTCCGTCTATGCCTATTATTTCATTAAATCTTTGGGCTTGTTCAACACAATCATTTCCAGTAATGCTTTCCCCGACAAAAAGCGTTAAATCAGGCTTTGCAACCCTTACTAGCTTTTTAACCTCATCCATTAAATTAACATTTGAGTGCAGCCTTCCAGCAGTGTCTATCAATACAACATCCTGTTTTTTTGCTTGGGCATATTTGATAGCATCATATGCAACAGCTGCTGAGTCAGAGCCATATTCATGTTTTATCATTCTCACGCCAAGCCTGTCAGCATGGAGCTGTAACTGCTCTATTGATGCTGCCCTGAAAGTGTCTGATGCTGCAATAATGCATTTAAGTTTATTTTTTTGAAGCAGTTTGCATATCTTTGCTATTGTTGTTGTCTTGCCAGAGCCGTTAATCCCAACAAAGCATATAACAAATGGTTTTTTCCCCTTTGCTTTCTCAATAAGGTTTATTTTGTCAACATCAAACAATTCATTTAATGATTTTTTTAGGGTTTCAATTATGATGCTCTTGACCTTTTTTCTGAGTATAGGTTTTTCAACAAGCTCCTGCTTTAAGTCCTGTTTTATTTTCTCAATGACCTCAAGGGCAACATTATTCTCCATCAATGCAACCTCTAGCTCAAAAAATAAGTCATCAAACTGCTTCTCAGAAAGTGCTTTCTTGGATATAATCTCTGTTATCTTTTGAAAAAATCCTTTTTTCTCTTTAGGTTCTCCTTCAATTAGTTCTTCTTTAATTTCTTCAACCTTTTTAAGTTTCTCTTTTTTTTCTTCTTCAATCAGTTCTTTAACTTCTTCTGGTTTTTCTTCAACCTTTTTTTCTTCCTTGGCTAATTCTTTCTCTTCTTCTTTAGCTTTTCCTTTTAATTCCTTAACTTCTTTTTTAGGTTCTTTTTTCTCTTTCTTTTTTTCTTCGGTTTTCTCTTCTTCAAATGGTTTCTCTTTAACTCCTTCTTTGATTTCTTCCGGCTTTGGGGCTTCCTCTATTTCTTCCTCAACCTCTTTTGAAAACTTTGATAATACTTTCTTTAGTTTGTCTTTAAAGAAATTAAACATGTTTACTCCTTGTTTTTGATTATTTTATTGATTTCCTGCTCAAGATCTGAAGCCTGCAAGCTTATTTTTTGCATTTCAGTTAGTGTTAAATCACGGTATTTGCGTATAAAATCTAATCTTTTTTTGAGCAGTTCCTTTGTTTGGGCAAGGTCTTTTTTAACAACAACATCGCCACCAACATTAACAAGCAGCTCCTTGTTATCATTTAGCTCTGCACTTGCAAATATCCCCGGGCTTAATGAAACAAGGATATTTGTTCCAACAGCTGTTTTATTAAAATCATCCAAAGCCTGTAGTGTATTGCTCAACTCAATTAGTTGTTCATCTAAACTAATCAGATATTTCTGCACCTGCTTTATCTGTTCGTCAAGTGACTGAAGTTCAAGGTACATTTTCTGCAATTCTTTTTGATTGTCTGCCATATTAAATCACCTATCCTATATATTCAAGAATCTTATTTTTTGTTTCTTCAATAGTTCTCACTTTCCTTAACTCCTCAGCTAATTTCTTCTCATTGAAAACATTATTTATCCAATTGCTGAAATCATTTTTTTTATTGTTTACATGGCTTCTAAATGTTTTTTTGTCAATCTTATCCAAATGCTCAGCCAGTTCCTTTAGGTTTTTTATCCTTAATCCATTGTTGAATAAAAAATATTGCCCGGGTTTTATTTCTCTTTTGTCATAACTAAGCTCTTCATCAACAAGTTTTTCTGCTCTTAACCTGTTAAGGAGTATCTCAATCTCGCCAAAATGCTCCTTTTGGAATAAGTCAATCTTTCTCTGCTGTGTTAAATGCAACAAAGGAATAAAAGTCAATACTTTATCCTCTTTACTATCAGAGGGGATTAATTTTGAGAATGTTAATTTTTTGCCATTATTTTTAAAGAAAAAATTAGTTATCTTTTCATAAACCTCCCTTATGATGCTTGTTATTTCCACTGGCTTTTTAGGAACCTCTACATTTGAAGTTGGAATGCTTCTCATGACTCTCCTTTTTTTAACTTCCAATGCTTTCTGCAAGGCATCAATTAAATCATAAACCGAAACCTTCCTTTTTCTTGGCTGGGGTGTTCTTGGCGTCAATAAAAGCCTGTCAAGAACTATTGACCCTGCCTGACCTGCCTGAAACTCGCTTTCAAGTTCTTCATAAAAGTCTTCTTGTAGTTCCTCTAAATCCTGGCCTGCCAGAAGCCTGTCTAACTCTGTTATGTCCTCTCCAACAAGCTTGTTTGATTTAATCCTAAGCAAAATTGCTGCTGCAAGAACTATCTTTCCTGAAATCCTGAAGTCAAGATCCTTTAATTTCTTAAGCATTTTGAGATATTCCTGTGAAAGTAATGAGATATCAATATCCCATGGGTCCATCTGTTCTGTTTTTATGAGATTAAGTATTATTGACTGCCATGTTATCTCATCCTTGTCAAACAAAAGCTCAAATATTTTCTCCTGCATTTTAAAATTGAATTAATAAAACTATATAAACATATCGGAATAAGCAATAAAATAAAAAGCTTTTTATAGAATTCTTTTTTCTCTTAAGCATAAGGGCCCATTGTCTAGCGGCTATGATGTCGCCTTTACACGGCGAAGGTCCCCGGTTCAAAACAGCTGCTTGCTCAGCTGGCACGCAAATGGTTACGCTCATTTAATACGCAAAGAGCGACATTCAATTGCCATGCAATTGAAGTCCCTCGCGCTCGCTGCGCTCGCCAGTTGTGAAAGTCCGGGTGGGCCCACTATTTCAATTTAAAATGATTTCGCGACAGTAGTTTAGCGGTATGACATGTCCCTGCCACGGACATAACCCGGGTTCGAATCCCGGCTGTCGCATTTCCTGTTCATAGAAACCTTTATATATTGCTTAAAAGTTCCTTTTCTTAGTTTTTTTGGGCCCGTAGCTCAGCCTGGTTTAGAGCGCTGGTCTTATAAGACAACCTTTGGTACAACTTTAGGAAAGCCAGAGGTCTGGGGTTCAAACCAAATGGTTACGCGCATTTGATACGCAAAGAGCGACATTCAATTGCTCTGCAATTGAAGTCCCTCGTGCTCACTTCGTTCGCAATCATTTGTGAAATTCCCCGCGGGCCCATTTGCCCCGTTGGTGTAGTCCGGCCAATCATCCAGGATTTTCGAGACAAAGGTTAAATTTGAGGTCATTCCTCACGTCAAAAACATCCTGGGACCTGGGTTCAAAAAGCTGGTTACGCTCAGCTGGCATGCAAAGAGCGATATTTTTTGCTTCGCAAAAAAGTCCCTCACGCTCGCTTCGCTCGCAATCAGATCGAAAGTCCCGGACGGGGCATATAATAATAAAAAATTTAGGAATAAAAAAATGAAAAGAAGCTCACGCAGATGGAAGAAAAAAGGCCAGATGAGATGGAAATGGCAGCGTAAAAGAATTAAGAAACTAAAAAGAAAAAATGCTGCAAGGAAATAATAATTGCTATTTTTTATTAAGTCTCTTCAGTTGATTGGTAAGTCAATTTAAAGCAAAAGCTTTAAAAAGAAGTAAAATATAATGTTTTTAATAGCTAAGAGTTAATCATCTCCAATATTCTTGCTTATAATTAGCTATAAAGCATGTATACTTAATAATTTAAGTGTTAAGTATGAATAAGAGTGTATTCGGTAATCAAAAGGCTTAAATAACCTTGAATTAAGCTAAATTCCATATAATAGCCTTGTATTAAAAGGATCTTTAAATACCCGTTGATCCTGCGGGAGATTACTGCTATTAGGATTCGACTAAGCCATGCAAGTCAAGGGGTCCTTCGGGACACCGGCAAACTGCTCAGTAACACGTCGATAATCTAACCTTAAGTTTGGGATAACCCTGGGAAACTGGGGCTAACACCAAATAGGGGAATTCTTCTGGAATGATGTTTCCCTTAAAAGCAATGCCTAAGGATGAGTTGGCGGCTGATTAGGTTGTTGGTGGGGTAATGGCCCACCAAGCCGAAGATCAGTAGGGGTCTTGAGAGAGATAGCCTCGAGAAGGGCACTGAGATACTGGCCCTAGCCCTAAGGGGTGCAGCAGGCGCGAAACCTTTACAATATACGAAAGTGTGATAAGGGAATCCTAAGTGCCTTGCTTTTTGCAAGGCTTTTTTTAAGAGTAAATATCTTAGAGAATAAGTGGTGGGAAAGACTGGTGCCAGCAGCCGCGGTAATACCAGCGCCACAAGTGGTGATCATATTTATTGGGCCTAAAGCGTTCGTAGCCGGTTTGATAAATCTTCTGTGAAATTGTCAGGCTTAACCTGACAGCGTGCAGAAGACACTATTAAACTTGGAACCGGGAGGAGTCAGAGGTATTCTTTGGGGAGCGGTAAAATGCTATAATCCTAAGAAGACTAACTGTGGCGAAGGCGTCTGACCAGAACGGATTCGACGGTGATTGGACGAAAGTCAGGGGAGCAATCCGGATTAGATCCACCTTTTAGGCAAGCTAAAAGCTGGACCAAAATTCCAGCATGTGCAACATTCACTTTGTGAAGTTGCACGAGTGTCTTGTTTATGATTGCTAAAACTAACTGTAAACATGATTTAAACCATGTCGAAAAGGTGCTAAATACCCGAGTAGTCCTGACTGTAAACTCTGCGAGCTAGGTGTTGCATATTCTTCGGGAATATGCAGTGTCGAAGCGAAGGCGATAAGCTCGCCGCCTGGGAAGTACGGTCGCAAGGCTGAAACTTAAAGGAATTGGCGGGGGAGCACTACAAGGGGTGCGGCGTGCGGTTTAATTGAACTCAACGCCGGAAATCTTACCAAGGGCGACGGCAGGATGAAAGTCAGGCCAAAGACCTTGCTTAACAAGCCGAGAGGAGGTGCATGGCCGTCGTCAGCTCGTGCTGTGAAGTGTCCTGCTAAGTCAGGCAACGAGCGAGACCTGTACCTATAATTGCTAACAACTCTTTCAGGGGATTGAGCACATTATAGGGACTGCTGTGGAAACGCAGAGGAAGGTGCAGGCTACGGTAGGTCTGTATGCCCCGAATCCCTTGGGCTACACGCGCGCAACAATGGTAGGAACAATGGGATACAACTCCGAAAGGAGAAGTTAATCCTCTAAATCCTATCTTAGTCCAGATTGAGGGCTGTAACTTGCCCTCATGACGATGGAATCCCTAGTAATCGGACGTCAACATCGTCCGGTGAATATGTCCCTGCTCCTTGCACACACCGCCCGTCAAACCACTCGAGCAGGGTTTAGGTGAGACTTAATATATTTGATTAAGCCGAACCTAAGCTCAGTAAGATGGGTTAAGTCGTCACAAGGTAGCCGTAGGGGAACCTGCGGCTGGATCACCTCCTT
>CAYOHL010000009.1:0-19436 GCA_964403775.1 uncultured Methanosarcinales archaeon
GTTGTTTTATATTGTTTTGATTTTAATTAAATATAAAAACTTGAGAAATATTTCCTGTGTTTATGATAATAGAGTATGTTAAGCTTGAGAACATAAGAAGCTACACAAAACAGACAATAGAATTTCCAAGGGGCTCTCTTCTTCTAAGCGGTGATATAGGCAGCGGAAAATCAACCATACTTCTGGCCATTGAATTTGCACTTTTTGGCATAATGAGGTCTTTGCCAGGCAGCTCCCTTTTGAGGAATGGAAAAACCAATGGGTCTGTTGAGCTTAAGTTCAGTCTTGATAATGATAATATAATAATAAAGAGGGCATTAAAAAGGCAAAAAGATGATGTAAGGCAGGACTCTGGGTTTATAATGATAAACAACAAAAAAACAGAGGCTACTGCTCTTGAACTTAAATCAAAAATTCTTGACCTCTTGGGCTATCCTAAGGAGCTTGTTGCAAAGACAAAATCATTAATCTATAGATATACTGTTTATACACCACAAGAAGAAATGAAGCAGATATTATTAGATGAAAAGGATTACAGGCTAGATACCTTGAGAAGGGTTTTCCAGATTGACAAATACAAAAGAATCAGGGAAAACAGCCAGATAATAGCGAGAGAGATAAGGGAAAAAACAAAGGAGTTTAGCGGCATGATTGTTGATCTTGAAGAAAAAAATATGCAGAAAAAGCAAAGAGTAGATGAGTTAATTGATGTGATGAAAAAACTGGACGAGCTAAAACCAAAGATAAAAGCAGCAGAATCTATTGTCAAGGAAAAAAAAGAAAGCATAAACCAATTGGAAAAAAGGATTGATGAATTGAATGATTTAAGAAAAAAGGAGGATATAGCAAACACAAGGCTTAAAGAAAAGGTTATGTTAGTACAGAGTTACAAGGAAAATATGGGGGCCTTGGATAAAGATATAAAAAAGCTCAATACAGAAATAGAAAAAATTGAGATTAAGCCAATAAAAGAAAATGAGTCAGAAGTGGAAAAATCAATAATAAAGCATGAGGAAGAATATAATTACCTGATGCAGAAGAAAGTTGAGCTGACTGAAAAAAATAATTCATTGCAAAAAAGAAAAAAAGAAATTCAAGGAGAGATATTAATAAAATCAGCGGAATCAAGAAATCTTATTTTAAAGAGGGACAAATTTGATAGACTAAGGCAGGATATAAGCAAAAAAGAGGGTATTAAGAGAGAGATTATTGAAAGAGAGGAGGAGATTAAAAAAATAAATTTAACAATCAAGGAAAATGAGGTCAATAAAGAAAAATCAGAAAAAATAAAAAAAGATGTCTTAAAATCAGATAAATGCCCTGTATGCTCACAGAAATTATCAGCAGAGCACAAGAAATACATTAATGATCTTGAAGATAAAAAAATAAAAGCTTATGTTGAAACCTTAAAGCAGGAAAATAAAAGAAAAAAAACAGTTGGTGATACTCTTATAAATTTAAATGTGGAGCTAGAAAACCTGATGCAGAAAGAAAAAACTGCTGAAATATTAAAAATTGAGATAGAAATGTCCGGACAACTGGGAAAGGAAATTGTTGAAAAGCAAAAACTGCTTGATGAGCTAACTTTAGATGAGGATAAGATTAATAAAGAGTTTGATTCTATAGAAGCAAAAAACCTTGGTGAAATAAAAAACAAAATTGCCGGATTAAAGGACCTGCTTAAAAAAATCCACAAATCAAATACCATGTTAAGTGAAAGGCAGAACCTAATAAATCTTAAGGATGAAAAAAATAAAAACAGGGATGAGATTTTAAAGAAAATTGCATCATTAAAGAAAGAGGTTGGAGGAATAAACAATCTGAAGATAGAACTGGATGAGAAGATAGGGAGGTTTGAGGGGATTGAGGAAAACTACAAAATACTGAAAAAAGAGCTTGATAAAGCATTGACAGATGAGATGAGCCTGGCGATAAAAAAAGCACAGCTTGAGAAGGAAGCAGAAGGCATCAACAAGTTTATTACAGGGTTGGAAAAAGATATCAATGAAAAGATATTGGTTAAGAAAAAGATTAACTATCTGAAACAAATGAGAAACTGGCTTGATGAATACTTCATAAAGCTTATGTCAATGATGGAAAGGCAGATTATGTCAAGGGTTTACCAGGAATTTAATGATTTCTTCCAAAACTGGTTTAATGTCCTTATGGGGGAAGAAACCATTAGCGTAAGGCTTGATGATGAATTCAGCCCTGTAATAGAGCAGAATGATTATGAGACAAGCATTGAATGTCTTAGCGGAGGGGAAAGAACAGCGCTTGCTTTGGCTTACAGGCTTGCCCTAAATAAGGTGATAAATGATTTGATTGGAGGAATAAAAACAAAGGATATAATAATCCTTGACGAGCCAACAGACGGATTTTCAACAGACCAGCTTGACAAGATGAGGGATGTGCTTGACCAGCTGAATATAAAACAAATAATAACAGTCAGCCATGAAAGCAAGATAGAAAGCTTTGTTGATAACATATTAAAGGTAACTAAAAGCGGGCATATTAGTAAGGTTTTTTAATGCTTTTTGTTTACTCTTGCCATGGGGCCGTAGTGTAGTTTGGCTATCATTCCAGCCCGGGGTGTTGTCCTGGAACGCTGGTAACCCGAGTTCGAACAGATGGTTACGCTCAGCTGGCATGCAAAGAGCGGCATTCAATTGCTTTGCAATTGAAGTCCCTCGCGCTCGCTTCGCTCGCAACCAAATCGGAAGTCTCGGCGGCCCCATACAAATGGTTACGCCCATTTGATATGCAAGGTCCAGCATAAAGCTGGACTCGCTCGCTTCGCTCGCAAAAAGGCGCAATTATTTTTGAAAGTCCTAGGCGGCCCCATACAGCTTCTTGCTAAGCTGGCACGCAAATGAAAATCTATTTGATAGATTGTGCGGCATTCAACTTCGTTGAAGTCCCACCCCTCGCTTTGTTAGCAAGTGCTTTAAAAGATTCAGAGTTTCGTAACTTTAGAAACATTTATATATAAATACCCAATTTAATATAACTGGTGGTAGTGAATGAACTGGCCTAAAAAAGCATTTTTCTTGTTAGTCGCTGTATCCATGTTAACTATATCGCTTGCTTCTGCATTATCAGAGTTCTCGGTTGACTATAAGGCTGTTAAGGATAATGTGGTTTACAGGGAGCCGGCAGAATTCTATATTTCAATAACAAACAATCAGAATTTCAATGACAATTTTAAAATAAGTTTTGGAATTAATCCAAAGTGGAGCACACAGATAATACCGCCAAAGGACTCTTCTATAACCATAGCCAAGGGAGAAACAAGGGAGATAAGGGTTTTGATAATGCCTGTTTCCGAGATGCCGCCAAGCCTTTATAAGATTCATGTTATAGTGAAATCAGCTAAAACAAACCTTTTAGAAAAAATATATATCCCAATTTATTTAAAATCGGGCAAGCTTACAGGAGAATATCCCCCAACAGTAACAGCTAATGTTAATATCCCTGAAAAAATAGACCCAAGGGAAACTGTCAGGATAATGATTGACTTGAAAAATAGGAACATACTCAACATCACAAACATGAAAATAAAGCTCTCAAGCATTGTTATAAACAAGGAAACAGAAACCTCTCTTGGGCCGTTGGAGGAAAAAACAATTATTGTAATGTACTCTTTTGACTCTATCGAATCACCAAAAAAAGATACAGTAACATTGAATCTTTATGTTAGTGGAGAGAACATTAGAACAATAGAAAACATACCTGTGGAGATAATAGCTTACTCAGATATTAGAGAATCGCTGGAATTGGAAAAATCATTCCTAAAAACAGAGAAAAAAATAACTTACACAAATTATGGAAATGTAAGAAACCAAGAGACTTTAAAGATAGAGATGGGATTTTTTGAGGATATTGTGACATCAACAAAGCCAAAAACATATGTTTTGAAAGAGGATGGAAAAAGATACCGTGCAATTGATGTTGACCTGAAGCCAGGTGCAGAAATAGAGGTAAAGGTTGTTAAAAGCTTTAGGTTATTGGCAGGGGCTATAACTGCTGCAATAATCTTGACAATACTCTATTTTGTATTAAGGAGCTTGATAGTAGTAAAAAAACAGGCTGTTATTTTAAATACAAGAGAGGGAGGAATAACAGAGATGAAGATTCTGATGAATGTGAGAAACAGAACACCAAAGCCAATTAAGAATGTTGTGATAATTGACAGGGTTCCAAATATCGCAGACATACAAAAGGAATTCCAGATAGGAACGCTTAAGCCAGATAAGGTTATATCACATGAGAGGGGCGGCAATCTTATCAAGTGGAATATAGCTGTTCTTGAAAAGTATGAAGAGAGAATAATAACCTACAAAATAAAATCAAAACTCGGCATACTAGGGGAGTTTAAATTACCTCCTGCTGTTATCAAGTATGAGAATGAAAAGGGAAAGGATGTAATCACGCACTCAAACAGTGTGGGCCTCTCAATTAAATAAACCTTTCTTTATTTTAAAAACAAAAGCTATATAAATAAATTAATTTTCTTGTGTTTTATCCCCACTTAGCTCAACGGCTAGAGCGTTCGGCTGTAGATTCTGTCAGACTATCTCAACTGAGAATGAATGAAAGGCAGACAGCTGTTACCGAAAGGTTGCTGGTTCAAATCCGGCAGTGGGGATAGTATTTTTTAAGCTTATTTTTTCAAATAAAATTTTTTATTGACTTGAGGATTTCATCTGTATCAAAACGCCTGTGGCAGTAAGTACAGTATAATGCACTGCAATAATTCAGCATAGAGGGTTCAAAATATAATTCTTTTTTACATCCAAGAGATTTGATTTCAGTGGCCTTGAGATAGTTGTTATCTTTAGATAATGTTTCTGTTATTTTTATATCCATTGATGTCATCCATCTTAAAAAAGTATTAACCAAAAAAATATAAATTGTTATATTTTTCCTTAATAAGTAATAAACAATAACTTTGAACTAAAAAAGTAGAAGATATAAAAAATAAATCTCTGCGAAAGCTTTATATATAAAAAAAATGATAGAAACCCATGGTGGGATAATCTTTCTTTGGTCTTTTATAGGCCTAATAAGGCTTTCTAAGATATAAGAAGGATTTATAACCATTATTAGATAAACTGATGCCCTGGTGGTGTAGTTCGGCTTATCATGAAGCCCTGTCGAGGCTTCGACTCGGGTTCAAAGGCATTTAATACTGAAAATCCCGGCCAGGGCGTTGCTTAAACCAGAATTTTGTTCTGGTTTTTGCATCTTTGGGCCGGTAGCTCAGCCTGGTAGAGCATCTGACTTTTAACCAAACAGAAAGTAATCAGGTGGTCGCGAGTCCGAATCTCGTCCGGCCCATAACTTAAGCGAGGATAAACTAAATGAAAAACATTAACATAAAAAACCATGTGCTTGTCCCCGAACATTCTAAACTAACTAAAAAAGAGATTCAGGAATTGCTTGAAAAATATAATCTCTCATTGAATGAGCTGCCAAAGATAGCATTGACAGACCCTGCAATTGCAGGCTTGAATGTGAAGCCAGGCGATGTTATAAAAATAACAAGGGATAGCCCAACAGCAGGAAAATCTATATATTATAGGGATGTTATAAATGGATAAAACATCTAAGCTATTAATACAAAAATACTTTCAGGAACACAGTATTATTATGTCTGATATTGAGTCCTTTAATAGTTTTGTGGATTCTGAACTTCAAAGGATTCTTGATGAAAATAAAGAAGTAGAACCAACAATCATCCCCCAAAACGTTGATACATACAAAATAAGGTTTGACAAAATATGGATTACCAAGCCAGAGATAACTGAAGCAGATGGCTCAAAAAGGGATATATTCCCATCAGAGGCAAGGTTGAGGAAAATAACCTATGCTGCCCCAATGTTTGTTGAGGTGTCTGCATACATTAATGGGCAAAAAAGAGAATCCATAAAAACAGAGATTGGTAATCTTCCAATCATGCTTAAGTCAAAATACTGCCATCTTAATAAGCTGGATAAAGAGGGATTGATAGACGCTGGAGAAGACCCTGATGACCCTGGAGGCTATTTTATAATAAATGGAAGCGAGAAAGTTCTTGTCAACATAGAAGATTTATCATCAAACAGGGTCTTGGTTGAAAAGGCAAGCACCGGGCCAAGCGAATATGTTGGAAAGCTCTTTTCAGAGAGGGGTTCTTTTAAGATACCACACACCCTGGAAAGAATGAAAGACGGAATAATTTACCTAAGCTTTACAAGAATCAAGAGAATCCCTGTTGCTATTGTAATTAAGGCACTTGGACTTGTGAAGGATGAAGAAATCATGGGCTCTGTTTCAGAAAACAATTATGATGAAATGCTTGTAAATCTGTATGAATGTGTTGATATAAAAACACAGGATGATGCAATTGATTATATTGCAAAAAAATCAGGCATAACACAATCAAAAGATATAAGGATTGAGAGGACAAAGGAGATTATAGATAGATACCTTATGCCGCATATAGGTATTGATAAAAAAGACAGACTGCAGAAGGCCCATAACTTATGCAAGATGATAAAGAAGTTCATACATGTTTCCAGGGGGGAAATAAGAGTTGATGACAAGGATCATTATATGAACAAAAAGATCAAGATGAGCGGCGACTTATTGGCAGATCTGATGAGGGTTAACCTGAATATATTGATAAATGACCTCTTATACAATTTCCAGAGAATTGTGAAAAGGGGTAAGTTCCCGTCTATAAAAGTAATTATAAGGGAGAAGCTGCTAACATCAAGAATTTATTCCTCAATGGCAACTGGCAATTGGGTTGGAGGCAGAAAAGGCGTAAGCCAGAGAATACAACGCATAAATTTCCTTGAGATGATATCCCACCTACAAAGAGTTGTGAGCCCCTTATCAGCAACCCAGGAAAATTTTGAGGCAAGGGAGCTGCATAGCACGCACCTTGGAAGGTTATGCCCTGTTGAAACTCCAGAAGGGACAAATATTGGCCTAAAGAAAAACCTTGCATTAATCTCAAGTATATCACAGGATGCCAAAGAGGAAGAAACAATAAAATCACTAAAAAGCCTTGGCCTCAAGGTATTAAAATAAAATGAGCGAAGTGTACCTAAACGGAAAATTTGTTGGAGAAGTAAAAAACCCTGCTGAATTTACAGAGAAGGTAATAGAAGAGAGAAGAAGGGGGGCCATTTCTGAAAATCTGAATGTATATTATGATAAAAAAACAAACAATGTACAAATAAATGATGATAAAGGCAGACTAAGAAGGCCATTAATTGTTGTCAAGGATGGAGAGCCGCTTTTAAGAGACGAGCATATCAAAAAATTGCAAAAAAATGAGATTTTGTTTTCCGACCTTGTGAAACAAGGGGTTGTGGAGTATCTTGATGCATCTGAGGAAGAAAATGCTTTTGTTGCATTCTCAAAAGAGGAGCTAACAAAAGAGCATACCCATTTGGAGCTTGCCCCATTTGCAATGGTTGGTCTGTGCACATCACTGGTGCCATATGCAAATTTCAGCCCTGGTGCAAGAATAAGTATTGGCTCAAAAAACCAGAAACAGGCACTTGGAATGTATGCAATAAACTTTCCAATAAGAATTGATATGGATGTAAATATTTTGAACTATCCGCAGGTGCCAGTTGTACAGTCAGTTATGCATGATGTTTCTAACTACAACAAGCATCCCTCAGGACAAAATATTGTAGTGGCTATTATGAGTTACAAGGGATATAATGTTGATGATGCAGTGATTTTAAACAGGGCATCAATTGATCTTGGTTTAGGAAGATCAACATATTACAGGCCATCAATAGCTGAGGAGTTAAGATATTCTGGAGGCCTTACTGACGAAATATCCATACCTGACAAGGATGTAAAGGGATACAAGAGTGAGAAAGACTATAGGTTATTGGAAAAAGACGGGATAGTCTTCCAGGAAGCAAAGGTTGCAGAAGGGGATGTTATTATTGGCAAGACAAGCCCGCCAAGATTCTTAAGTTCTATGGACCAGTATAACTTTGCACCAAGCAGCAGGCGTGAGAGTTCTGTAGCACTAAAACACGGAGAGGAGGGAATTATTGATTTTATTTTGATAACAGAAAGCAGTGAGGGCAATAGGCTTGTTCAGGTAAAGATCAGGGACCAAAGAATTCCAGAACTTGGCGATAAATTTACATCAAGGCATGGACAGAAAGGTGTTGTGGGGTTGATAGTTGACCAGTCAGACATGCCTTTCACAGCATCTGGAATTACACCTGACCTTATATTCTCCCCCCACGGAATACCGTCAAGAATGACTATCTCACATCTTATTGAACTAATTGCAGGCAAGGTGGGTGCCTTATCCTCAAGATATATAGATGGAACACTATTTGATGTTGAACCAGAAGAAAAATTAAGAAAAGAGCTTCTGTCACTTGGTTTTAGGGAAAATGGTGTTGAAACAATGTATAATGGAATAACAGGGGAGCAGTTGGAGGCAAAGATTTACATTGGAAATATTTACTATATGAAGCTAAAGCACATGGTTGCTAACAAGATACATTCAAGGGCAAGAGGCCCAATACAGCTTTTGACAAGACAGCCAACAGAAGGCAGGGCAAAGGAAGGAGGTCTGCGTTTGGGTGAGATGGAAAAAGATACATTTGTTGCACATGGAGCATCTTTATTGTTGAAGGAAAGGTTTGATGCAGACAAAACAGTGGTCCCTGTATGTGAAGAATGCGGAATGATAGCAATATATGATAGATTCAAGAATAAATTATACTGCCCTATATGCGGCGATAATGTTGAAATAAATTTTATTGAGATAAGCTATGCCTTCAAGCTGCTGCTTGATGAGCTAAAATCATTAACAATACATCCAAGGTTGGTTTTAAAGAACAAATATTGAAAATGGAAGACAATGAAATTCCGGTTTTTAAAAAGGTTAAAACCATTGGCTTTAGTGTTTTAAGTCCAAACACAATCAAGAAAATGGCTTCTGCCAAGATAGTAACCCCTGAGCTTTATGACAAAGAGGGCTATCCAGTTGATGGCGGGTTAATGGATGCAAGGCTTGGCGTAATAGATCCAGGGCTCAAGTGCAAAACTTGCGGCTCAAAGCTTAAGGAATGTGTTGGTCACTTTGGTTATATTTCATTGGCAAGGCCTGTTATACATATCAAATTTGTTAATGTAATATTTGATCTCTTAAGATGCACTTGCAGGGAGTGCGGAAGGATACTTATCCCTAAAAACAGGATTGCAATGCATATGGATGAATTGGAAAAAAGCGAGATTGAATCAGGGCTGGAGGAGAGAAGGATAAAGATCAAGGATATAATCAAAAGCCTTAAAACAGTAAATAAATGCCCTTACTGCAAGAGCAGACAGCAAAAAATAACATTGGAAAAGCCAACAACCTTTCTTGAGAATGAAAAAAGAATCTCTCCGATAGAAATCAGGACAAGGCTGGAGAGAATACCTGATGAGGATTCTGAGGTCTTTGGCTTGGACCCAAAATCAGTAAGGCCAGAATGGATGATCCTGACAATACTGCCTATACCTCCTGTAACAATGAGGCCGTCTATCACGCTTGAAAGCGGGGAGAGAAGCGAAGATGACTTAACTCATAAGCTGGGGGATATTGTCAGGATAAACCAAAGGTTGTTTGAAAATATAAATGCAGGGGCCCCGGAGATTATTATAGAGGATTTATGGGATTTATTACAATATCACATCACAACATTCTTTGATAATAATATTGCACAGCTGCCGCCCGCAAGACACAGATCTGGAGAGCCTCTAAAGACAATAACAGAAAGAATAAAAAGCAAAGAAGGCAGAATAAGGCATAACCTTGCTGGCAAGAGAACTAATTTCTCAGCAAGAACCGTCATAAGCCCAGACCCAATGCTTGGCTTAAATGAGGTTGGGGTTCCAAAGATTATGGCCATGAAACTCACAGTCCCTGAGAGTGTTAATGAGTGGAATATAGAATATCTAAAGGGGTTTGTTGAAAGAGGTCAAAGCAACTATCCTGGAGCTAACTATATAGCAAGACCAGATGGCAAGAAAAAGAAGATAACTGATGAAACAAGAGAACAATTATTAGAAGAAATCCAGATTGGGTATGTGGTTGAAAGGCATTTGATGGATGGGGATATAGCAATACTCAACAGGCAGCCATCATTACACAGGATGTCTATGATGTGCCATAAAGTTAGGGTGCTTCCTGGAAGAACCTTAAGAATTAATCCCACAGTTGCCCACCCCTACAACGCAGACTATGATGGGGATGAGATGAATTTGCATATCCCGCAGACAGAAGAGGCAAGAGCAGAGGCTGAAATCCTTATGATGGTGCAGACACAGCTTATATCGCCAAGATATGGGCTGAGCATTATCGGGGCAATCCAGGATGCAGTCTCGGGCAATTATTTGCTTACAAAAGAAGAAAAATATTCAAGAAAAGAAGCAGTTGATCTTCTGTTGTTTGCAGGAATAACAGACTTTTCTGGTTTGAGCAAAAAAGAGTTTGTAAGCGGAAAGGAGATATTTAGTGTGATTATGCCCAATGATTTCAATTTTATAGGAAAATCAAAATCAGGAGAAGAAGTAATAATTGAGAATGGAAAGTTGGTAAGCGGAGTTATAGACAGTGCAAACATTGGCGGAGGCAAGGGCCTGATGCTCAGGAACATATACAAGAAATATGGAGAAGCAAAGGCAATAGAAATAATAGGAGAAATCTTTAGGTTGGGCACAGCAGTCTTGCTTAAGAAGGGGTTTACAATAGGCATATCTGACACTGACCTTCCGAGTGAAGCAACAGACAAAATCAATGAAGTTCTGATTAAGGCAGGGGAAGATGCAAAAAAACTGATTGATTTATACCACAATAATGAATTGCAGGCATTTCCTGGCAGGACATTAAAGGAAACACTTGAACTAAAGATATTGGAACTATTAAATAGGGCAAGAAATGAGACAGGGGATATTGTTTCTGATTATTCAAATAAGGAAACACATATGATGATAATGGCAGATTCTGGAGCAAGAGGAACTCTGCTTAATCTGGCGCAGATGGCTGCCTGTGTTGGCCAGCAGGCTATGAGGGGCAAAAGAATAGAAAAGGGCTATAATGAAAGAACATTGTCATGCTTTAAGAAAGGGGACCTTGGGCCTGTAGCGCATGGTTTTATATCAAATGGATTCAAAAAAGGGTTAAATCCAAAAGAGTTCTTTTTTGCATCCATGACTGGAAGAGACAGCCTTATGGATACTGCCCTGAGAACCCCTAAATCAGGTTATCTGTACAGAAGATTGGCAAATGCCCTGCAGGATTTAAAGGTTGAATATGATAATACTGTAAGGGATTCAAACAAAAAGATTGTGCAGTTTGGTTACGGGGAAGACAGGATAGATGTTTCAAAATCAGATGGCGGGATGGTTGATGTAGAGAATATAATAAAATCTGCAAAATAACTGGTGAAATTTGATGAATAAACTATTTAAAAAATATGAGGAAAAAATTCCTTTGAGGGTAATTAACGGCATCAAAGAAAAATTACCTAAAAATACAAGCGAGGCAAAACTGAAGAAAATCCTTGAGGAAACAGCAATACAGTACAATAAGATGCTAATCCAACCAGGGGAGTCTGTTGGACTTGTTGCTGCAGAGTCTATTGGCGAGCCGGGAACACAGATGACCTTAAACACCTTTCATTTTGCAGGTGTTGCAGAAATGAATGTCACAATGGGTCTTCCGAGAATTATTGAGATACTGGACGGCAAAAAAGCAATAGAAACTCCTATGATGGAGATTTACCTAAAAAAGCCGTATAGCCAGGGAAAAAACATAAAGAACCTTGCCCTATCAATAAAGGAGACAAAACTTAATGAGATTGTTTCTGAATTCATAGTAAGCGTAGCTGAATCAAAAATTGAATTAACAGTTGATGAGAAAAAGATAGAAAGCATTGGTATTAATTACACCTTAATCCAAAAAAGCATAAAGTCTAATTTCAAGGAGCTTTCCCTTTCAAAGAAGGGGAATACCATCACATTAAAACTTAATGAAAAGGAAAAGGAGTTTAACCAGCTCTTCAAGGTAAAGGAGAAAATCAAGGAAATTTATATACAGGGAATAAAGGGCATAACCCATGTTTTGCCAATTAAGAAAGGCAATGAATTTTTAATAATAACAGCCGGAACAAATCTCAAGAAGGTGTTAGAGCTTGATTTTGTTGATAAAACAAGGACTACATCAAATAATATATTTGAGATAGCAAATGTTCTTGGAATAGAGGCAGGCAGGCAGGCAATAATCAATGAGGTTTATAAGGTTATACAAAACCAGGGTTTAAATGTTGATATAAGGCATCTGATGCTTGTTGCAGACACAATGTGCGCCTCTGGCTTTATAAAAGGAGTAACAAGATATGGGGTTGTAAAGGAAAAGGCAAGTGTTCTTGCAAGGGCATCTTTTGAGACACCAATAAAGCATATATTTAATGCAAGCCTTATTGGCGAGGTTGACAACCTTAACTCGGTTGTTGAAAATGTTATGCTTAACCAGCCAGTTCCTGTTGGAACAGGGCTTCCAGGACTTGTAACAAAGGTTAAGAGGAGCTAAAATGGTTGAAAAACAATCATCAGTAACCAGTATAAAAAAAGAGCTAAAAACAAGGAAGATTGTTATTGGAACAAAGCTTGTAATAAAGAACTTAAGGCTTAACAAACTTGAAAAGATTTATATTGCCTCAAACTGTAGTGAGAGTTCAAAAAAGGAAATGGAATATTACTCCGGGCTTTTGAATATACCTGTTATCACACTAAAGCAGCCAAGTGGCGATCTTGGCGTAATCTGCAAAAAGCAATATTCTATATCTATGCTGGGCGTGTTAAAGGAATAATGATAAAGATAAAGTATGACTTAAATCTTATGAAGTTCATGTCTTTTTTTGAAAGCATTACAAAGGCAAAACTGAAAGACTGCTTTTTTGATAAAAATGAAATGCTCGTTTTTTTGGTTGAAGAGAACCAGATTGCAAAGGCAATTGGCAAAAAAGGCATTAATGTAAAAAATATCAGGCAGAAGATAAATAGAAAGATTAAAATAGTAGAATTTAATCCTAATCTTGAAACATTTGTTGCGAATCTTATCAGTCCTTTAAGTGCAAAAGAGATAAAAATTGATGACAAGGTTATCACAATTGTCGGGCCAGACACAAAAACAAAGGGCCTCTTAATAGGAAGAAGCGGACAGAACCTAAGGAATTATGAAGAGATTGTTAAAAGATATTTTGATATAAATGAAATAAAGGTTATTTAGAATGGGAAACAAATCATCTGGAATAAATGCCGGGAAAAAACTCAAGAAGAGAAGGCACACCTTTAGGTGGAACAGTAAGAAATATACCCGCAGGACTCTTAACCTCAAGAAAAAGTCTGATCCGCTGGGCGGCTCTTCCCAGGCCAAGGGAATTGTCTTAGAGAAAGTTCAGTTAGAGGCAAAGCAGCCAAACTCTGCAATGAGAAAATGCGTAAGGGTCCAATTAATAAAAAACGGCAAGCAGGTTACTGCATTTCTGCCAGGTGACGGAGCAACAAAGCTTGTTGATGAGCACGATGAGGTCATGATAGAGTGCATAGGCGGAAAGATGGGCAGGGCCAAAGGAGATATTGGTGGAGTCAGATGGTGTGTCACAAAAGTAAATGACCAGTCATTAAACGCCTTACTGCATGGCAAACTAGAAAAGGCAAGAAAGTAGTTCTATTTATTCCTCATTTTAAATTTTTTAATAAATCTTTAATTTAAGTTGATTTTTGATAAGTTTTATAAGCATATAAACTATGTCCATTGTTATGATTGAAGTTAAGGAAAAACTGAATACTGAAGAAGAAATAGTTAATGTAATGAATCCTCTTGTAAAGAAGTGGTTTTTTTCAAGGTTTAGGGAGTTTTCCCTGCCGCAGCTTTACGGAATAATGGAGGTGCATTCCCGCTCAAATGTGCTTATATCAGCTCCTACAGGAGCAACAAAAACACTGACTGCTTTTTTGTCAATTTTGAATGAGCTGGTTGATTCTGCTGAAAAGGGAATTTTGCAAGATAAGGTTTACTGCGTTTATGTATCGCCTTTAAAGGCATTAAATTATGATATTGAGGTTAATTTAAGGGAGCCATTAAAGGAAATTGAAGAAATTGCAGGAAAAAAACTCGGGATAAGGATTGCGGTAAGGACAGGGGATACAACAGCTTCAGAAAAATCAAAGATGCTGAGAAAGCCGCCCCATATTCTCATTACAACCCCTGAATCATTGGCAATTGTTTTATCAGCTGTAAGGTTTAGAGAATTATTAAGAGAAGTTGACTGGTGTATTATAGACGAGATTCATGCACTTGCTGAGAATAAGCGTGGAGTTCACCTGTCATTGAGCCTGGAAAGACTGCAAAGATTGTCTGAGTATATATGCAGGGTTGGCTTGAGCGCAACAATAAGCCCATTGGATGAGATTGCAAAATTCCTTGTTGGCTTTGAAAATGAAAAGCCAAGAGACTGCAAGATTGTTAATGTCCAATTCATAAAAAAAATGGATTTAAAGGTTTTAAGTCCTGTTCCTGATTTGATAAACATAACACACGAGAATATGCAGAACGCAATGTACAGCCTTATTGACAAATTAATACAAGATCACAAAACAACATTGATTTTCACTAACACAAGGTCTGCAACTGAGAGGGTTGTTGACCACCTTAAAGAGAGTTTCCCAAAGAATTATACTGAGAATATTGGCGCTCACCATGGCTCTTTGTCTAAAACCCATAGGAGGGATATTGAAAACAGGTTAAGACAAGGAAAGCTTAAAGTCGTTGTTTCAAGCACTTCTTTGGAGCTTGGCATAGATATTGGCTATGTTGACCTGGTTATACTCCTCGGCTCCCCAAAGTCAGTTGCCCGGGCTTTGCAGAGATGCGGTCGTTCTGGTCATAAGCTGCATGATATATCCAAAGGCAGGATAATAGTTCTTGATAGGGATGACTTGGTTGAATGTTCTGTTTTGTTAAAATCAGCTATAGAGGAAAAGATTGATAAGATTCATATTCCAAAAAACTGCCTTGATGTCCTTGCACAGCATGTTTATGGAATTGCAATAGCCCAGAAAATAAATATTAATGAGTTATTTTCATTGATAAAAAAAAGTTATTGCTTTAATGATTTAAAGAGAGTTGATTTCAATGAAGTTATAGAGTATCTTGCAGGAAGATATGTCTCTCTTGAAGACAGGCACATATATGCAAAAATTTGGCATGACAAGGAAACAGGCATGATTGGAAGGCGCGGAAGGCTTGCCAGGGTCACATACATGACAAACATCGGCACAATACCAGATGAGACATTTATCACTGTAAAGCTTGGTGAGCAGACAATCGGAAAGATAGATGAGGCTTTTTTGGAGAAAATGAGAAGAGGAGATGTTTTTGTTCTTGGCGGAAACATGTATGAGTTTTTGTATTCAAAGGGAATGGTTGCTTATGTAAGCTCTTCTGTCAACAGGCCGCCGACAATTCCATCATGGTTTTCTGAGATGTTGCCATTAAGCTTTGACCTTGCATTAGAGATAACTAAATTCAGGAGATATATGGAGGAAAAATTCTTAAAAAAGCAGAGCAAAAAAGAGATTATCAAGTTTATTAATGATTATCTTTATGTTGATGTGAATGCTGCCAATGCAATATACAATTATTTTCAGGAGCAGTATTTCTATGCAGAGATTCCATCCATAAAAAAATTATTAGTTGAATCATACAGCGATGATAACCTCAAGTATTGTATCTTCCACAGCCTTTATGGGCGCAGGGTAAATGATGTTTTATCAAGGGCTGTTGCCTTTGCAATTTCACGTGTTCAGCACAGGGATGTTGAGATAGGCATAAGCGATAATGGGTTTTACATAAGCTCTGAAAAGGGCATAAATGGAATAAAGGCATTAAAGCTTTTAAAGCAAGAAAAACTTGAGCTGGTTCTTAATATGGCAATTGACAAGACAGAGGTTTTGAAAAGAAGGTTCAGGCACTGTGCAGCTCGTGCTTTAATGATATTAAGAAGTTATAATGGCAGAAAAATGAGGGTTGGAAGGCAGCAGGTCTCATCTATGATTTTAATGAATGCTGTAAAAAGGATATCCCCTAATTTTTCCGTTTTAAAAGAGGCAAGGCGTGAGGTGCTGCAGGATTTGATGGATATTGAAAATGCAAAGCTTGTTTTAAAGCAGATAGAGGATAAAAAAATCAAGATAAAGCAGATAACAACAGATATTCCATCACCATTTGCACTTAATCTCGTTATGCAGGGTCATTTAGATGTCATGAGAATGGAAGACAAGATGGAATTCTTAAGAAGAATGCACCAGATGACTCTTGCAAAGATTGGATTGGAATATAGGATGGATTAAGATGATACAAGGAATTGAAATAATTGATTTAGGGCTTCTGCTTAAGAATGAGAAGCTTCTTGTACTATCAGACTTCCATATTGGCTATGAGGAAGCACTTAACAAGCAGGGCATCTTGGTTCCAAAGTTTCAGTTCGGGGATGTGATTAAAAGGTTAGGCAGGATATTTTCTGAATTAAAGAGGAGGAAAATAAATCTTGAGAAGATAATAATAAACGGCGATGTAAAGCACGAGTTCGGCAAGATATCAGAGCAGGAGTGGAGAGAAACATTAAGGTTATTGGATTTTCTGGCAGGGCAATGCAAAGAGATAATCCTTGTAAAGGGCAACCATGACACTATTATTGGGCCGATTGCAAAGAAAAGAAATGTAAGAATAGCTGGTTATTGCCTGATTAAGGATATTCTGATTGTCCACGGCCACAAGATTCCTGATAAAGGGCTTTTGAAAAAAGCAAAAACAATAATAATCGGCCATGAGCATCCTGCTGTCTCATTAAAAGAGGGTATGAAGACAGAAAAATTCAAATGCTTCTTAAAAGGAAAATACAAAGGAAAAAGCATGGTTGTTATGCCCTCTTTCTGCCTTGCAACAGAAGGCACTAACGTCTTAAGTGAGAAACTATTGAGTCCATTCCTTAACCAAGACATAAGCAACTTTGAAGTTTTTGTTGTGGCTGATAAGGTTTATGGTTTCGGAAAATTAAAGAATTTGGCTCAGCCTTTGTAAAGTGCTCTGAGCATGTCTGACTTTGTTATCACGCCTGCTGGTTTTCCGTCCTCAGCAACCAGCACAATAGGATAATATTTTAGTAGGCCAGAAATAATGCTTGTGGATGTTTTTTTGGAAACAATCGGCGGGCAGTCCTGCATTATGTCTTTTATGGTTAATTTTTTTATTTCTTCTGGTTTTTTGCTTGAAATTAAGTCCAGAATAGTGCTTTCAGAAACAAGGCCAACAACATTTTTTTTGCTGAAAACAGGAAGCTGTGATATCTCGTGTTTCTTCATCTTGTTTGTTGCACTTGTTATATTGCCATCAGCGTTCACATAAATTATCCTTTTAGTCATAATATCCCCTGCCTTTAGTTCATTTTTGTTGCCTAATTCCTGCAGGACATCAAATATTTTCTTTGCTTTTGTGAAAGAAGGGTCTATCCTCTTTGATTCTATCTTGGCTACTAATGACTGGGAAACATGTGCTTTCCTGGCCAGCTCAAATTGGGTAAGCCCGGTCTTTTTTCTTATTTTTTTTATCTCATCCAGTTCAAAAGGCATATTGGTTAAAGAATACAGCTTATATTTATTAGTTTTCTTTTTCATAAAAGCAGCAAGAATTTATTCCTAAATGAATAATAAGAGCCAGTTGCCAAACCAAAGCGTTATAATAAAAGCCATTAAGAAGCTCGGAACAAAGGGTATGCCCTCTTTTATTAAGACTTTTTTTATCATGCCTTTTCTCTTTAAATTTATCAATTGTTTTATCTGTTTTTTTTCAATACCTAAATCCTTTGGACCGCAGATTCTTTTTTTCTCGATAATAATATTTTTTGCAATCCAATCGCCTTCTGTAAGCTTTTCAGGCTCAATATATTTAAGGAGGCATGTCTTCTCAACTGACTTAACAAATATTGATATGTAGTAAATCAATATTGAGGAAAAAACAAGGATAACCAAAAAAAACCTTATCATCGGCATATCTGCAAAAAATGCAGACAAAAGAATAGCTAGAGATATTATTAACAAAAATCTTCTTGTTTTAGCTGATTTTTTTATCCTTGCCATAAAATCAGCTGAAAACCTATTTTTGTTCTTAAATGCCAATGCAATGCTCCATAAAAGCCCGTATACTGACCCTATTATTATTATATTAATCCAGAAAATAACAAGAAAAGGCATTTCCATAAAATTAAAATTCAGGCCAATCACTGCTCCAAGGCCCATCAGAAGCTTGCTGTCTCCACCGCCCCACTGTGCAGAATAAAACATGAGGTTTGCTATTATAAAAAACACAAAAAATCCTGCTAATCCATATAAGAGAAAGCTAAAGTCAGCTAATGCAACAGAATAAATAAGCCTTGAGCCAAGCCCAAAAATGATAAGGCCGTAGTTAAGCCAGTCCGGCACTTCCCTTGTCTTAATGTCTGTTATGCTTGCAATAATCAGGCTTATGAAAGCTGTGACATTAGATAACAAAAACATCTTGGTAAAAAAAATTAGAGACCTATATTTAAACTTTGTGAGAAAAAATCTTTTTAAACAAAAAGGTTTATAAAGTTCTTTATCATGTAGTAGCTATATGTTCAAAAAGATAGCTGATATCCTAAAAGCAAGGGAAAAAATCCGTATAACCAAGGCAGATATGCCTAGGCATATAGCCATTGCAATGGAAAAAGAGCCAAAGCCTATGCATACTATAAATTTAGAAGACATGTACAATAAAAGAGCTAGCCTTATAAAAGACCTTATGAATACCCAAATAAAATTTAATATCCCTATTATGACAATCTTTCTCCTGTCTGTTAATGCAAAGAACTCTGAAATTTTTTCATTTCTGGTGGATGACCTGGCTAAATTCTTCAATAAACTTATTGAAGATAAAATGATATTTAAAGAGCAGATAAAGGTTTCTATTCTTGGAAAATGGTATGATCTGCCTGAGCGGATAGTAAACCCAATAAAGGAGATAATAGAGTCCACAAAAGATTATGACAGGTTCTTCCTTAATTTCTGTGTGAATTATGACGGCCATGAAGAGATAGCTGATGCATGCAGGCTTATTGCAAGGCAGATAAAAGCAGAAAAAATTGATCCTGAATCAGTAAACAGCCAGCTGATAAAGGAAAACCTTTATTCATCATATTTTATATCTCCTGATTTAATAATAGAAAACAGCAAGGAATTTTCAGGGCTTTTGCTTTGGGACTCAAAAGACTCTATGATTTTTTTTACAGATAAGCAATGGCCTGACTTTACAAAAACAGGTTTATTTAGGGCAATTG
>CAYOHL010000010.1:0-9363 GCA_964403775.1 uncultured Methanosarcinales archaeon
ATATTAATCACTCTCAGTTATTAATAACTTTAAAATATTAATATTTAAACCTTTCGTTATGAGGGGTAATAATATGACATGGCTAAAATTATTTAAACGAAAGTCACAGCCTCTGGTATTTAGCTCTACTTTTTGGGAAGGACAAAAATACTATACTGAAGTAACAGGAATACCCACAAAACTTCCGCGTTTCAGGCTTGAAGATTATTTTATTTACTGTAACTTAGAAGAATATCAACAAGAATTAAATAAACTTAGAAAAATATATACTAAGGATGAAGAGCTATTCTCCCGTATAGTAGATAAAATAACAGATAAAGGTGAGAATCTGCTTTCTACTCTTAAATCCTTAAATTATACTGTTAAATCAAAAAGTGAATTGAAAGAACAGTTTAAAAAATACTGTGATGCAATAAACCATTTCTCACCAATTGTATGGGTCTGTCATAGAGCTGAAGCTATACTTACTGAAATAATAAATCAAAAATTAAAAAAGATATTTCCTTCTGCAACAAAAGAGGAATTAATTGATCTTTTTAATACTTTAACATTTTTTGAAGGGGAAGTTAGTGCAATTCAAGAGCGGAAATCATTACTTAAGCTAGCTTGTGAATTAAAAGAAAAAGGCAAAATTAATGCTGAGCTACAGAAAAAACTAGACAAGCACTATAAAAAATATGCATACCTCGGAGCTGTAGACATTGGCTGGAGCCTTTTAACTGAGCCTTATTCAAAAGAATACTTTGAGAAGCTGTTAAATGAACTAGCTGCTGATGACCCTATAAATGAATTGACTAAAATTGAAAAGAAAAAGAAAGAACTTAAACACAAATACACACAAACTATAAAAAGACCAGAAATAGCAAAAGAACTAGAGTTAATCCGTAAAGCGAAGCTTTTAGGAAAATATATGTTCTTACGAACTTACAGAGGAGAATGTTTTGTTAAAGCAGAACAGCTAGCTAAACCCTTACTTATTAAGATTGGTAATCAGTTTAATTTAAGTTTAGAGGATATAACATATTTGTTGCCTAATGAAATAATATCATTGTTAGAGATTGAAGAGCGCAAACAAGGTTTTGGCTTTGAGACTGACAAAAACTATGGAGTTAGATTTTGGATAGCTAAGCCTAAACAAAAACAAAAATTAACCATAAGAAAAATACTTGGTAAGCCAGCATGTAAAGGAATAGTTAGTGGTACTGTTAAGGTTATAAAAGATAGAACAGATATAAAGAAGATTGAAAAAGGAGATATCTTAGTCACACAGATGACAAGTCCAGATATAACTATTGTATTTAATAAAATTGCAGCAATTGTAACAGATGAGGGTGGAATTCTTTGCCACGCAGCTATTGTTTCCAGAGAATATGGAATACCCTGCATTATCGGAACTAAGATAGCAACAAAAGTACTTGAAGATGGAGATTTAGTTAAAGTAGATGCGGATAAGGGAATTGTGGAAAAAATTAGGAATAAATCTATAGCCAAATCTTCTTAAATCTTTAATAACCTTTTCTCTACTATAATATAGTTTAACTAAAATTTCTAATTTTCGGCTGCGTTGAAAAAGTCCTGAAAAGAATAATTTAGTTGGTAGTATACACCAAATATCTTTAGAAGTTCCTTTTTGAGATTTTCAACGGTGCCCTAATTTTCAAAAGATTTAAATAAGCATCTTATAATATAATAAATATGCAGAAAAGGTTTGTTATGGTTGACGGGCCTGATGGCTCGGGCAAGGGCGTTATTATTAATGCCATGAAAAAATGGGCCGAGCAAAAGCACCTTAAGGTATTTGACCTTAGGGCATATTGCAAGGAAAAAAACAGATTTCCAGAGCCTGAAGAGATAAATGACTTTGATGTGATTGTTTCCTGTGAGATGAGCTATTGCTGGATTGGTAGTGCATTAAGGGAGGAAATAGTAAGAAAAACCAACCGCCAATATTCAATAACCTCTACAGCACATGCATTTTCCCTTGATAGGGAAATACTTTACAAAAGAATCATTATCCCTGCCATAAAACAGGGAAAATATATTTTTCAGGAAAGGGGAGTTATAACCTCTATTGTTTATCAGCCTGTTCAGGGCAATATTCCCCTAACAGAGATTATGAGGCTGCCAGGCAATAAAATTGCATTGCAAAATTCTCCAAATCTATTGATAATAGCGCAGGTTGCGCCAGAAACAGTGATGCAAAGGCTCAGCCAGAGGCAGAAACATGATAAAGCTATTTTTGAGGAAATAAACTTTCAGAGGAGGGTGGAGCAAAGGTATAACAGCCAGTGGTTGAAAAATCTTTTTGAAAATTATGGCTCAAAGGTTATTTACATTGATACAAACTTTCCAAAAACAGTTGAGGATACAGAAAAAGAAGCAATCAGAATATTGGATGATTTCCTAAAAGAAAGCTAAATCATACAGCCTTAATATCAATTCTTAGGCTGCTGTATTTTTTTTGGCATTCTTTTTTTAGATTTTCTAAGAATTTTTTTGTTGGTGGGTCTACACTGCCCAGCTTTGGGTCAATGGTTCCTTTATCAGATACAAATTGTTGCAAAACCCATCTGCAGTTCAACCCATTAATCTCTTTAGCTATCTCCAGAATATCATGCTTTCTGAAAATAAGCCCGGGCACAATAGTTGTCCTTAATTCTATTTGAATCCTGTCCTGGTTTTCCTTTAATATATTTAATGTTTGTTTTATGTTTTCAATAACCTCTTCTGTTGTTCTAAAAAAGGTTTTTGATTGTGTAACCCCTTCGAAAATCTCTTTTTTGAATGGGGCCTTTATATCCAAGGCAATAAAATCAAGCAAATTTTCATTTATTAATGATTTTATTGAATAAGGCTTTGAGCCATTTGTTTCAATTCCAACCTTTAAACCAAGTTTTTTTGTAAATCTTGCCAGGGTTAGTAATGCCTGCCTCTGAAGGCATGCCTCTCCTCCTGAAAAAAGAACAGCATCAATAAAACTAGAATTTTTTATTATCTCTTTTTTGACATCATTTAAATCTTTTAAGAATTCCTCCTTGAAATCTATGAAATCTTTATTGTAGCAATAACAGCACCTGAAGTCACATCCTGAAAAAAAAATTACTGTGCAAACATTAGCTGACCAGTCAACTGTTGATAAAGGAACTATGCCTCCAACATATGCCTGCATTTAAACCTCTAACTTTTTTTATCTTTGGATGGTTTTTTATTCTTTTCCTCATCAATAAACTGGGATAATTTTGTGTTTTTCTTTGCTGTTTTATACTTTATACCATTCTTCATTCTTCCACCTTTTTTATTTCTTTTAAAAGCTCTTCTTTTGATGGGCTGTTTCCCTTAAAAACTGCCCTCTCATTTATCACAATAGCAGGAGATGATGCAATCTGATACATCAGTGCCTCAACTGCTAAGTCTTTTCCACATATGGCAGCCGGAATATTGCCTGTGGTTATTTCATCCTCAGAGGAAACAATATGCATTTTGCTGCCTTCAATTTCAACAATAGACGGAGTTTTTAAATTCTGGCCGTCAATAAGCTTTTCAACAAAATCCTTTCCTTCAATCCAGCCAAGCTCTTTTGCTGCTTGTCTTACAACCATCCTTGCCTGAGGGCACTTTGGACAATGCACTCCTGTAAATAATACTAGCTTCACTTTTATACACCTCTTAGACTATATTTGTGCCTATCCATAAATTCCCTTAACTTGCCTTTGTTCCATGACTTGACAGGAGTGTAATATCCTGTTACTCTTGAATACCACTGAATATCATCACCGCTTGCTTTGCAATTTGGGCATTTTTCATAAACACCACTAACTGTTCTTTTGCATGAGCTGCAGTAAGTCATATCTTTTGTATAAGCAAAATAAGAAGTTAATGTATTGGAGCATATTCTTCTTGTCAGCTTTAGCAAAGCATCTGGGTCTGGATTATTCTCACCTAAGAATATGTGTGATATTGCACCTCCCTGAACCAGTGGATGAAATGAGGAGTCTATTTCAAGCCTCTTGAATAATGGAATATCTGCTGAATAATTAACATGAGATGAATTTGTGTAATAAACATCTCCTGTTTTTTTATCACCCTGAACAACAGCCTCATTCTTATAATTCTCCAAGTCAAAGTTAGCAAGCCTGAATGTTGCTGACTCAGCAGGTGTCTGGACCATCCCCCACCTTTGCCCTGTTTCATCTTTTTTCTTATCAATTATGTCTGACATATATTTGATTATCTTTAAGCCAAATTTCCAGGAATCACTTGACTCATGCATCTCATAGCCGGTTATTTTTTTAACCATTTCATTAAGTCCTATAAAGCCAACAGAATTTGTTGCCTGGTCCAGCTTATAATATGGCTTGCCATAACAATCCATTGAAAGAAATGACGCATATCCGCTTTTCATAACCTCTTTAATGCATTTTCTCTTTACATTAAATATATCCTCTGTTATCTTAATCCTTTCATCAATCAGTTCATAAACATTTGATTCATCCTTTGAATTATAGCTGATATTTGGCAGATTTATTGTTACTGTCTGCAGAGAGCCAGAGCGGACATTCCCGGTTTTTATTTCCTCCCAGAAGTCACCATCTGGTCTTAAAAAATATCTGCAGCACTGGCTTTGCAAAGCTTCAGGCATATATGGAGCAGCCATGTTAAGGAAATAGGGAGAGCCATATTTTGCAACAAGCTTATGAACATCAAGCAAAAGCTCATCTGCAGAGCTGTCTTTAAGTGTTTCTTTCCTTATCTTGTACTCTGGTTTTGGAAAATGAAATGCCTTTCCAGTATAGTCCCCATGCATCATAACATCTGTAAAAGCCTTTATTATTTTCCTTGATTCATCAACATAATCAGAATATGACTCCTTTTCTGTTACCTTGCCTCCAGGCAGAACTAGTGGAATGTCCTTTAGGTAAGATGGAACATTAAACTCAAAGCTTGCTGATGTGAATGGCGTCTGCCCTCCCTTGACAACATCAAGCTGGTCAAGCTCATAAATAAATGCCTGAACAGCCTGCTTTATGTTTTTGTATTCAAGGCCTTTTGCATAAGGAGCTAAAAAAAGATTTAATGCATCATATCCCTGGCCGCCAGAAAAATATGTCGAGCTTAGTAATAAAACCCTTGCAGCATGTATCATAGCAACCTCTAATGACTTGGCTGGCCCTGAAACAGCTGTATGAATGCCCTTGCCATCTGACATAAATCCCTGCCTAAGGAAGAACCTTATATCATGCTCAAAACAAAATGGCCTTGTTGGAAAATAATCCAGGTCATGGATATGGATTTCTCCTTTCATATGCGCTCTTGAAGCCTTTTTTGGCAGGAGATAAGACAAAGCATATTGTGAAGAAATAGAATCTGCCAGCCTTTTATGTATTGTTTGCAGGTTGTAGTTTGTGTTTGCATTCTCTTTGGACTTTTTGAAAATAACCTCTTTGACATCAGAAACAGACATTCCAAGCCTTGAATATTCCTTGTTTTCATCAAGAAGGTTTGATTCAAGGAGCTTCATGCATACAATCTCTCTCACAATGGTTGTGGTTTTTGGTATGTCAAGTTTTATTAATTCATTATAGGCTTCATGAGCAATTTTTTTTGCATTTTCTTCTGAAATAGAGGTCTCACTTATTAATGAATTTTTTATCTTCTCTTCACTTAGCTCAACAAGATCACCGGCAGATGTCATAAGCTGTGTTTTAGCGTGGTTGTTATTTTTTTTCATTATCAGCACCTTAATTTAGCCCTGTGCTTCCAAAACCGTTTTGGCCGCGTTTTGTATTGTCAAGATCCTTGACCTCTTCAAATTCTGCTTTTTCTATCTTGTTGAAAACCATCTGTGCAATCTTTGTTCTTTTTTTTATCTTAAATTCCTCATTGCTGTGGTTGATTGCTATAACACAAACCTCTCCACGATAGCCTGAGTCAACTGTTCCAGGACTATTACAGATAGATATCCCATTATTTAATGCAAGGCCTGACTTCGGCCTTATTTGGCCCTCATAACCTTTGGGTATGGCCATTTTTATGCCTGTGCTTACAAGAACTATCTTGCCTGGCTTTAGAACATAATCCTCTGCTGAATAAAGGTCAACCCCTGCATCACTTTCATGGGCATAATGCGGCAAAATTGCATTTTCCTTTATTTTATTTATCTTTATCCTTAGGTTTTCTGGCAAGCAAATCCCTCTTTTTTGATTTTCAAAATAAAAAAAGCAAGGTAAAAAAGGAAACATAACTCATATTTAAATTAAATTAACATTAAAAATATATAATTAAAACAATTATTGTTCTAATGGAAATAAGGCATAATAATCCTTTATTTTACTGTTTAGGGCATTCTTTGGTTCATGATAAAAAGAATTCCAGTTGAAAAAAATATTTTCCAAAGGAAATAGCCATGCTTTCCACAAGAAATACATTTATTCCTCCATAAGAAGACATTGGTTTTTGTTTTATTAAAGTAGTAGCTAACCAGCCCTGAACTGGAATAATGATATTAACTCATGCTTTATTGTCTTGCCTGTTTTTGCATCTATCTTTATATTTATTGTTTTTAAAGAGCTTGTGATAAGTGTTATGTTCCACAGCTGGCCTAATTCAATGTTCTGCAGGATAGCTATTGTTTTTGTCACTAACTCTTTGGGATATTCCCTTGCTTTAATTCTTTGTGCTTTTTTCAGGATTTTGTCTAAGCCAAATTTAACATCTTTTAGATTAATTTTTTTTACAGCTGTTCCTGGTTTTTTGAATATATCCTGCTCTGGGTTGATTTCAATCTTGCTGTTTATTGTAAAGGCCGTAACCTTATCAAGTTTTTTGTCATAATAACCAATCTGCCAATCGCTTTTTTCTGAGTTTTCAATTATTGTAAGGGCATATGTTAAATATGATTTTTTGTTCTTAGAAACCCATTTCCTGAATTCAGGGCTGTCTTTTAGTTTTTTAAGCACTGTTTTAAAATTCATGGTCTTTATAACAGGTATGAGATTTATATAATTTTGGTTTTTAAAGAAAGGTTTTTATATAATCCTGTTTTAGTTTGTCTGATGGAAAAAATAACAAAAATAAGCCCTGAGCTCAGGGCATTATTAGAAAAACAGCACTATTGCTTTAGCGGTGAGCACTCTGCTGTCAAAATCTGCACATGGACAAAGAAGTCATTATTGGATGAGGATGTCTGTTATAAGCAGAAGTTTTATGGCATTAGGTCTCATTTATGCTGCCAGATGACGCCTTCTGTGGGATTTTGCACAAACCAGTGCATCCATTGCTGGCGCGAGATGGATTATACTGCTGGAAGTAAGATGAATGACATTGTAGATGAGCCAGAAGAGATAATAAGAAAATCAATTTTATGCCAGAGAAAGCTTCTCAATGGTTTTTTTGGAAATGAAAAAGCAAATAGGAAAAAGCTTGATCAAGCGCAAGAGCCAATGCATTTTGCAATCTCACTTACAGGAGAGCCGGCAATTTATCCAAAACTTAATGAATTAATAGCCAAGCTTCATAAACAGGGCAAGACAAGCTTTCTTGTTACAAATGGCCAGTTTCCTGATGTTCTTAAATCATTAAAGGAACTGCCTACGCAGCTTTATGTTTCAGTTAGTGCAACAAATGAGCAGGATTTTAAGAAATTTAACAAGTCATGCTTTAAGGACGGATGGCAGCGTTTAAATAAAACACTTGAATTACTGCCTGAATTAAAAACAAGAACAGTAATAAGGATAACCTTAATTAAGGGAATAAACATGAATAATGAAAAAGCTTATGCTGGCTTAATAAAAAAAGCAGGCCCAATGTTCGTTGAGCTAAAGGCATACATGTTTGTTGGCTCATCAAGGAAAAGGTTGCTTGAAAGCAATATGCCGTTGCATGAAGATGTAAAGGAGTTTGCGGAAAAGATTGCAGGGCTTTCAGGCTATAAACTAATTGATGAGAAAAAAGAGAGCAGGGTTGTGCTGCTGGCCAAAAAAGACTACAAAGATAGGGTTATGAAGTTTGATTAGATTAAGCTAAATTTTTAGCAATCTTTTTATATTTGTAAGGTTTTGATTTGACTATGAACAATAAATTAGTCCTTCCGCTGATAATTCTTACACTGATAGGACTGTATTTTATTGGGGATAATATCACTGGCTATGTTGTATCAAAAAGCTGCTGCTATGCTGATGACTGCGAGCCAGAGAACATATGTGATTCTGCAGAACAGCATCAGAAATATTCAGCAAGCCTTAACATAGCCAACTACACTATTTATATTGGCGAGATATTGGTTCTTGCCTCAATCTTAATTTATATAGCTATATATTTGCATAACAAAAAACTATTGAAATAAACCCGCTTTAATTTAATGATTTTTAAAATTTGAATTAGAAACATTTAAATAGTT
The DNA here is from genome assembly GCA_964403775.1 of uncultured Methanosarcinales archaeon. GTDB lineage: Archaea > Nanobdellota > Nanobdellia > Woesearchaeales > CG1-02-33-12 > CG1-02-33-12. The sequence goes on from CAYOHL010000010.1 coordinate 8,396, forward strand.
GGATTCCTGAAATTTATATAATATTTTGCTTCAATTCAGGATTGGGGGTTTGCTATTAGGCCTTTTCCAGGCTGTTAAAGGGGTGCTTTATGAATCCGGAAAAAGAGATAGTCAATCTTTGGCTTAATAAGAAAGGTTTCTTTACTATCAATGATATCAATGCTGGCAAAAACAAGGTTATTGACCTAATAGCAATAAAACTTGCAAACGGAAAGCTTGAGAGAGTAGAGCATATTGAGGTTAACTGCTCTATAAGCTCAACTATTGTTGACAAGGATATAGATGAATATGTAAAAAAATTTGAAGACAAGACAGTTATCAAAAAAGTAAAGCAGGTTATAAGGGATTTTGTCGGAACAGATTTCAACTATGAGAAAACACTTGTGCTCACATCAAGCAAAAAAATTGAGCTAAGAGGAATCAGCATCAAAAAATTTGAGGATATACTTTATGATGTTATAGACGGTATTGACAAGCAGAACTACAGGAACACAACAGTAAGGGCAATACAGCTTATTAAATACTTATTAATAGCTAATCCAGATAATCTTGCAGAGCTGCTGAAAAAAGAAACAGGCAACAAGGTCTTGAACCAAGGCACAAGAGAGGTGTTCATAAGAAATCTGTTAAAGCAGGATGATGTTAAAAGAATACTGGAAAAAGAATCAAATGAAAAAATTATAGTTGATATTGTAAAGGAATCGTCATTAAAAAGACCGGAAAGGCTTGCAAAGGCACTTGAGCAGGATATACTTACAAACAGGACCAGGAAAAGATTTTTAAAATCATTTTTAGAGCAGGAGAAAATAGCCAAAGTAAGCAAAACTATCCTAAAGCCAAAGAAACAAAAGCCGTTGCAGTATTTTTTCAAGAAGAAAAAACAATAAAGCAAAGGTTTAATAAGTATCTATTTTTAACTATTTAAAAAAAATAGGTGGTATAATGGATGCACTTTTTTATCTGACCTC
>CAYOHL010000010.1:9463-19041 GCA_964403775.1 uncultured Methanosarcinales archaeon
TTCAGAAAAGGCCAAGATACCAAATATACTTTTACTGATTTTAGTGGGCATAGTTATTGGCCACATCAGGTATTATGGAAAACAATTAATTGAGTTCTCGCCAATATTCCTGACTTGCGTGGGGGTTCTTGCCTTGGTTATGATTGTATTTGATGCAAGCTCCAGGTTCAAGTTAAGGGAGTTTGACACTTTCTCTTTCAGGGCATTAAAGCTGGCAGGAATATTCCTGCTGCTGAACCTTATATTTTTAACCTTGTCTGTAAGCCTTATTTTTAATATTCGCAATATATTCCTGACAATGATGTTTGCTGCTTTGATGTCTGGAACAGCGCCAGACATTGTTCTTACAATGCTTAAAAATACAAAGAACCGGGTTATAGAACTGCTTAAAATAGAGTCTATAATAAATACACCCCTGATTGTTCTAATACCCTTTATAATCCTTGATCTCTTAAGGGAAAGCGGTAAGGGATTATTTTTCTCAAAATTTCTGGAGTCTGCAGGCCCTTTTTTGCAGCAGTTTGTCACAGGCATTGGTGCCGGCATTCTGGTGGGCATAGTTGTCTTTAAGATAATGAGGACAAGGTATTCAGAGAATCTGTCCCCCCTTGCTTTAATCACTGCTGCGCTTATAACTTATATTCTTGCAGAGAATCTTAAGGGCAATGGGGTTCTTGCAGTGACCACCCTTGGATTATTTTTTGGTAATGTCTATGTTAGGGAAAGGGAAACACTGCATGAATTTTCTTACATGTTTGCAAACTCGCTTGAAATAGTTGTATTTATTCTGGTTGGCATGATCATATACTTTCCGTTAGATACTGGATTTATTTTAAAGTCAGCCCTCTTATTTGCATTGTACTTGATAATAAGGTATATGTCAATCCAGATTTGTTTTTCACAACTGAACTATTCCTTTAAAGAAAAGCTTTTTATGACATTAAATGTATCAAAGGGGATTGCTGTTGCAGTTGTTGTATTTATCCTAGCTACTTATGATATACCGGAGATTGGGCCAATACTGAATATTGTAGTTGCATTTATTGTTTACAGCATAATACTTTCTACAGTAGTTATAAAACTTTCAAGACATTTCCTAGAGGCAGAAACACAATGATTAGGCTTGGTCCTGCTGGCTCTCCTCTGAAAAGCACCCTGGATGGCCTTAATTATGTAAAAAAAATCGGCCTAAATGCGCTGGAGGTCGAGTTCACCTATGGCGTTAGGATGAAAAATGAGCTTGCAAGAAAAATCGGAGAGCTTGCGGAAAAACTTGATATCAGCCTTAGTGTTCATGCGCCATACTACATAAACCTGGCATCTTCTGACAAGCAAAAAATTGAGGCATCAAAAAAGCGCATTCTAGACAGCTGTGAGCGTGCTCATTACCTTAAGGCAAGCAATGTTGTTTTTCATGCAGGTTTTTATGGCAGGCTTTCTGATAAGGAATGCTATGAAATAATAAAGAAAGGGATTGTTGAGATGCAGGATATAATAAATGAAAACAAATGGAAAACAGGGCTTGCACCAGAGACAACAGGAAAAAAATCCCAGTTTGGCTCTTTAACTGAGATTTTAAAGCTTAGGGATGAGATTAAATGCAGCATTTGTGTTGATTTTGCACATCTGCACGCAAGAAATGGCTCTATAAACTATGCATTTATTTTTAGCCAGCTGGCTAACTTAAAGCATATACATTCTCACTTTTCAGGGATTGAATTCAGTGATAAGGGAGAAAGAAGGCACCTTGTAATGCAAAAATCAGATTTTATGCCCCTGGCAGGGGAAATATTAAAAAGAAATACAGATATTACAATAATAAGCGAGAGCCCGATAACATGGAAGGACTCATTAAAGATGAAGGAAATTATAGAAAAATTAAGATCAAATTAATGTTCAAAAACAAAAGCACCCTTTGTATAACCTCCGCAAACAGCAGTTATTAAAATTTTATCTCCTCTTTTAACCTTACCTTGTTTTATGCTTTTATCAAGAGTTATAATATTAGAAGCACCAGACACATTACCATCTTCTCCTATTGTAATAAGGGTCTTTTTTATCGGCATATGCAGATATTTAGCAGTGCCATCTATTATCCTCTTGTTTGCTTGATGGGGGTCAAGCCAGTCAATGTCTTTTATCTCTAAATTGCTTCCCCTAAGTGCGATTTCAGCAGAGTCGACCATAGCATTAACAGCTTGTCTTAACACCTCTGGACCACCACCCATTTTGATGTACTCCTTTCCAACATACTCTTTTTCAGCATTTGTTAAAATATCTTTTACATCTACACCTATATTTTTTAACTTAATATGTTCAGGAGAATATTTTCCACCAATATAAGGTGTTCCTAATATGCCTTTTTTATCACTTCTTTGCAAGACAGCAGCGCCAGCACCATCCCCAAACAATACAGCTGTTTTTGGGTCATCATAATCAATAACGCTTGATAATTTTTCACTTGCAACAACTAAGACATTATTATATCCCCCGCTTTTTATATAATGGTATGAACTAGCCACTGCATAGACAAAACCAGAGCATGCCTGGTTTATTGTAATAGCCGGTATATTGTTATTACCAATCAAATGCCCTACCTCAATAGCTGAATTGGGTATTAATTCCCATGGTGTAAATGTATTGAGAATTATTAACTCAATATCAGTTGCTTTCAAATTAGCGTCCTTTAATGCCATTTCAGCGGCTTTGGCACCCATTTCTTCTGTTGTTTCATCTTCATCAGCATAGTGCCTTTGTTTAATGCCTGTTACTCTAACCACCCATTCAGAAAAATCCTTAGATTTACTATAATCATAATTCTTAACCATTTTTTCTAAATCATTGTTAGTAACAATATTTTTAGGAAGATAAGAACCAGTTCCAGCAATTATTATATTATCCATAAACTTTAAAACTAGGAAACCTTTAAATATTTTCTGCTGTTAAAAAATGAGCAATGGAAAGAAGAGTGGTTGTAACAGGTTTGGGTGTAATTTCCCCTTTGGGTAATGATATAAACATGCTTTGGAAGAATCTTGTTAATGGTATTTCTGGTGTAGACAAAATAACAAAGTTTGATAGTTCTGATTTTGAGGTTAAGATTGCAGCAGAAGTAAAAGAATTTGATCCAGGAAAGTATAAAATAAGCCAAAAAGAAGTAAAGGACCTTGATTATGTACCAAATGAATCGAGAGAAAAAGATGTTAATATTGCAATGTCTAATTCTTTTGGCTTTGGTGGCCACAATGCGGTTTTAGTTTTCAAAAGGTATAAATAATAAAACATCAATTTAACAAGACATGAAAAAAATAATCCTTGACACAAATTTTTTAGTAAGTGCAGCCAGATTTAAGGTAGACATATTTTTAGAGCTTCAAAGAATATGCGACTTTAAATATGCAACTTATATAGTTGATAGCACAATAGATGAGCTGGAAAAACTAGCTGAAACAGGAAAGCCAAAGGACAGGGCAGCAGCAAAGATATCCCTTGATTTAGTCAAAAGGAAAAAGATTAAAATCATAAAAACACCTATTAAAAACAAAAGAGTTAAAAACGTTGACTTTTTAATCTTAAACCTGATTAAGAAAGGAAAATTTATAGTTGCAACACAGGATAAGGCGCTTAAAAGGGATATAAGGAAAAAAGGCGTCCCTATTATTGTTTTGAGACAAAAAAAGTATTTCAAATTGATTGTTTAATGGAAAGAAGGTCAAAATGTTCTATAAAATGCAATTAAAGGACCATATAAGGGTTCCGCCCCATCTTTTTAGGCTTAATCTAGAGCAAGCAATGCTTGAAAGAATCAAAAAAAAGTATGAGGGCTATATTTCAAAGGAGCTGGGCATTGTAATAGATGTATCTGGGCTGAATAATATTGGTGAGGGAATTATTATTCCTGGAGACGGAGCATCATACTATGAAACAGAGTTTGAGATAATAACATTCAAGCCAGAGATGCAGGAGGTTGTTCTTGGAAGGATAAAGGATATTGCAGACTTTGGCGCTTTTATAAGCATTGGCCCAATAGAGGGCATGATCCATATTTCCCAAACAATGAATGATTTTGTTTCATTCAATAAGGAAAAGACACTTGCTGGAAAGGAATCAAGGAGGGTTTTGAAAATAGGCGATAAGTGCAGGGCAAGGATAATCGCAACAAGCTATAAAGACACTACAAACCCAAAGCTCGGCCTGACGATGAGGCAGACAGGCCTTGGCAAGCTGGAATGGATAGAAGAAAAGTACGAGCAGAAAGCAGATAAAGAAACTGAAAAAAAAACCTAAAAAGAAATCAAGGAAATAAAAATGCCTAGGAAAGTTTGTAAAAAATGCAGGATTTTTGTGAAAGGAGACAGCTGCCCTATATGCAGGAATAATCAGTTTACCACAAACTGGCAGGGCAGAATAAACATAGTTGATGCTGACAAGTCAATGATTGCTGAAAAGGTGGGAATCAAGGTAAAGGGGGAGTATGTTATCAAGGTAAGGTGATTCTATGCAAATAGTTGAAAAAAAAGAATATCCGCTGTTATCAAGAACAGAAATTATAGCAAAAGAAAGTTATACAGGAGCAACACCATCACGGGACACTATTAGGAGGATATTAGCTGAAAAATTAAATGCCAAGAATGAACTTATTGTGATAAAACATATTTACCCGGAATTTGGGTCTGGCAATGCAAAAATAATAGCTTACTTATATTCCAACAAAAAGGATATGGAAATAGTCGAGCCAGAATATGCATTCAACAAAGGGCTTCCCAAAGAAAAAAAGGAAGAACTGAAAGCAGAACAAGAGAAAGAAAAACCTGTTGAACAAGAAAAACAAGATAAAGGCAAACCCGAAGAAAAAAAGCCAAAGCAAGATAAGGAAGAGAGAAAAGAAGAACTTTCTGAGCAAAAGAAACCAAAACAGAATGAAGAAACAAAAGAAATTGAAAAAGAAGAAACCAAGGCAGAGCAAAAACAGCAGGAAAATAAAGATACTAAAGAATAAAAACCAAAAAATAAAGATTGAAAATGGCCAAAAAGAAAAAGAAACCAAAGAAAGCAGTTGATATAAAAGCCCTTTATTCAACTGAAGAGGGGCTTAGGAGAAAGACAAAGTTCTGCCCAAAATGCGGGCCAGGGGTGTTCCTCGCAATACACAAAGACAGGGCCAGCTGCGGAAAGTGCGGCTATACAGAATTTGTAAAAAAACCTGAAAATAAATAAATTTCTGATTTTATTTAAAGAATTAGTTCATTCCTTTTCTTCCAGCCTCTGGAATACGAGAAGATCCTCTGTTGTTAGCTTTTTTCCTTTTTTGATCTTGTCCTCAACCTTTTCCTCTTTTTCCCTTATTATTTTTTCCTGTCTTTGCTTTTTCTCCTTTTTTGCCTTTTCCTTTGATAATCCTAAACTCTTATTTATCTCATTTATTTCAACCAATTTTTTCTTCAATGAGTCATTGACATCTGCCAACTTCTTTTTAAACTCAAAGAATTTTTTATAAGCAAGCTCCTCCTCTTTTTTCAGGGCATCAACACCCTTCAATAGCCCCATCATCTCCTCGTGCTTTTTTTGGCTTTCATCAGCATTAATTTTTATTGTCTTATGGGTTTCATCAGCCTCCTTTCTCAGCCTGTCAATTTCCTTTGAAAGAGAATCAGATTTTTTCCAGACCTCACTAATTTTTTCTATTTCCTTATACTTTTTTTTCTTGAGCTTTATCTCTTTCATTAACTTCTGCTCTCTTTCAAAAGGCATTACTTCAGTCTCTATCCTTGTCTCAAGCCTTTCAATTTCCTGCTTAATCTGCAATGGGTCTTCCTTTAGGTTGAACTTCTTTATAATCTCTTTTTTCTCATTGTTGATGTTTTTTATCTCACTGATTTTTTCTTTAATCAGCTTGTTGTAGTTCTCCCTTTTTGATTTTAGTTCCTTAACCCTTTTTGTTAAGCTGTTTCTGCTATTTTTCAATTCCTTGATTTTTTTAAAGATGTTAGAAAGATCATTGCTTGTTTTTTCTTTTTTCTTGAAATATTCCTCTTTTTGGTTGTCCAACTGGTTCAAGCTAAGCTTTAACTCAATTATCTCTCTTCTGCATTTGCTAAGGTTTTTTAATAATTCCTTCTTGTTCTTGTCTTCTGGCATATCCTCTCACTTAATAGTTAAAAATAAAATAATTAACCAAACAATAAACCCAAACCAGCAGCTGCCTGTTCCTGGCTTTTTTTCTCTTCTTTCTCAGCTTCTGCTTTTTCTTCCTTTTTCTTTTCTGCCTTTTCTTCACCAGCAGCTGGTTTTGCTGCCTGTATAACAGATGCTTCTTTAATTACTTTCTCAATGTCAACTCCGTCAAAGGCTGCTACCAGTGCCTTGACTCTTGCTTGATTTGGCTTTGCACCAGCAGACTCAAGCACCTTTGTAACTGTTGCCTCATCTATTTTTCCTCCAGCTTTGTGGATCAGCATTGCGGCATATACATACTCCATTTTATTTACCTCCGAACTTTCTGTTTAACTTTGTTTATCCTGATTTTTTTTAATTTCTTTTTTAGGTTTTTCTTCTTTCTTGAGTTCTTCTTTTTCAATTTTCTCTTTTTTTAGTTCTTCCTTAACTTTTCTTTTCTTATCCTCACTTTTTTCTTTTTTTAGTTTTTCTTTAGGTTCTTTGATTTCTTCGACCTTTTCAACTTCTTTGATTTCTTTTTTCGCTTCTTTAGGTTTTTCTTTAGCTTCTTTTACTTTTTTAACTGCCTTTTCCTTAATTTCTTCTGGTTTTTTTTCAACTTTTTTTTCTTCCTTAATTATTTTCTCTTCTGGCACATCAGGAATATTTAACTTTGACTTTAAACTAAGCATCTCCTTGTTTGCTTTTGCCATAATCTCTCCCTTAACAGCATCAGCCATTATATTCTGCGATAAAGCCAGGGTTTTTGCCTCTCTGAAAGCCTTTGCTATCATTATTTCGGTTGTTTCTTTAGTTAAAAATGATAGCTCAAGAGCAAGCCCAAGAGCAGAATTATATGCTGTTTTTATTCTGCCAATAAACTCTTCTTCATCAATATCAAGAACCTCTTTTGTAAATATTGTCCCGTTATCATAAACAGCTGTTAAGTTAAGGCCAACCTCCATTGGCTTAACACCTAATCTTGAAAGTATTCCTGCAATAGCTGCACTTACTTTTTCTCCTTTTTTTACAACAACCGCATCGCTCTTAACAACAATTTTTCCTGCTTCAATAGCTGTTTTTATGCCTGCAGATGCAAGCTCGCTTATAACAGGCCCTGGGCTGAAGGGTGTTGGTCCAGCACTGACTATGATGTCTTTTGGCGCAACCTGCCCCTGCTTTGCAGGAGCTGAAGACATGCTTTTCTTTAAAATTTTGGCAAGTTTGAATGGCTCATCCCTTGTGAACAAAAGTGCTGGCATGCCTGTTAAGTAATTTTTCATCCCTTCAATGCCTTTTTTGCTGTCTTTTAGTTTATCAAAGGCCAGGTTCATAAACCTTCTTTTAGCCATCCTTATAACAACCTTATTTCTGAGCTGCTCTCTCATTTTCTGCAGCTGGGCTGTTGGAAGGCTTTCCATATTTACCGCACCCACAACAGGGTAAGAGCTAATCAAATCACCTAATTCATTTACAATTTTTTTCTTGTATTCCGCAACATGAGCCATTTACAACACCCTTATCGGCTTACCCATTGTTAGTTTTAAAAATACTGATTTTATGTTGTTTTTTTCATTGGGAAGATGATGTATAAGCTGCTCATAAACAGTATATGCATTATCAGCTATCTCTTCATCTTTCATATCCTCGCTGCCTATTATCAGCTGTATTATAAGGCTTGTTTTTGCAGATATTTTGACTGTTTTTTTTAGATTCTCACAAAGTGCATTAAGGTCTGTCTTATCTGTAACAACACAACCAGCTTTTGGGTTAGGCATCTTGCCCCTTGGCCCAAAAGTTCTGCCAAATGCTGCAGCTACCTTTGCCATAATATTTGCCTGTGCTACAAAAAAATCATAGTCATTGCAAAGCCTTTTTGCTAATTTTTTATTTCCAGCATATTTCCCAAAATCATCTGCCAAGATAATATTGTCAAATGCTGATTTTGCCTTTTGTTCAAGCTCAGGACCTATTAGAGCGCATATTTTTGATTCCCTGCCCTTGCTATAGCGAAGTTTTAGATAGAACTCTACCTGCTGTTCTGGCTTTTTAAGGTCTAAATCTTTAAGATTGACTATTAAATCAAGCTTCTGCTTGAAATTCCTCTTCTTAGAACCCTGCTTTGCTTTTTTTAAGGCCTCTAAAAACTTATTTTTATTCATTGAAACAACCTCCACCCTCCTACTGGCCTGAAAAGCCGCGTAGTTCACGGGAACGCTGTAATTATTGTTTTGCTATTTCTGACTTTTAATAGTGACCTTGCACTCCTTTATATATTTTGCTGTTAAATATATGTTTTTATGCTTTTTACGTTTTGGTAGGGAATTTCCCCAAAACCACAGTAATTACAGCTGGCATCAAGATTAATCCAGCCGTCTTGTGTTTTGTATTTTTTTAATGCATCCTCAAGCTTAATCTGCACATATACATGGCCGGGAATAAAAACAAACCTTGTTTCAACTCCTATTGCTTCCTGAAGATTGGCAAGCAGCACAGCCATTCCGTCGCAGTCAGCTCCCCCTGTTGCCAAAACCTCCCTTGCAGACTCAATATACTCTGTTCTTGGGTCGCTTACATAATTAAAATTATCCCTCACAAAATAAAATATTGCCTTTGCCTGGCATATTTTTTCGCTACCACATGACTGTGATGCAACTTTTGATGCAGTCTGCTTTATCAGAGAGTCATTAGGCTCAATTAATTCAATGAACTGGCTCATTGTAAAAATTGTATCCTTTCTTTCCACAAACTCTATTTTTTCAGGGAGAATATCCTCTTTTGAAGGAATATTTTTTGGCTCTGGGTCAAGCTTTATTGAATAATAGGGAATAATCCACAAAAGCAGGAGTAAAATCATAAACAGTGCTAAAATATAAACAAGAGGACTTTTTCCTCTTTCTTCCTCTAATTCTTCATTTAATTCCTTTTCCTCAGACTTCATCTGTCCTCCAGTATGGCCTTATTTCTGTATTAGCAATATTTTGCCTTTTTCCGTCATTGTATTCCTTCAGGCCAAGCCATGCTATCATTGCTCCATTGTCAACATTAAACTCATTTGGAAGAATAAAGCATTTTGAATTGCTTTCATTGCACATTTTTTTTGCCATTTCCTGCAATCTTGTGTTGCATGCAACCCCCCCGCCCAATAATAATTCTTTTTTATTGCAGTGGAACATTGCCCTCTCACTAACCTCTAAAAGCATTGCAAAAACAGTCTCCTGCATCGAATAAGCAAGGTCTGCATTTGTGTATTTTTTTGAGTCAAACTTCTGCTTTAAGTTAGTTAACAGGCCGCCAAAGCTTACATCCATTCCCTTAACAATATATGGCAGCTCAATGAAATTTTTTCCTTGTTTGCTTAATTTGTCAAGCTTTGGGCCTCCAGGAAAACCTAGGCCGATGTGCCTTGCAAATGCATCAAG
>CAYOHL010000011.1:0-18084 GCA_964403775.1 uncultured Methanosarcinales archaeon
GCCTAATGATGAGTTTATTGCAAGAGGAAGAAATCTTGAAGAGATTAGCAATAAAATGAATATCTCTGTAAATTATCTTTCTCTGGATGGCATGTTAAAAGCATATGAAGAGCTTGGAATGAAAAGGGGAAACCTCTGTACATACTGTATTGGGGGAAAACACCCATTTGATAACCTGCTTGGCTCTAAATAAATTATTTGTTAAAAATTAAAAATTATAAAAAATAGTTTATTTTATATAATAAATTATGTTTACATTTGCTCTAACCTGAACATCAGAGGGCATCACTGTTGCAGCCTCTTCAACTGCCAATTCTCCTGAGGCCTTGACCATATCATACCTGTAAGGCATGTAATAAAAGTTGCTCTCTGAGACTGTTTTTATTTTTCCCAGTTTGGCCCCAAGGCTTTCTGCAAGAACCTCTGCCTTTTCCTTTGCATTCTTTGCAGCCTCTGACAATGCCTGCTTTTTGTATTCCTGCTCTTTTTCTTCAGTCAACCCAAAGTTTATGTTATCAATCTGGTTTGCCCCATTATTAACAGCAACATCAACTATTGTTCCAACCTTTGTTAAATCAGCTGTCTTTACCTTTAAGGTTTGTGTTGCCCTCCAGCCAATCAGCTTTGAGCCCTCATCCCTTGTCCATACTCTTTCCTCATACAAGCTTAATCTCTCTGTTTCAATGTCATCTTCTGATATGCCTTTATACCTTAAGCCGTCAATTATTGCATTAACCACCTTGTTTGCTTCTGACTGCGCCTCTTCTGCAGTATCCTTTACAATGGAAATCCCTGCCCAGACCTCTGCCTCATCAGGGTCAAATGTAAGCTCTGAGTTTCCCTGCACATTTATTGTGTGTTCTTCCTTTGTCTGCTGGCATCCTGTCAATCCTATCAATGCAATAACCAGCAATACTCCAAAAATCATATTTATTTTCATTTTAAATACCTCCATACAAAAGAAATAGCCTTGTTTTTTTAAATCTTTAGTTTACCTTCGGTTAAAACCGAAACATGGTCTTCATCTTTAATTTTAAGTTATTCTAACTATATTATTTCTAGTTTTTAAAATTAGTTTTCTAAATTTTTTACATTCCTCTTCAACATTGTCTTTTGTTATAATTGCAGAAATTATTGCAACAGCTCTTGTGCCTGTGTCTAACACACTTTTAATATTATACTCATTTATTCCGCCTATGGCAACATAAGGAATTTTTATGTTTTCTTTTAAATCAATTAAAAGCTGCAAGCCAGAGGGTTTTCCAGCATCTGGTTTTGTTTTTGTTTCAAAAATAGGACTTACTCCAAGGTAATCAGCGCCAATATTCTCTGCTTCTATTGCCTCCTCAAGGTGTGTACTGTCAGGCCGATAATCCTCTGCTCTCCTAACAGGTTTCTTGCTATATTATAAGGCATATCCTCCTTGCCTAGATGAACACCGTCAGCATCTACTGCCAAAGCAATATCCACTCTGTCATTTATTAAGAATAAGGTGTTATTTTCTTTACAAATTTCTTTTATCTTTGCTGCTTCCTCTATCATATATTTTGTATCCTTTTCCTTTTCCCTGTATTGGATAATCTTGACTCCTGCTCTTATAGCTGAATTTGCATCCTCAAAAATATCCTTTTTAGTCAGCTTTGGGTCTGTTATAAAATACAAGTCAATTTTATTTAAGAGTTTTTTCATCTCTATTCCTTTCCCCAAATATTGCTGTTCCTATTCTCACCATATTGCTTCCTTCTTCTATTGCAACTTTGTAGGAATTTGTCATTCCCATAGATAGTGTTTCTATGCTGATGTTGGGCAGGTTAAGTTTTTTAAGGTTTTCAAAGATTTTTTTGGTCATTCTGAAATAAGGCCTGGAGTTCTCAGGGTCTCCAAACCTTGGGCCCATTGTCATCAGGCCTTCTACTCTTATGTGTTCAAGTTTTGATATATTCTGGATTAAATTTTTCATATATTCCTCAAATGGCTCATGCTCATTTGGCTTTATGCCTGCTTTTGAATCCTCGCTGCCAATGTTTATTTCAATGTAAACAGGCATTATGCTTTTTCCGGCTGCTTCAACCCTCTTGTCAATTGCCTTTGCCTTTTCATATGAGTCAACAGTTTGTATTACATCAAAAATTCCTGATGCTTTGTTTATCTTGTTTGTTTGTAAATGGCCAATCATATGCCATCTAACCTGCTTTGCTTTTTCTCCAAGCTGTTCATGTACTTTTTGTGCCTCTTGAACATAATTCTCCCCAAGGTCAGTGGCGCCTGCATCAATAACCTCTTCTATCTCCCCCTTTGTTCTCTGCTTTGCTGCAACAACCAATGTTACATAATCTGGGATTTCTGCCCTTATTTTTTTATAATTTTCAGCTATGCTCATTTTATTAAAATATATACGGCTGCCGGGACTTTCACCAGCTTTTGCAACTGTGGCTTCAAGCCAACCCCCACATTTTTGCGAGCGTGAGGGACTTCAATTGCAGGGCAATTGAATGTCGCTCTTTGCGTGCCCAGCTTAGCAAGAAGCTGTTTTGAACCCGGGCAATGACCTTGGGAGGGTCATGTCATACCACTAGACCACAGCCGTATAAAGGAAAGTAAGACAGAGAGGTTTAAAAGATTTTTGGAAAAAGCTTATTTATGATTTGCTAATTAGTATAATTAAATCCCTGCCGAATGTATTTGAGCTTAAAATTTTAAATTTCTCTTCTCTTAAAAATCTTTTTAATTCCCAGGGTGTAAAGAAATAGTGATATCTTTGGTAAGTTTTTCTGCCTACATGCCATGGTATAAAAATATTCTTCTTTTTAAACAAGAATCTTAGTTGGATTTTGTTCCGCATAATTATAAGTGCCTTGCCTTTATGGTTTAAAACTCTTTTTATTTCCCTTATTGCTTGGATCCTTTCATCTTTATTTAGGTGATGCAGTATGAATATAGATAAAACATAGTCAAAGTACTGCGATTGGAATGGCAATTGTGTTGCGTATGCTTGTTTCAGATTAACATTTAATCTGTGCTTTTTACAATATTTTCCTGCCATTTCCAGCATTTTATTGCTAAAATCAATGCCATAGCAACTGAATCCATTATATAAAAAAGACAATAGGTTGCGGCAATTTCCACAACCTATATCAAGAATCTTTCCCTGTTTCCAAGTTTCTGCATAATTTTTAAGTATCAAAGCGACTTTCTGCAGGGGTTTTTGTCTAGATAAATTCCAGTTTTGTGCAATTGTGTTCCAAATTCTTTGCTGTGCTTTCTGGGTTGTTAATTCCTTTGCCATTATTATATTCCCTGCACAAGAAATATTATTGTTGCACAGATTATTCCTACAAATATCATCCTAAAACCAGCCAAAACCAAATTCTCCTTATTAAGTTTACCAAACAAAGCTCCTATAAAGAATAATACCAAAAAGGCAAAGGCAATTGAGATGTAATAAGCTATTTTGAGATTTGCTATAACAAAAAAAGGTAGCATTATAAATAAAGCAACAAGTATTGAAGGCAAGCCATTAACCAAAGCAAGGAAGAACGTTGCAAATTTATGGGCTCTTGCTATAGGCGATCTTTTCAGGCTTATTGATATTTTTCTTTCGAGTATTTTTATCTTGCTTTTTCTCTCTGCACTCTCTGCCATATAGGCCCCTGATATTCCGGAAATAGTAGCAGCAATTGCTGCACCTATTATTGTTGTGATAATAATCTCACTTCCAAGATTTGAAAAGGAACTTGCAAGTAAGATACCCAATATCATTAGAACATTATCAAAAATATTCATTGTAAAATATCTTCTTGCGATTTCGTTTATTTCTGCTATTTTCCAGAAATTTTTCACATTTCTAAGAGTTTTTTTGTAGTCCATTTTATCTTTTTTAAAATTAAACAACTTTATACTATATTTTAGGATGTTGACTAAAACTCATTTAATTTTAGTTATATCCCTATATTTTAAAATAAGCGTATATATAAATATTGCTATAAAAAGAAATTTGATTTTTGTATTTTCTGCAAGGCAGCAGTTGAGATGGGTTTAAAAGATTTTTGAAAAGGTTTATTAAGTAATTCTACTTCTAAGTAGTTATTATGGAAAACTTAAAAGAAAATTGGAAACTGTATTTCAAAGGCCTTTCAGAAAGCCAGATAATGAAAAAGCAAGAGATAAAAAAAAGCTTCAAAGGCATTGACAAACTTTTGAGCACTGTTATTGAGATGAACGAAGATGAGTTTATTTGTATTCCAAAAGAGCAGATGATCCTGCCTGAAATGCATGACAGAGAAATCTCTCCTGGTTTATTCAAAAAGAGGTATAAAACAATTAATATACCCCTTCTAACAAAAGAGGAATGCCTTAAAAACCATATAATGCCTCAGCAGAAAATTCTTGAGATGTGCGAAGGATTTTATAGAAAAAAGCATAGGGATTTCTCAAGCAGGGGCATCAGCTGGACAGGCAGAACTGACAATAGAAAAAGAGTTGTATTGTTTTATGACTTGTTCCTTGGATGGAAGCTTTTTTCAGCAATGAAAAAACATAAAAGCAAAATAAAAATAAAGTACTACAGAACAAAGGCAATTGTTAGTGTCCCATCAAAATCCAATCCTTTTGAAATGCGGGATGTTGACTTAAACTCACTGCCTGTCACAAAAATAAACAATGAATACTGCGCAGAGTGGGTAAACCTATATGCAGGAAGCACATCACCAGGAGAGCCTTATAAGCCATTAACTCATAAATACCTTATAAAAGAGGTTATTTTCTCATCTGAGAAAATAGCCGCCTACCTCATAAGAGGGATTACAAAAACAGGGTTTAAAAAAGCAAGAGATAAGGGAAAAATATCAGAAGAAAAATATGAACTTGAGCAAATCCTTGCAAATCCATTTATGGCTCCGACAAAAAGCATGGTAAAAATCATAAATAGGCTTGACAATAATGTTCTGTGCTATTATGAAAAAACAAAAAGCAATAATGCAGTGGAAATGGGATGCAAGAAACTAAACCAAGCCCAAAAAACAAACTTAATATCATGGGCAATACCTCTTCTGGGACCGAAAAACAGCTTTATACACAATGAATCCTTTGATAGCAGTTTTATTGATTATGTAAGCAGTTATATGCTTCAAAAACCAGAATATAACCTAAAACAAATAAATTAATAAACTTCAAAAACATACATGCCTTGGGTGAGTTATAATGTTAGAAAAATACTCAAAAGAGAATATAGAAAAACTTCTAGCAAGCTTTCGTGGCGGGGTTATTATGGATGTAACTAATATAGAACAGGCACAAATAGCCCAAGAAGCAGGGGCTGTTGCAGTAATGGCATTATACAAGGTTCCAGCTGATATTCGAGCAGAAGGAGGAGTAGCAAGAACAGCTCCGGTAGACACGATTGAGGAGATAATAAAACAAGAGGGTATAAAAATACCTGTTATGGCAAAGGCAAGAATTGGCCATTATGGGGAAGCAATTATGCTTCAGGCTCTTGGAATTGATTTTATAGATGAAAGTGAGGTTTTAACTCCAGCAGATAAAAAATACCATATAAACAAGAGGGAATTTAAAGCACCATTTGTCTGTGGAGCCCGTGACCTAGGAGAAGCATTGAGAAGAATTTATGAAGGGGCTATGATGGTGAGAACAAAGGGAGAGGCAGGAACAGGCGATGTAAACCAAGCAATAGAGCATATGAGACTAATAAGAGAAGAGCTAGCATACCTTATTGGCTTATATGAATACGGTAATTTCCTTGGTAAAAAAGGCATGAAAAATATGGAGGATGAGCTAAGAAAAAAGGCCCAGGAATGTAGGGTTCCATATGAGCTTGTGTATAAGGTTGCAAAAGAAAAAAAGCTTCCAGTATTAAACTTTGCAGCTGGTGGAATAGCAACACCTGCAGATGCAGCCTATATGATGAGGCTTGGAGCAGATGGTGTCTTTGTTGGCAGCGGAATATTTAAGTCAGATGATCCAGAACCAAGGGCTAAGGCAATAGTTATGGCTACCAAATATTGGAACAACCCTACTAAGCTTTTAGAGGCTTCCAAAGGTTTAGGCGAAGCAATGAAGGGCATTGCAACAAGCTATTTAGAGGAGAAAGATAAAACATAGTACAGGTAAACAATTTTATTTATTAAATTTAAAATAATTTAAAAAATTAAGAAAGAATGGCAAACTCTAGAACAATTGTTATAGAAGGAATAAAACCATATGGGTTGATTCTTGCAGAACAATTATCAAAAAGAAATGATGATGTTTATCTTCTTGATGAAGAAAAAAGCTTATGCCAGGAGGTTGTAGACAACTTAAGCTTAGATGCAATTGTTTTGAATGGCAGGGTAATTGATGGGATTCTTGATAAAGAGAATATAACTAAGTTTGATGTGTTTGTTGCAGCACATAATGATGATGATAAAAATTTCTCCTCTTGCTCATATATAAAGGACCATGGATATAAAGTAGACCAAATTCTAGCAATTGTTCAGAATGAAAAATTTGAGGAATATGTTGCTGAAAAGGGAATTTTAACAGTAAATCCTGAAAGGGCTACAGCCAAAAAACTGGTTAGGTATATGGCTGGTGACCCAAAACTAACAGAACGCATAACCGCAGCAGGTGAAACAGAGCTTATACCGATTGAGATTAAACCTGACTCTAGTTTAGAGGGTAAAAAAATATCCACTATGCCCTTTAAAATCCATAAGGATTATAATATTGTTGGGGTTTACAGAGAAAAAAACAAAGATAGAAAAATGATAATGGCAGACAAGAATTTTATTTTAGAAGCTGGTGATGTTTTACAATTGCATGTCTACTCAGAACACCATAAAAAATTATTAGGGTATATCAAGGGATAGACTTATAAAAAAGCAGAAATATAGAAAAAAACTATGCCTCCTCTTCTTCCTCAGGACTGTAATTAGGAACAGCTGCCTTGCTTATTATCATTACATCGCCAATTGACTTAACTAATTGATGTGGGACAATAACCCCTTTTGCAGAGCCAAGTATTTTGTTAAGGAAAGAGTTTTTTGTTGCCCTTACTCTCCAGCCAAACACCTTGTTGGCTGTCAAGATTGACTCCTCCACATCACCAAAATAATCCCCAGAATCAGTAAAAACCTTCATGTCATATGTTTCTGATATTTTTTTCATCTTTAGCATGATAACCCCTCCAGTATAATTATGCTATAATTAATATATACCAACTATTTAAAGCTTTCGAAACTTCGCAAGTTTTATAAAAAAGGGTTTTTATTCTATTATAAATGAGGTACAAAAACCTGAACATAATCGGAACATCGCACATTGCAAGGCAGAGCATTGAAAGCGTTAAAAATACAATTCTCAATGAAAATCCAGACATAATTGCATTAGAGCTTGACAAGAACAGGCTCTATGGGTTGATACATAATGAAAAGAGAAAACTAAGCATCAAAGACATTCCAAAAATAGGACTTAAGGGTTTCTTGTTTAGCTGGATTGGCTCAATTATACAAAAAAAATTAGGGGATTATGTTGGAGTTGCCCCTGGTTCTGAGATGAAAACAGCAGTAAAACTTGCAAAAAAACAAAAGGCAAAGATTGCACTTATAGACCAAAACATTGAAATAACATTAAAGCGCTTTTCAGGAGCATTAACATGGAAAGAGAGATGGAACTTGCTTGTTGATGTTTTTAAGGGGGCAGTATTGAGAAAAAATGAGCTTGGGGGTATTGGCATGAAAAAAATTGACCTTACTAAGGTTCCAACTAGGGAGATAGTCAGGAAACTAATAAAGAAAATGAGGCAGAGGTACCCAAACATATGCAGGGTTTTAATAGACGAGAGGAATATGGTAATGGCAAAAAACCTTACTGTGTTAATGAATGAAAATCCTGGGAAAAATATCCTGGCTGTTGTTGGTGCAGGGCATGAGGAAGAGATAATCGCGTTGATAAAGAAAGATTCTGGCAACAAAATAAGTTATAGCCTTAGTTTTAAAAATAGTATTTAAAAACAAAATACTTAAATATGCACATTATTATTTAACAATAAAATGAGTGATCTCATAGATAAAACAAAGAGGTATTTTAGTTTTAATTCAGAAGAGATAAAAGGGATTATTGGTTCTACATTGATTATTGCATTTATAATATCATTTAAGCTGTGGGGCCCTGGCAAGGATTTTAGTTTTGCATACGGCCTGAAAAACCTTTTTAACTCTGTTCTTATAGCTTTGTTGGCAATCCTTGTGCATATATCTGCCCAGAAAATATATGGGCTGCATCTTGGCTTTAAAGTCGAGTTCAGACCCTTTTGGCCAGGCCTTTTAATCGCCCTTGTGCTGTGCTTTGTTTCAAGAGGCTCTATATGGTTCCTTGTTCCAGGAGGCATTGTGCTTTATCATATGGCCCAGCATAGGCTTGGATTTTTCAGGTATGGGCTAAACTACTGGTCCCTGGGCATGATATCAGCAATCGGGCCGTTAGCTAATGTTATGCTTGCAGCATTATTTGCAGTAATTGCATATGGAGGGGTTATAATCCCTCCAATGACGCCTATAGCAACAACAACACTTATTGGAAGAGCTATAAGCCTTAATCTCTGGCTTGCAATCTTCACAATGCTTCCAATCCCGCCGTTGGATGGAAGCAATATATTCTTTGCAAGCAGATTGTTGTATGCATTTGCCTTCGGCTGCATTGTCGGCTATGCAATGCTTGTGCTGTTTTTAGGTTTTTACTCATTGATATTTGTTATTCTTATGGGCTGTATATTTTGGTTCCTAGCATATCAATTAATGGAGAGAGCAGGATGATAAAAACAAAAAAAGGCGTATTAGATATGGTAAGCATGTGGGTTGAATACCTTGCCTTGATTGTATTGTTTATTGGATTCTTTATTTCAATGTCAGCTGGCTCTGCTTTTTTAAGCTATTTAATTATATTTTTTTCAGGGCTTTTGACAGGAAGGATTCTTTTCCAGCACAGAAATGCCCTGCCATTCAAATACTATATTCTTATGCTTGTTTTCCTTATTGGGTATATCTTAGGAACATATGTTTCCTTTGGAAGCAGAAAGGTTATTGTGGTTGTTTTCATACTTTCAAATATTCTGAGCTATTACATACATGATAAGGGGTATATCAAAGCATAAAGTGCTATAATAAAAATGATTATATGTTATAATCTAAAATTACAAAAATCCTGCTTTTTAGCTTTAGCAATATTATTATGCACAACAAGTGCATCTGCTTATGTAGAGCCAGGAACAGGAGGAATGATAATTGGCTCTGTGTGGCCTTTTATTCTTGCCATTTTAGTTGCTATTGGCGGATTCTTCTTGAAATATTTCTTTAAACCAATCAAAAAAACATTATTAAAGCTATGGAAACTAACAAAAAAATCAAAAAAAGGAAATTAAATGCAGAAAAACTAACAATATTTATAATAATATGCATTGTCTTAGTATATTTTGTTGGCAATATTTTTTTTTTAAGAGAGGAAAAAATGGTTAAAGGCAGATATGATAAAATTCTTTTGATAGGCATTGATGGAATGGACCCAGAAGTAACTAATAAGTTAATGAGCGAGGGCATGCTTCCAAATTTTTTAAAGCTAAAAGAAACAGGAAGTTTTGCAAAACTAAAAACAGTGCTTCCTGCTGAAAGCCCTGTTGCATGGACAACTATTGCAACTGGAACTAATCCTGGAAAACACGGCTTGTTTGATTTCATTGCAAGAAACCCGGAAAATTATTTGCTGGAGATTGCTATTACAAAACAAAAATCAAGGTACAGCACTAAGTTTGAGCCCTCGATGAAAGGAACTCCTTTTTGGAGAATTACCTCTGATGCAAAAATCCCAACAACAGTTATCAGGTGGCCGGCAACTTTCCCCCCTGATAAAGTCAGCGGGGTAATGCTTTCTGGGGAGGGTGTTCCGGATATAAGGGGGTTCTCAAGCGGATATTTTATTTACACTTCTAAACATTCTGATAAAAATGAAGAAAAAACCATAGAAGTATCAATTGATAATGGAATAATTAATTCAAAAGTGTTTGGCCCTCTAGGAAATGATAAAAATCCTATTGAAAAGCCAATTCAAATAAAAAAAGGTACAAATAAAGCGGTTATTATTGTTGATGACAAGCAATACCCTATAGAGGTTAATGGGTGGAGTGACTGGATTAAGATAGATTTTAAGGTTGGTTTTATGAAAAAGGTTTCTGCCATTACAAAGGCTTATCTATTCAGCGTTGAGCCAGAATTCAATATGTATCTTGGCTCTATCCAGATAGACCCTAAAAATCCTGTTGTTGATTTCAGCTATCCAGGCAGATATTCAAAAGAACTGGCAGATGCAATAGGCTTATACAATACATTAGGCATGCCAGAAGACACAAATGCATTAAATGAAAATGCCATAACTGACAAGGTTTTTTTAGAGCAGGTTGCCCAGATTGAGGATGAAAAAAATAAGATGTTCTGGTATGAATTCAACAGGTTTGACAAAGGATTGCTTGCTTTTGTGTTTGACTCAGGAGACAGGCTACAGCATATGTATTGGGATGAAAAAAACCTGTTTAATGTTGAAGGAGGATTGTCAGTGAATAAAGAAGTTGAGAACTACTACATCAAAAAAGATGAGCTCTTGGGAGAGGTTCTCAATAAAATAGATAATCAAACTGCTTTAATGATATTTTCAGACCATGGGTTCACTAGTTTTGAAAGGGCTGTAAGCATTAATACGTGGCTTGTTGATAATGGGTTTATGACTTTAACAAATGATTATAATGAAGAAGATGAGGGAGCCCTCTTCAAGTTTGTTGACTGGAGCAAAACAAAGGCTTATTCAGCTGGCTTTGCAGGAATTTATATTAACCTTAAAGGAAGGGAAGGGCAAGGTATTGTAGAAGAGAGTGAAAAAGAGGGGACTGTTAATGATATCATCAAAAAACTAGAATATTTTAAAGACCCAAAAAATAATAAAAAAGTTATAACAAATGCATACAAAAGGGAAGAGATTTATCATGGGAATTATATTGGTAATGCTCCTGACATTGTTATTGGGTTTGAGCCAGGCTATAGGATGAGCTGGCAGAGTGCAATTGGAGGATTAACACAGGAAATATTCACGGATAATTTAAAAAAATGGGATGGAGACCATATAGTTGACCCATTGCATGTTCCTGGAGTTTTATTCACAAATTTTAAGGTTAATAATGAAAATCCCCGCCTGATGGATATTGCCCCAACAATCCTTGGCATACTAAAGATTAATGTTCCGGAAGAGATTGATGGAAAAAGCTTGGTATAGAGAAACAAAAAGATGATGAAATGGAGGAACAGGCACATTCATCCTTTGGTTTCATGATTCTGGATTCTCTAAATGTATTAAAGCAGTTCTTATTGCCTGCTTGATGTATTCTTTTCTTTTTAATCTGCCTTTTGTTAAATAGCCAATGACTCCGCCTGAGCGGCCAATCCTTTTATTTTTTGTTAATCCTGTCTTATAAATTGCCTCATCAATCTCAAGCCCCTCTGAAAATACAAGCTTTGTTACATTAGTTGGATATTCAAATGCAGACGAAATCCCAAGATGGTAATTTTTTCCATCATAAATCGCACATGCACAAACATTCATATATCCTGTTTTTGTATATGGAACTTTCATTAATCCGCTTTCAATGCCAAAGCTGTAATCAGAATCCTGAAAAGCATTTTTAGCCCTGCCCATAGCTCCCCTAAGTGTTTCATCAAGGGATTTGGGCTGCTTATAAACACCTGAAGGAATATCCAGGGCTAAAACCTCTGCCCCTGACAAAAAGCTGTAATCTCTGATAATTTCCTTCACAGCATCAACCTTTACCTGGTTTTTGGATCCAATAGTTATTCTCATATCAAACAGGAAAAAATTTGGTTTTTATAAATTTAATGTATAAAAACAAGCAACAAACTATTTAAAGCCAAAAGATTTCTTTGGGTTATGATAAAGGAATTTGAGCCAAGGTTATATCAGCAGACAATCTTTGCAACATGTGCTGAAAAAAATACATTGGTTGTGCTGCCAACAGGCATGGGCAAGACAAATATATTCCTTATGCTTGCTTCGCATAGATTAAAGCAGTATCCAAACTCAAAGATATTGTTTATAGGTCCAACAAGGCCATTGATAGACCAGTACAAAGAGGTTTTCAAAAAGCATTTTGAGATAGATGAAAGCAGGCTTGTCACATTTACAGGATTTGTAAAGCCAGAAAAAAGGGCAGAGCTCTGGAAAGATGCAAAGATAATTTTTTCAACACCACAGGGGTTGGAAAATGACATAATCTCAAGGAAAATAAATCTTGAGGAAGTTAGCTTATTGGGCTTTGATGAAGCGCATAAAGCAGTAAAGGACTACTCTTATGTGTGGATTGCAAAGCAGTACAACAAGTTAGCAAGGTTTCCGAGAATAATTGCATTAACCGCTAGCCCTGGCTCTGATGTTGAGCATATTTCAGAGGTCTGCAAAAACCTTTTCATAGAGGATATTGAGGTAAGGACTGAAAATGATTATGATGTAAAGCCATATATCCAGAGCATGGAGATTAAATGGGTTGAGGTTGAGCTGCCAGAAAGCTTTAGGCAGATTCAGAAATATCTTAAAGATTGTCTTAAATCAAAGCTTGATGAGCTAAAAAAATATGGCTATATGCCTAAAATAAATGAAAGCATGAGCAAAAAGGATTTATTGGGCTTGCAGGCAGCATTGTATTCTGAAATATCTCATGGGAACAAGGATTTTGGAATTTTGAAAACAATTTCATTATTAGCAGAGATAATGAAAGCAGGCCATGGTCTTGAGCTTTTGGAAAGCCAGGGAATAACCGCTTTATACAAATACCTTGATAAGCTCAACCAGGAAGCAAGAACAACAAAAGTAAAGGCAGTCAAAAACCTTGTAAGAGATATTAATTTCAAGTCTGCCTTTGTAAAAACAGAAACTCTTTTTAATGAAAAAATAGAGCATCCAAAATTAGATGAGCTAAAAAAAATCATAAAAGAAAGTATAACTGAAAACAAGGAAATAAAGATTATTGTCTTTAACCAGTACAGGGACAATGCACTAAAGATTGTTGAGGAACTGAATAAGATAGAGGGGATTAATTCAGAGCTCTTTGTCGGCCAGATGAAGAAGGGTGAAACAGGACTAAGCCAAAAAAAGCAGAAAGAGATTTTGGATAAATTCAGGGCAGGCAGTTTTAATGTTCTTGTTTCAACATCTATTGGAGAGGAAGGTCTTGATATTCCAAAGGTTGATCTTGTTATTTTTTACGAGCCAATCCCTAGTGCAATAAGGACAATCCAGAGAAAGGGAAGAACAGCAAGGCACAAAAAAGGAAAGGTTATTGTTCTGGTTGCAAGGAACACAAGGGATGTTGCATACAGATGGTCAGCTTTCCACAAGGAAAACAGGATGTACCGGACTCTTGAGACATTGAAAAGAAAAATAAGCTCTCCTTTAATTCAAAAAAAAGAGCAGACACTTGAGAGGTTTATACCAGAAGAGGACAAGGTAACAATATTTGCAGATGTAAGGGAAAAGGGTTCTGGTGTTATAAAAGAGCTTATTGAGCTTGGTGTAAATATAAAGCTGAAGATGCTTAAAATAGGCGATTATGTCTTAAGCGAGAGGGTTGCTGCTGAGACAAAAACAGTAAGGGATTTTGTTGACTCAATCATTGACAACAGATTATTGCAGCAGATAAAGGAATTAAAAGCTAATTTTGAGAGGCCTATTGTTATTGTTGAGGGCAGTGAAGACATTTATTCGATGAGAAAGGTGCACCCAAATGCAATCAGGGGCATGATTGCAACAATTGCTGTAAGCTATGGCATTCCAATAATTTATTCAAAAAACTACAAGGAAACTGCTTCTTATCTTCATATAATTGCAAAGCGAGAGCAAGAGGAAGGAAAGCATGACTTTAGTTTGCATGGAGAAAAAAAGCCATTAACATTAAAAGAGCAGCAGGAGTATGTTGTAAGCTCATTGCCGGGTGTAGGGCCAGCTTTGGCAAGGCCCTTATTGAAAAAATTCAAGACAATCAAAAGAATAATTAACGCAAAGCAGGAAAGGCTTGAGAAAGTTGAGAAGATTGGCCCAAAAAAAGCAGCAGAAATAAAAAAGGTTAGTGAGAGCGAGTATGAATAATTAAAAATTCATGCTCTTCAGCCTGTTTATTCTTTCGGCCATTGGAGGGTGTGTTGAGAGAAGGTTTAAGAGTCCTCCCCTGAAAGGGTTTGAGATGAATATGGCTGATGTTGCCTGGCTTCCAAATCTCAACGGGTTTTTCTTAATGCCCTGCTCTAATTTTTGTAAAGCGTTTGCAAGCCCAAAGCTGTTATGCAGTGTTTTTGCAGCTGACTCATCTGCCAGGAATTCCCTTGACCTTGAGATTGCCAACTGCAGTAAGGTTGCTATAATAGGCGTTATGACTGCCAAAACCAATAGTTGAAGGATGTTTGAGCCATCTCTGTCTCTTCCAAAGCCGCCAAAAATTGCTCCAAAACGAGCCATCATAGCAACATATGAGATAACACCTGCAATTGTTGCTGCAACAGTCTGTATCAGAATATCCCTGTTCTTTATATGGCTTGCCTCATGTGCAATAACACCTTTAAGCTCGTCATCATTTAATAACTCTAAAATGCCTGAGGTGCATGCTATTGCTGCATTTTTTGGATTTCTGCCAGTTGCAAATGCATTTGGATTGTCTGTTGGCACTATATAAACCTTAGGCATTGGCAAATTTGCAAGCTGTACTACTTCTCTTACAATCCTATAAAGCCTTGGATCTTCTTTTTCTGTGGCTGGCTTTGCACGGTACATTCTCAAAATTATTTTATCAGAATACCAGTAAGAGACAAAGTTAATCAAGAGGGCAAAGATTAGGCCGATTATTATTCCTGAAGTGCCCCAGAAATGGCCTATCCAAAGCAATAAGGCTGTTAACAGGGCCAATAATACAACTGTTTTTAGCTGGTTTTTTATCACGATTATCAGGGAAAGTGATTTGTTTTGGGTATTTAAGCTTATCGGTTTTTCATCTATAGGTTTTGGCAGGCTTTTATATCACGGAAAGGAGAGGTTAGCAAATGGTGTTTGAAAGGTTTTAAGTTTTATTTTACGCCTTTCTTTTTCATATCTTTAAAAATTCCATACCTTTCATAATTTTTAATGTGTTAACTACACATAAATAATGCCTTTAGTATCCTTAATCATATCTTGACAGATTTCAAGAAGTTCTTCAACTTTCTTCACATCAATATCTATGATTGGAGTATATTGATATGTTTCACGCATTGGCATGATTTGCTTTTCCTCTTCTTTAGTACTAGACTTCATGGTTTCAATGTATCTTTTAAAGTCATCATCAATCTTTTTATCTTCAACTAAACTTTCAATTAAAGCTAAAGTGCATTCCTGATTTCTGGTTTCATAGCCAAATTTAGTGATAATAGCTAAGAAGCAGTGATACATAACATAAAAGCCCATATTTATTGTCCAATCATAAAATCCATGCTCTTTGTTCAACATAAAAACTTTAAGATTGTGTTCCGCTTTCGCAAGATAATCTTGTGCTAATTTCTCATCAGGTTTTATTTGGATTAAACCCCTATGCTTTTGACCTTTTTCTAACTCTCTCTTTGCCTTATTCAGACACCATTTTACCATATTCTTAGCTTTAGACATTCTTAAAAACCTCCGATGTTGTTGGTGCTTAAAAAGTTCAAGCTTTTTGAGCGTTTTTTAAAACCCCAACAAATAACTCAACTCCATGCACTACCACGCAATTCTTAACCATTTCAACCAAGGGCCTGT
The DNA here is from genome assembly GCA_964403775.1 of uncultured Methanosarcinales archaeon. GTDB lineage: Archaea > Nanobdellota > Nanobdellia > Woesearchaeales > CG1-02-33-12 > CG1-02-33-12. The sequence goes on from CAYOHL010000011.1 coordinate 15,859, forward strand.
CTTTTTCCCTTAATTTTCTTTCAAATTCTTCTTTTGTTAAGTACATGGGATGTATCTTTAAGCGACTCTTTCTATTCATATCATTTATTTGGCTTTGCAATTTATTATAATCATCAGGATTTTTTAATATAAAACAAACATCTGCATCCCCTGCATTTTTTCCTTTTTTTAAGATAGAGCCAAATAAGAATAAAGCTTTTGTTTTTGGAATGAATAAACGCAAATCATATATCCAGCCCTTTATAAAGCTTGATAAATTGCTGTAATCCAAAAAAATCAGTTCTAGCAGTTTTATTATATAGCCATTCTTAAGGTTTAGCTTGTAAAAAATAGCATTGCCCATTTTTTCGCTTGTTAAAATATTTTTTTCTTTTAAGCTTCTTAATATTTTTAAGCTTCCGACATCACTAACCCCTATTTTGTCTTTAATATTGTAGGAGTTGTAATTAGTTAAAAAATCTGTGAAGATAATCTTCAAGGCCTTTTTTCCATTCTCACTTATTTCTGCCATTTCACTCTAACCTACAGTTAGAGTACTCTAACCTACAGTTATATATAAACCTTTTGTTTTTCCTCATCTGAGCTGGTTTTGTCTAATATAAGCGCATGATTTGTCCAGGAAATTTGAAAAAGCAACTCTGCAGCCACTGGCTGCAGTTTTCCAGATTCTCCAGACACTGTCTGGAGTTTTCTAGATTCTGCAGGCAGTGTCTGCAGTTTTTCACCATTAGATTCTCCAGCCGCTGGCTGGAGTTTTTGGTTATAGATGCCAGAATTGTTTTGCAGTTCTGGACTTTCAAAAAGCTTTGCTTTTTGATAAGTTTCATAAAAGCGCTTCATGTTCCATAAGTTTTTGACGGAATAACCTTTAGCTTTAGGATATTTTAATCTTAAGTCTCTTGATAATTGTTCTACAACAGATTTTCCATAAGAAGAGTTTTTGCTTAGTTCCATTCCTATGCTCCAATAAGCATGTAAAAGTGCTTTGTTTATAGCAGTGAAAGCTCTTAGAAAACATTTGTTAATAAAAATATGCCAGAAAAATCTGAAGATTTTTCAGAATATTTAGAAGATGTTTGATATATCTTGCTAAAAGCTTGGCAGGTATCTGATAGATATTGCTAGAAGGATTTGGTAGGTGTTTATGTCGTGAAAAGGGCGGGTTAGCAAAAGGAGTTGGAGAAATTAGTGGTCTAATAGATAAAATAGAAAAATTTGAAGCATACATTAGGAATTCTAATTTCTTTGAAGATAAATATAAAGAAGCAATAGTTGATACTGTAGAATATATTAAAAAATATCTACTTGAAGTTTTGTTTAATCGAGAGTTTGTTAAATAGCAATAATCCAAGATTGATTAGCTATTATACTGCTTATTGAGGTAAGTATTTATTCCCTCAATCTGCCTTAATTTTGTTTTCTTCAATAAGAAATTCCTGAAGCTGTTGTCAACTCTTAGGCCAAGTCTTTGCAGGCTGGAGTTCAGCTTTGCATATAGCTGCTTTCCTTTCTTGTCAAGGTCAGTTAGAATTATAACATCCTTGTGCTCTTTTGAGATATTTTCAGCTATCTTGAACAATGGCTCTTTGTTTAAGGTAATTATTTTTTTAATATTAAGCTGCTCTAGTGCTTTTTTGTCTTTTTCTCCCTCTACAATAATCAACTTGTTGCTTTCCCTTAGTTTTTCTATAAAACTATTTAATTCTTCGCTATACTTATTCATCGGGTTTTTGATAATTCCTTTTTTTAAATAATTTTTGTATAAAGAATAAAAAGGCTGTTTCTTATAAAAAACGTAATTTTTAAATATAAGGTCTTACATTTAATGTATTATAGCGCTATGAAAACCAAAGAAGACAGCATGAAGAGTAGGCAGAACCATGTTTCCTTCTACTCTAAACTGTCTGAGGATGAAAAAAAGCTGTTCAGAAAATCAGCTAATCTAATTCTGCCTGAAAAAAGGATACTTACATTTAATGATTTAATACAATTTGAGAAAGCAAAAGAATTGCTTTTGCCTATTAAAAAGAAATATAAAATAAATTTAAATGAGTTGTTAGCAATAATCAAAGAGCAGGTATTTTTCCCTGTTTCAGTTCTAAACAAGAAATTAACTATTTTAGAATCAGTTGTAAAATATCTAAAAGAAGAAAAAGAATTTTCTTTAAGAAAAATTTCTGAAGTTATTGGAAGGGATGAAAGAAATATATGGCATATCTATAACAG
>CAYOHL010000012.1:0-18058 GCA_964403775.1 uncultured Methanosarcinales archaeon
GTCGCATTCCTCCTAGCTAAAAGCTAGGTATCCTGCGACAAAATGTAATGAAAAATAAAAACGCCTTTTTGGAATCATTAGAACATGCTTTTGAACTTGAAAAAAAGTATGATGTTCCAGCAGTTGATATTTTGTTAATTTCCTTTAATATAGAGGGAGTCAATTACCCCCTTCTTGATTCTAAGAGGGTAAGATTTAAAATGAGTCCTTACTTGACTAATGAAGAGTTTTACCTTGCTTTAACAAATACAAAGGATTCGCGTTGGACTCATGATGGAAGGAAAGTATTATTTGAAAAGAAACCAGTTGCTGATGCAGAACTAGCTGAAAATGATACTTGTGATAGCACTTACTTCAGAAGATTTGTAAATATAAAAGGCTATAAGAGAGGTACTGAAATGACAATTAACTCTAACAATAGGAGAAAATGCAGGGGTTGTAAGTTCTGTGGCACATATAAATTAACTTCCAAAAAAGAAGATGAAGATGATTTAACTAGCCCGCTAAAGCTAAGAAAGAGGGTTAATCATGTTCTCATTAATGAAAATCTGGAGGACTTGTCTCATGTTAGGGGAATAAGCATTGTAACAGGATGTTTTAAAAATGAAAAAGAGACTTTAGAGCACATACTAATGCTAAATGACGTATTAAAAAAAGATTATAATTTTAAAGGCGAATTAAAGTATATGGGCTCACAAATAACCTCACTAAAATCTTTAAAAAAAATTGCAGAATATGTAAATCCTGCAACAATAGCTATGACACTTGAATGTTTCACAAGAAGGAATCAAATGTTAAAACCAAAAAAAAGGGTGTCCTTAGAGAAAAGCCGGGAAATTTTAAATAGTGCAAAAGCCTTGGGCATTGGAACAACGATTCTCTACATACAAGGATTGGACCCCCTGGATGTATTTGCTGAGGAGATTAAAAAATACGTCCCAATATTAACAGAGTTTCCTATAATTAATACGATGCAGGAGTATGCCACTGGACAGGCTGATTTAAGACATCCTTCGGCTAATAAGATTGATTATTATCTAAATGCGAGGAAAATATTAGAAAATATTTTTAAAGACAAAAATCTTAAACCTAAAGTTTGGCAGAATTATCGTGGTTTATTTTTTACAGAATATAATGGGGAAAAATTAAATGGAATTAAGATTTAATAATTTCAATAAAAGTCAAAATCCATATGCAAATAGATTTCATAATAAGCTTAAGGAAAAAGGCGCAAATTTTGCAACAGGTGTTCCTTGTGGAGTATTGAGGTACTTCATCAATAATTTTGAGATTGATAAAAATTTTATCCATATTCCTGCACAAAGCGAACCTGAAGCCGTCGGTATTTCTGCAGGAGCTTACCTCGGGAGTAAAATTCCTGTTGTTTATATGCAAAACTCTGGGATGTTAAAATCTACAAATGAAATAAGCTCTTTGTTAATTCCATGTGAGATGCCTCTTTTATTTGTTGTAACATATAGGGGGTGTTCAGGAGAGAATGCACCCCAGCATTTAGTGGGAGGCAAACTTACCAAAAAAGTTCTTGAGCAATTAGATATCTTCTGCACAGAATTGGAAGAAAATAATATTGAAGAAACAGTTTCAGGTTCTTATGATTTTATTAATGAAAAAAAGAAGCCCGCAGTAATCCTAATAAAGAGGGGTTGGTCCTCATATAAAGGCAAAAGTAATGAAACAGGTTCAGAATCCGAAATTCCTAATGAAAAATTGGGATATGGAAGCAAAAAGGTTATTAGTGATGTACTATCAAAAATATTTAACAGAACTTCAAAATCTTCAAAAAAAATGAAGCGAGAGGTTGCTCTCGATTCAATTATAAATTCAACTAGTTCGGAAGATGCAATCTTTTCAACAACAGGATTAATAAGTCGTTCATTGTATGAGAGATATGATAGTCCAAATCAATTCTATAATGTTGGATCTTTTGGTATGGTGTCCTCACTTGGATTGGGTTTTGCTGTATCAAAACCAAAAACAAGAACAATTGTTATAGACGGAGATGCAAGTATTTTAACAAATTTTGGTACGCTTGTTACAATAGGTTACAACAATCCTAAAAATTTAACCCATATTGTATTGGACAATAATGCATATGCTTCATGCACAGAAGAAAGATCGTGTTCGGACACAGCAAAAATTCCATTTGTTGCAGCTCTTCAAGGCTATTCTTCTATACACCTAGTCAATACAGAGAGAGGTCTTGAACAGACCATTAAGGAATCTGAAGAAATGGAAGGACCTGTTTTAATATATTCCTACATTGGGCTTGGAGGAAGAAGGGATTTTAAGAGGCCATTGAATTTGCCTTACATAACAAAACGCTTTAAAAATTATTTTAGTGAAAAATAAAATGGACTCCTGTAATGGATTTAATGGAAAAAAATGTATTGGAATAGTGCTATCAGACGCAGGAGATATACTTTTTGATTCTACTTCAAGTATAAATGAGCAGAAAGCGGTTCTAACAGACTTATTTAATAGAAAAGGAATAAAATGGCGTGGTAATGATGTTTATAATATATTTAAATCTTACAAAGTTTTAAGCCAAACTAAAATACCGATGGAAGAAGCAATAAATCTTTTTCTGAATGACAATTTTATTAATGCAACTTATGCAGACTATTGTAAGTTAATAAATGAGAGAGGTAATTGCAGTAAAAAAATCAAGTTATTTAAAGATGTAACAAAAACTCTTGAAATCCTTAACCATAAAGGAATTCCATTTTATATACTGACTGATGCAACAGAAAAAGGAAATAATCTATACTCTAAAATAGAAAAGATGATCATTTCTCAACTGGTTGAGAGGGGGGTTTATAACCCTTATGGTTTTAATGTCATAAACTATATTTCAGGGATCATATCTTCCAAAGATATTGGTGTAAAAAAACCAAATCCAATGTTTTTTAATATTGCCCTTAAATGCGAAAGAGGTTCTTTTAAAAAAAGCGAGGCTGTTTTTATGGCACATGAAAGCAATGAAATATTTGGTGCAGCAAATCTTGGTATTGATGTAATTGCATTAAATTACTGGAAAGAAAAAGATTCAATTGAAATCAATAAAAAGATTTTGGAACATAATATAAAATACAAATCAAATAAAATAAATTCCAGAATTTATAAAGTAAAACATTTTTCAGAAATCCCTCAGATAATCTAATATGTAACATCGCAATCACTGTTATGTGTTTTTTCTGCAAGAAAATGACACAAGAAAACTTTTTGATATCAAATATGAAGTGTCTTTACAAAAATATTAAAGACAAATACAATTATGTTGATTTCATAATTCTAAGAACTTCTTCAAATTCTTTAGCCTGTTGGATTGCGTCTTCTAATGCATTGTGGGGAAGATCCCTTTCATCACGTAGATTTAAGTCCTTCATACTTGCATTAGGATTTCTCATAATACCCCTATAAAAGGAGCTCATATCTTCTCCGCTGTGACCTAATGGATTTTCCCCATCATAAAAATTATCAAAATACCAAGAAGTAAACATAGCATCAAATTTTATTGGTGTAGCTGCTTCAATTGGTTTAAATCCTTTTGTGTTTAATTTGATCCAGCTTACATATTCACTCAAAGCTTTTTGAACTTCTTCACCAACATCAGATAATAATTCTAACACTTTCCTCGGATTAAATATATCGCTTTTTGGATTGAATTCATCTTGTGACTTAAGATTATCTAAGCATCTTAATCCAAGACAACCAATTTTCATTGCTTCTGTAACATAATTGTGATTTAATGGTTTTAATTCTCTATAAAATTGTAACTCTCGATTACCAACAATACAGGCTCCAAATGAAATCATTGAATATTTTCCGGGCGTAGGACCTGATGATTCAATATCAATTGAGATGTATTTTTTATCCATGACTACAGGGAATCATTAAGATTATATAAATAATTTGTTTTTATCTTTCAAGTAAAGAAAAGTTTTCTGAGCAATATTGCATATAACACTGAGTAAGGGTAATATTCTTCAGAAAGTATTATATATAAGTAAACGTAAAAATAAACAATTTTTAGCAAAATGCTTCAGTGGGACAAAATATACAAAAAAGAAGGGGTAAAGTATAGGTATTATAATATACTCAGGCCTCATGAGAATATGCCCGATGTATCATATTTCTTTAAAAAGAAGGGAGTTAAAAAAATCCTTGATTTGGGCTGTGGTGCTGGCAGGAATCTTATTTACCTATTAAAGAAGGGCTTTGATGTTTATGGCATCGATTGTGCCCAAAAAGGACTGGAAATTATAAATAAGAGGTTGAAAAAGGAAAAAATAAAAAGCAGCCTTAAACCGGGAAATATCTTCAATAAGCTTCCTTATGAAGATAATTTTTTTGATGCAGTGGTCAGTGTACAGGTCTTACAGCATGGCAAGCTGAATGAGATAAAAAAGACAATAAAAGAAATTGAAAGAGTGCTGAAGCCAAGAGGACTTATTTTTATAACACTTTGCGGAAGAATTTCCAAAGGCAAGGTTAGAGACTATCTTATCAAAACAGCTAAAAAAACAGCTCAAAGAACATATGTCCCAACAATGGGCAATGAGAAAGGACTAACCCACTTTATCTATAACAAAAAGGTTATAAAAAAACATTACCATAATTTCAAAATTCTCAAAATCTGGAAAGACAGCAAAGATTATTACTGCTTTATAGCCCAAAATAAAAAGAATAGTTAGTATTGTGATATTCCTTATATCTAATAGTTCACAAAATTAGCCAATTTCTTGTTATGCCTAAAGGGGAATAAAAACACAGGGTTTAAATATAAGTTTTGTTTTTTTAGATATATGACCCAAGAATCATTACAAAACAAAATTTTGGAGTGGTTAAAAAGCAAAAATTCCCAATTACAAGATAATGAAATACAGACACTTCCCCATATATTTAAATATATTAGAAATATTCCTTTTAAAATATTATTAAAAGATCTTGACTATCAAAAAAGTATCTTATATACCCTCTCTCATAATTGTGGGTCCTGTTCAACAAAGCACTTTCTACTGGGATTTATTCTCGAACAGAAAGACATTTCAACAAAATATGTTGTATATCCTTTTTATTGGAAAGATTTAAAAGTTGATTATCCTGAAAGAATAAGAAATTTATCATTAAATTTACCTTTAACTTACCATTTGGCATTAAAAGCTGATTTAGGTTATGGTAATAAACTAATAGATGCAACATGGGATCCACCATTAAAATCCAGCGGATTTCCGGTAAATTATGTTAATAATGGAATTATAGAAACAAAAAATGCCGTTGTCCCATTAGATGAAATAGTTTATAACAATGCTAAAGATTGGGTTAAGAATTTTAATTCAGAGAGGTCGCTGTCTGATAAAAAGGCAATATTCTACAATGAACTTAATCAATGGCTAAACAAATTAAGAAAATAATTTGGAGCTTTTAGTTAGTTATTTATATGAATACCTTAAAACGCCATATTCTTGGATTCCTTTGTCTAATTTAGAAATTTTGCAAACCATAATTTTTAAAAAATTTACGCTTGTTCTGTAAATATTTATAAGAATTACAAAAATACTTACGTTTTTTCTTGGAAATGCTTATTAAAAATAAATACTGGTTTTATCTCAATATGGGATTAAAAAGGACTATTGGGGTCCTGGTTTTAACAGGAACAGTTGCGCTGACAAGCTGTTTTGCCTCTGGATGTGCAAGAATAAAGGCAGTAAAGCCAGTTACAGAAGAAAAGATGGCTGTGGTGACTGAAAAACAGGAGCAGCCAATGTACGGCATTGCTGGAGAGGATATTGATGGGCTTTTGGATTATACAAAGGGGATTGTTGGGGAAAGGCCTAAAGAGTTTAAGGATTATATTTTGGATATAAGCAAAATAGGCATTGATAATTGCTATGATAAAGAGATAGCAGATATGTTCAGTGACGAGCTCCTTGAGAAAAGAATTAGTGAGATGCCAAATGAAAGAAAGTTTAGGATAATAAAACCACTGATAGATGAAAGAGTAGGCAATACTTACAGGAAGATTACTGATTTTGCTGAAAAACAAAAGCCAAAAATCAAGGAATTTTACAAAAATTTGGAAAATAGGATCAATAGTTACTTAGATGAGGGTGAGCACTAATGGGCCTTATCAGATTCGGGTTTAAGCTCTTAAAATACTTCCTGATATTCTCATTAGGCTACTACATGGGCGGCGGATGCGATAACACAAGCATGGGCAAGGAATTAGGGAAAAATATTAGTTACCCCATATCTCCTTATTATCAGACTGTTGACAAAAAAGTTATGAAAGATATTACTCAGCTTGATGGGCTTGAAAAAAGCGTTGCACTATATTATTCAAAGCATAAAAAATAAGGGTGTAAAAATGAAAGGCAGTTCAAAAAAACAAAAGAAGAAATCAGAATACACAGGGGTAGAGCCAGAAATAGTTGAGATACTTAAAAATAATAAACTAAAGGAGGGGGGTTTGAGTGAGATTAAAAATAATTCTGGCATTGAAAAGATTATCAAGGAAAGAAGAGAATCATGGGGGCTAAATAATTATGCTATAACCCCATATAAATCAAAGGGAAATCTGGTTTATATAGTTGGGCATACAGATGAGTTAAAAAAGATTCACCTTGCAATGAAATGGAAAATAAATGAGAACAAATCAGTTTTTTACAGAACAGCATCAGCTGCAGTTGACTTTTTCAGGATAAATGTCTTTGGAAAAAACTATACCATAGACCAAATAATGGGTATGGAGGAAGATCATCTTTCGGAAATCAACTCCACACTAATCCTGATGACTTCAAATCTAAAACAAGCTCATGAAAATCTAGTCAGTAGCAGAAATAAAAAAGGCCTTATTACTGGAGCCAAGGTGCTAGACAACGACCAGTTAAGGGAGGAGCTATTTAAAACTGAAAGGGATTATAAGATTGTAGAAAGAAAATTAATTAACATGCGGCCAGGAGATAAGTTTTATTTTGATATAAGGTGCATTTCTGAGAATCTTGAAAGAAAAAGAAGCGAATTGCTGCAAAAACTGCATTTAAATCAGGGGCATATAGTTGATTATATTGGTATTGATGAAAATCTCAAAAAAATTGAGAAAATAGTGCAGGTATACCTGTTTCTTTCTGAAGAATTAATAGACCAAACAAAAAGAGTATTGGATTTCACAAAGGTAACAAGGCCGGTATATGACCCCTTAATGAAGCAGGCAGGATTTGTTAAGTTGCTTTTAAATAATGTACATTATCTTGAGGAATACACCTATGATGTTAATGACATAATAGGCGGCAGGTTAAGGGAAATCTCTCAAATTGAAAGCAACCCAAGGTCGCTTGCTAGAAGATACAGGAACTCAAACCAGTTGCTTAGCTCAGTGTTAGATGATATTTCAAATGCCTATGATATGAAGCTCATAAACAGAGACAGAATGACAAATAACTACCTGAAGGGAAAATGATAAAAGGAAATAACCAAACCATAGATTCAATAGTGTCTTCAGAATCAGCAAACAATTCTGACAGCATTAGTTTCCGCTATGGAAAAAAGCTTGATTATTATGACCGAGAAAAAATAGTTGATTTATACAACAATCATGAGAATATAAGGGTCAGGGATATATCTGATGAAATAAACAAGGGCAGGGATGAAACTAAAATTAAAAGGTTTAGCACCTCAACATTATACAGGGTATTGAAGGAATACCAGGATAATGGAAAAACGATTGAATGGAGAAAAAATAAAAGAAAAATCCACGGGCATGAAAAACAGAACAAGAAATCAAGAGGGTATTTAAACAGCATAATAAACAGAGGCTATGAAAAAACAAAGAGTTTCTTTAAAAGAAACATAAAAAGCATTTTAACTTACACATTGGTGGGGGTTTTTTCATTCTTTGCGGGTTATGAGGCTGCAAAAAACCTAGATAGTACTTTAAAAAACTACAACAATCAAATCAACAAAGCAGAAAGTTCTATTGTTTTGCCGCATGATGAATCAAAATTGAGCTTAGAATTTGACAAAAAGATAGCATACTACCAAGATAACTCATCTGAGGACTATCAAGCAAAAGATTACTTCCTGAAAAAAGGTGAAACACTCTGGGATATAATGGACAAGGAAACCAGAAGACCGGACTTATGGGAGTTTGCATATGCATCCAATGAATCAGCTGGAAAAACAAAAAACCAAATATCAAGACAGGAAAAAATAAGAGAACTGGGAATCAAATATAACCTAGTTTCCCTCCAAAGTACAGGAAAGGGCAATTTAGAACCATATGAAATTGGGTCCCAGTACAAAATAAGTGATAATACAAGGCTTTTTTTTGACCATAGTTTTAATGACGACATCAAAAAAATAACACCTGAAGTCGAGTCTGAGTTCAATAGAATATTCTACAACTAAAAAAGGTGTTAAAAATTGATAATCTTGAAAAAATTTCAAAAGAAAACAATAAAATAAAAACAGGCCATAAAAAAATAGATTATTATAACAAGCTTCTTTATGCGTCATTGAATAATATTATCTATGATGAGGATATTTCTCTTTTTGGAGAGGTAAAAAAGATTATCTCTGAACCTCCATTAACATGCAATTATGATGAAAACAGGAAATTGTTTAATGAATACAATTCAAATTTAGAACAGCTTAATGATTTGTTTAATAAAAAACTATATGAAGGCTTTAGAATAATAAACCAAAACATCAAATATATAGAAGATAATTATGTTAATAAAATAAATCAAAAAAAGGGTTATTTTAATTCTGTCAAAAAAAAGAAAGAGCTTCTATCAGCTAAGGAAGAGCTGTCAAAAAACCACAGGCAGTTTATACAAATAGAGGGGCTTGTGGAGAGATAAGATGAGAAACGAACTTGAGGATATTTTAGAAGAAACTGAATCAAAATTTAGCGAATTAAACAAAAAATTGGATGATGTGATAACTAATGAGCAGTCAAAAATAAATTCTTTCAAGAAAAAAATCAAAAAGTCAATTATTTGGTTACTAATAGTTTTATCTCTTGGCTGCATTTCTGCTGAGGCCTATAAAATTAAGAGAAAGCATGATGTTTTATTTGAGAATTCAAGGTATTATCAGGTAATGGAGGATGAAACCCTGGAGTCTATAGCAGAAAAGGTCTGCAAGGAATCTTACAGCTTGGATAAGATAATCAAATTCAACAAGAAGTTTGATGAAAATTTTGATGCAATAGCCAAGAAAGGAGAGATAATACATTTTCCGAAAAAGTATATTAGGGACACATATCAGTTGAATGACTTCAGTCAAGAGATTGCTGAGTTAAACAAGAAAATTCAAAAAAATAGGAATATTGTGGAGATTGCATTCAACGGAAACATTACAAAACAGAAAATAGACCAAGTGAGAGGCATCATTAATGAAATCAATTCTGACTTAAGTAGGATTCAGGATTTTAAAGGTGATAATTATTTCAGAGATTATGCAAAAGCATTTGTTGATAGCGGATCAAACCTAATAAGCGAAATAGAGGCAAGAATAACTTTTGAAATAGAAAAAATAGGTGCTGAATTTGAACTATTAAACAATATTCTCCAAACCAATAACTGGAATAAACCAGGAACAATTGAAAAACTTGAGGAATTAACTTTAAAAAACAATAAGATAAGGTACTTATATGACTGCTTTGGAAATACAGCGGGGATTGCAGGAATTTGCAAGATAGAGGACACCATAACCAACAAAAAAGAGGATTATATTGTGCTCTTGGAGAAAGTAAAGAGGGAGATTAGCAAAGATAAATATATTATTGATAATTTGCAAAGGCAGGTTGATTCCTTACTCAAGCTTGGGCTTCAGAACAAAGAACTAATTATAATTAGACAGCTTAAAGAAAAGACAAATGAAATAAATACCTATAGTGAATGGAAAGGAGAAAAAAGGCTTGAGGAACAGATTGATGAATACATCTCAAAGGTAAACAAGCTGAATTCTGCTGTAAATAATAAGTTCAATTATGCAATTGGCATGATTAACGAAGAGCTCGGCAAATATGAAAAAGAGATTGAGAGTGCAGAAAAGCTCAAAAGGCTGGAGGGGGCTGATGCAAGGCTTAAATATATCGTGGAAAATCCACTGGCAATGATAAAATACAGGTATGAATTATTAAATTATGGTGCAGGGGCAACAAGGGCAAACAAGCTTATTAATAAAATAAATTCATTTATTAAAATTTAAAAACATAATACAAAAAGCTTTATAAATAACCTATTTTTCATATTATTTCATGAATAAGGACCCGAAACATATAGGAATTATTTTAGATGGAAACAGGCGCTTTGCAAAAAGGCTTAATCTGAACCCATGGGAAGGCCATGAATTTGGCTATAAAAAACTCAAAAAACTGTTTAAATGGTGCAGAGAACTGGATATTAAAGAACTGACACTTTACTGTTTTTCTATGCAAAACTTCAACAGGCCAAAAAAAGAGTTTGATTATTTAATGGATATTTTTGAAAAAGCATTTAATGAAATCTTAACAAATGAGGATATCCATAAGTATAAAATAAGAATAAATGTCATTGGTAGGTATTATTTATTTCCAGAAAAAGTGCAGGAAAAAATAAAAAAAATTATGGACTTGACTAAGGATTACAAAGAATACAGAATCAATATTGCCCTTGCTTATGGCGGTAGGGAAGAGATTGTTGATACAGTGAAAAAAATTGCTGAAAAAGTTAAGAGCAAAAAGCTTAAAATAGATGAAATTAATGAAAAAACATTTGCAGAGAACCTTTATTTAGACGGAGATTTAGACATGATAATAAGGACCGGCGGCGAGCAAAGGACAAGCAATTTTCTTCCATGGCAGTCAATATATTCTGAATGGTTTTTTCTTGAAAAGACATGGCCTGAGTTTGAAAAACAAGACCTTGTTGAGGTTGTTGAGGAATACAAAAACAGGAATAGGCGCTTCGGGGAATAGTTTAATTTATTATGGATTAAATGATTATAAAATAAAGGGTCATCCACTAAATATACCCCCCCTTATCAAAACCATCCTTTGCCACACTCCAATAAAGCGGTACATCTGGAAACATTTCCTTTTGATAATTAACTATCTCAGGAATAATCTCTGCTGAGTTTATTCCTGCAACAGCGGCATCACCCCTGTATATCTGAAATCCTTTCTTAAATATTCCCCTGAAGTCTAAATCATTTTCAGGCATATATTTTGAAAATTTATTGTTCAAACTTTCCTGCATCTCACGTCGTTTTTGAATAAATTTATTTACCTCAAAATTTCTTGATCCCTTTATATCATACAAAAGCAGGCAAACACCTTGAGAATCTATAAATTTCTTTGCTCTTCTTACGCATTCCTCAATTGTTAATCCTTTCTTATGTTTCATTTATATAGCCTCTATCTTTATTCTTATATCCTTAATTATCCAGCTAGGAGTAGAAGCTCCAGCTGTTAATCCAACTGTTTTTTTGTTTTTAAGCCATTCTTCATCAAGCTCATCAGCTTTTCCTATATGTTTTGTCTCAACTATTTCACTGCAGATCTGGCTTAACATTTTTGTGTTGGCGCTGTTATATCCTCCCACCACAATCATAAAATCAACCTTTTTGGCAAGCTCTATTGCTGAATCCTGTCTTTTCTTTGTAGCATCACATATTGTATTAAAAACCTTTAAGTCAGAGATATTTTTCTTCAGCACATTAACAACGTTGTTGAAATTGTCCGTTGATTGTGTTGTTTGGGATAAAACACAGGCCTTGTTAAATCTTAAGCTCTTTGCTTCCTCAGGGCTTTTTATTACAACTGCACTGCCAGTATTGCTAACAATCCCCTTAACCTCGGGGTGATCTTTATCTCCAAGCAATATAATTTTGTAGCCCTTATTACCAAACTTTTTTACAAGCTCATGGACTCTTCTCACGAGAGGACAGGTTGTGTCTATTATTCTAAGGCCCCTCTCCTTTGCCTTCTCAATGTTTGATTTTAATGTTCCATGGGCGGTTATAACTAAAGTTTTATTGGCTTCATCAACTGAATTAACAACCTTAACCCCTTTTTTCTCAAGCAATTCAACAACCTGCGGATTATGTATGAGCTGGCCAAGACTATAAGCATTCTTCTCTTTTAAAACCATGCCAATTGCCCTATTTACACCAAAGCAAAAGCCCATGTTCTCTGCACAAATAACCTTCATGATTTCACCTTGTTTGTGTTATGCAAACAAAATTAAGGTTTTTCTTAAAATAAGGATCTTTTTTCAGGCTGTCCTGTATGTTTTCTGCAACAGCTTCTTCTCGGGTTATCCCAAAAACAGTTGGACCAGAGCCAGACATCAATGCATTTAATGCCTTATTTTTTATCATTTTTTCCTTGATTTCACTAATAATTGGATATTTTTTACATATAGAACATTCAAAATCATTATGCATGTTTTCTGCAATTTTTTCAATGTTTTGTTCTTTGATTGCCTTAAGCATCTGGGCTGTTTTTCGCTCTTTGCTTATTTTTTCATAATCAAGATTGTTATAAGCATCCCTTGTTGAAATATTAAAATTTGGTTTTGCCAAAACAAAGTAAACATCTTTTGGCAAAGGTTCTATTCCCTTTATTTTTTCTCCTCTCCCTGTTGCATGAACAGTTCCTCCAAGGATAAAGAATGGAACATCCATTCCAATCATAGCTGCAGTTTCAACCATTTCTTCTTCACTCATTTTAATATTAAATAATTTTTTCATTCCCTTGATTAAAGCAGCAGCATCTGAGCTTCCTCCTCCAAGACCGGCTCCAACAGGAATATTTTTCTCAATGGTTATCTCAACACCTTTTTTTAGTTTAAATTTTTTGATAATAACTTCTGCAGCTTTGTAAGCAAGGTTTTCTTTTGTTGGACAGATACCAATACTGCTTATTAATCTAATACCTTTATCTACTTTTTTTAGCTTAATAACATCATACAGTTTAATCTCCTGCATAACAAAGTCTATTTCATGGTATCCAGAAGGAAGTTTCTTAATAACATCAAGAGAAAGGTTTAGCTTTGCATATGCCTTTTCAACAGTTTCCATTTATTAACACCTGATAAGAGTTGCTACTGCAAATGCTTGTATTCCAATGCCCCTGCCAAAAGCAGTAAGGCCTTCTCCGGAGGTTGCTGTTATACCAACACTATCCTCTTCTATCATCAATATTTCTGATATACTCTTCTTCATCTTGTCAACATACGGCTCAATCCTTGGTTTTTTTGCCTCAATCATTATTCCAATGTTGCTTATTCTATAATTGCTTTCATTGACCATTTTTAATGCTACTTTCAAATACTCCTTGCTGTCATCAATTCCTTCGCTGCACATCTTATCAGAGTAAACTGCTATTGATCTTTTTCCAATGGCCTGGCTTAATGCATTAAATAATGCATGCAGAACAACATCGCAGTCTGAGTTTCCTTCAAGGCCTTTTTCATTAGGGATTATTACGCCGCCAAGAACAAGGCTTTTTTTGCCTTTTCTTATAAAACTATGGGAATCCTGACCAATACCAACCCTAATCATAATATCCCCTATTATTTTTCTTGAATATATGCTTTGCTATTACCAAATCATCTGGTGTTGTTATCTTTAAATTTTCATAATGCCCTGTTGATACCTTAACTTTATAACCCAATCTCTCAACTAATGTAGAGTCATCTTTTGCAAAAAAATTATCTTTTTTTGCTGATCTGTGGGCTTTCTTAATAATCTCTGATTTAAAGGTTTGAGGAGTCTGTGCAATCCATAGTTTTTTCCTGTTAAGGGTGTTTTTAACAAAAAAATTATCAACATTTTTTACAGTTTCTTTCATAGGTACTGCAACAACAGAGGCTCCATATTTTAGAGCATCCTTGATCGAGTTTGTTATAGAATCCTCTGTTACAAGCGGCCTTGCACCATCATGGATAAGGATAATATCAGCATCTGCTTCCATAACCCCATTGTATGATGACTGCTGTCTTGTTTCACCACCAACAACTATTTTCCTGATTTTTTTAAAGATGTTCTTTTCAACAACCTTATTGCAAATATCTAAATGCTTTTTGTTCACAACAACTATTATCTCATTGATTAGTTTATGTTTTTCAAATGCCTCTATTGTATGTATTAGAATTGGTTTTTGCAGCTCTAAAAACAGTTTATTTTTATCAGCCATCATTCTTTTTGCCTTTCCTGCTGCTAGTATTATTGCTATTGTTTTCATACAAGCCCCCTATAATTTGCTTATTTCCTCCAATAATGACCCTAAAATTTTGTCTTTCTCAACCCTCTTAACAACCCTTCCCTTTCTGAAGATTATGCCAAAGTTTTTTGCACCAGCCACACCAACATCTGCTTCTTTTGCCTCCCCTGGTCCATTGACAGCGCAACCCATAACAGCTATCTGGATTGGTTTTTTTATATGTGCTGTTGCCTGTTCAATGTTTTTTGCCAATCCAATTAAATCTATTTCTGTTCTGCCGCATCCAGGGCATGAAATTATTGTTCTCTGTTTTCTTAAGCCAAGGCTGTTTAGTATTTCAAGCCCTGCTTTTACTTCTTCCAAAGGGTTTGATGTAAGGGAAACCCTTATTGTATCCCCAATTCCTTCTAATAGTAATGACCCAATTCCTATAGAGGATTTTATTGTTCCTGAATAAGATGTTCCTGCCTCTGTAACGCCAAGATGAAAGGGGTAATCTACTTTGTCTGCCAACATCCTATAGGCATCAGCAGTTCTTTTAATGTCAGAGGCCTTCATTGAAATAACTGTGTTGTAAAAGTCGAGCTCTTCAAGGATTTTTATATGTTTTAGGGCAGATTCAACCATTGCTTTTGATGTTAGGCCAAATTTTTCAATAATCCTTTTGTCTAAAGAGCCAAGGTTCACGCCAATTCTTATTGGAATGCCATAATCCTTTGCTTGCTCTACAACCAACTTAACCTCATCATCAGAACCAATATTCCCTGGGTTTATCCTCAGCTTGTCAGCGTATTTTGCTGATTCAATTGCAAGCCTGTAGTCAAAATGAATGTCTGCAACCAAGGGGAGGCTTATGTTCCCTTTTATTTTTTTCAATGCTTTTGCTTCATCTATGTCTGTAACAGAAACCCTTATTATCTCGCAGCCGGCATTCTCAAGCTCATGAATTTGTTTTAAAGTTCTATTTACATCTCCTGTATGCGTAGTGCACATTGACTGGACAGATATTGGAGCATTGCCGCCAATCCTTAGTTTTCCTACTCTTACACCTCTTGTTTTTCTTCTCTTCATCTTAGTAATCCCTTTTGATTATGTAATCTGCTATTTCAAGCAAGAAGTCTTTTCCCTGCTTTTCAAAATCAGATTTTTTTATTACATCCTTTGCCTTTTCCACTAGTTTTTCTGCCAGAATTTCAGAGTAATCTAGTGACCCTGTTTTCTTTATGGTTTCTCTTACCTTTGTTAGCTCTGTTTTTGTTATATTTTTGTTTCCCAAGGCATTTAAAATGAGCTCTTTTTGTTCTTTATCTGAATTTTCCAGTGCCTTTAAAATAAGAAGCGTTTTCTTGCCCTCTTTTATATCAGAGTCAGCAGGCTTGCCAAGTTTTTCCTCTGAGCCAAACATACCCAAAATATCATCCCTTATCTGGAATGCCTGCCCCAATGGAATTGCGTAATTGGTTAGTGTTTTTAGCTGCTCATCCGATGCCCCTGCAGCTATTGCACCCATATGCAAAGGTCCTTCTATTGTGTAGGCAGCTGTTTTTAATTTGTGCATTTTCAGTATATCTTCTTCCCTTATATGGGTTTTTAGGCCCAATAAAATGTCAGTTATTTCGCCATAGCCAGTCATCTTTACAATGTTATTGAACTTCTGCAATAACCTTACTCTTTTTCCTTCATCAAAATCTGATTTAGATATCGTCTCATTTCCAAGAACTGCTAAAAGGTCGCCTGCAATTATTGCCATGCTTTCCCCAAATTTTTTTGGGTTGTTATAATCCTTGTATTTCTCTGCATATGTTCTATGCATGGTTGGGCCGCCCCTTCTTAGGCTATCATCATCAATTATATCATCATGAACCAGCAGGAATGACTGCATCAACTCTGCTGATACTGCAATGTCAATTATTGCATTTTCATTTTTTCCTCCAAGCGATTTATAGGCCATTACAACTAGTATTGACCTTATTCTTTTTCCCCCCCTAAGGCTAAAGTCTTTTATGCACTGCATTATCTCTCTTGAAGAATCTGATATTTTTTCTGCCTCGGCAATTTTTTCATCCAGAAATATCTTTAGCCTAAGTTCTATTTTGTCTTTGTATAATTTTAATATCCTGTCTATGGCCATTTTAATCTGGAGAAAGTTCTATTCTTTAAATATCTGTGCCTGAAACTTGTAAATCCTGTTGTTTGCATCTTTCCATGCATCCTGCTTTAGCCAGGCCTTCTCGCACAAATGCCCAAGAAATTCCTCTGCATCCCAGTTGTACTCTGTTGCAACCTGCGGCAGCAATAGCCCGGAGCCAAGGCTTGACCTTATTATAAGGCCGTCTTTGCCAATCTTTATTTCCTTAAGATAATCTTCTGGGGTTTTCACTTCAATAAGCTTTGGGACAGTAAGGACAGATATCTCTATCCTTGCGTCTTTTAGTTCCTCTTTCTGCAGGGGTGGAAACCTTGGGTCTTCAAAAGCAGCTGATCTTGCTGCTTTTATTATTGCCTCAAACAATGGAAAAACAGGCTCTGGAAAGCCAATACATCCCCTTAGCTGGTTTTTCTTGTACAGGGTTACAAAAACCCCTTGTTTTTGGGAAAAACATCCTACAGCGCTCGTATTAGGCTC
The DNA here is from genome assembly GCA_964403775.1 of uncultured Methanosarcinales archaeon. Lineage (GTDB taxonomy): Archaea > Nanobdellota > Nanobdellia > Woesearchaeales > CG1-02-33-12 > CG1-02-33-12. Next base: position 16,860 of record CAYOHL010000012.1, read on the forward strand.
TTTTCTTAAGAAATAGGAGGAAATGGAGTCTCTTGCAAGTTTTATCAGTAGTTTGCCCTGATCTGGCTTGATCATTTTATTTCTTTCTTAAACTCTTTCTTGAGTTTGTCTGCCTTATCAGCAATCCTTTCAGCAGCACTTGCCAGTGCCTGCCTTGGGCTTTTTTTACTATCTGTCTCAACAATCATAAAAGGGGTTCCAATCAGCGGGTGTTTAATAGTATATGTTGCAATAGTAATATGCTTGTCATTCCACAGCTCATTTTTCAATATATTGCAGAAAGTATTGCCTTGGCCCTTGATTTCAAAGCATAACCTGTTCTTTTTTTCCTCAATTATGTTTAATTCCATAAAAACACCCTAAAAAAGATTTTTTATAATGTTTATAAAGATTTCTATTTGATTTTATTCATTCTCCAGCATCCAACCTTTATTCTTTGGATTCTTTTCTTATGAAAGCTGTATGTTGCCTTTATTGGAAAGTCAAATTTCCATAAACTGGTAATTCCAAAGCCATAATCTCCCGAAATTTTGTTTACAAACACCTCTGTCTCAAGCTTATGGAAACTATAAATTACATCTGCAAGAGAAAATGCCTTTTCTAAGAAAATTTTATCAGCATGCCTTTGTTTTGTGCCAAATGGAGGATTCTGGATTACAGTGTCAACTTTTTCATTAAAATTATTGATGTCTCGGTTAAGGAATATGGCTTTCTCAGAAAGCTTTGCATTAGTTCCTTTTTCAATAAAAGCAAGATTTTCCTTGGCAATCTTAATCGAATCCTTGTCATTCTCAACAAAAAAAACTTTTTTTGCTCCTAATAGTAAGGCGCCTAGGCCAAGTATACCGGTGCCGCTGCCAAGATCAGCTATTGTTTTGTTTTCTATATCCCTTAAGTAATAAGCCTGCCACAAAACAGCTGCTGCTATTTCTGAGTCTGTTGTGTACTGCTCTGCTTTTAGTTTTGGAGCCTCAAAAAGTCTTAATTTTGAGAGTAAAATCGCTAAGTTTGATTTTGAATTTATCATTATGTTGTCCTTTATGGTTTGTTAACAGAAAAGTTTATCTTTGTTTTTAAAATTTGTTATTTTTAGAAAAGTTTTTAAACAAGCTTGAAAATACAGTTAAACGGGGTGATACTAATTATTTTTGGTTTATTTAGTAGAAAAAAGAGCAAGAGTTCTAAAGAGGCTCTTATAA